>NZ_CP087176.1:5546793-5848420 GCF_024748695.1 Pseudomonas sp. B21-040
CAGCTCACGCGGCTTCTGGTACGAACCGTAGAGCAAGCCACGGAACATGTGCAGATAGACCACGATGAAGAACGCCGAAGCGCCAGTGGAGTGCAGCAGACGCAGGATCGAGCCGTACTCGACGTCGCGCATGATGTATTCGACGGACGCAAACGCCTCTTCCGCCGACGGGGTGTAGCTCATGGTCAGCCAGACACCGGTGACGATCTGGTTGACCAGAACGAGCAGCGCCAGGGAACCAAAGAAATAGAAGAAGTTGAAGTTCTTCGGGGCGTAGTACTTGCTGAGATGGTCTTCCCACATTTTGGTCGCGGGAAAGCGCGCATCAACCCAATCCATGAACTTGCTCATCACGCTTTCTCCGTATCGACGCCAATGACAATGATGTCATTGGTCTCATAGGAATGCGGGGGAACTGGCAGGTTCAAAGGCGCAGGTTGCGACTTGTAGACGCGGCCAGCCAGATCGTAATGGGAACCGTGGCAAGGGCAGAAATAGCCACCTACCCAGTCCTTGCCCAGATCAGCGGGTGCCACTTCGGGACGGAAGGTCGGAGAGCAACCCAGGTGCGTGCAAATACCGATCAGCAGCAGAATCTCTGGCTTGATCGAACGCAGCTCCGGATCAACATATGTAGGTTGCGTGGAGTTCTTGGAATCCGGATCGGAGAGCTGGCCCTCGATCTTTTTCAGGTTCCCCAGGATTTCCTCGGTACGGCGGACAATGAAAACCGGCTGGCCGCGCCACTCAGCAATCATCTGCTGGCCTGGCTCGATTTTGCTGACATTCACTTTCACCGGTGCACCTGCGGCTTTCGCCTTGGCACTGGGAAACCATGACCCCACGAACGGGACCGCAGCCCCCACCGCTCCTGCAGCACCCACCACGGATGTGGCTGCTACCAAGAAGCGACGCCGGCCTGCATTCACGCCGTCATTGCTCATTCAGTCCTCTCCCATCAGCTTTGTGGCCTGTTAAATCAGGCATCTACTAAGTAAATCTATGTGCTTATAAAAATTTTGCCGAATGGTAATGAAAAGCCCCAATTCTGACAAGGTAATTACCGAGGGGCTCCACTGCCAAGCCTTGTAGTATAGGGGCTCTACGGATGTGGCAAGTTGTCACAGCGCAATTCTTTGATAATCGCACGCACAAAAAAACGCCCAGCTCCGTGAGGAAACTGGGCGTTCTTTTTTGAACGTGAAAGCGTATTAACGCTTCGAGTACTGCGGACGCTTACGCGCTTTACGCAGACCGACTTTCTTACGTTCAACTTCACGAGCATCGCGAGTAACGAAGCCAGCTTTGCGCAGAGCGCCACGCAGGGTTTCGTCGTACTGCATCAGAGCGCGAGTGATACCGTGGCGGATTGCGCCAGCTTGACCACTTACACCACCGCCGATCACGGTGACGTAGATGTCGAACTTCTCGACAGTCTCAGTCAATTCCAGCGGCTGACGAACTACCATGCGGGCAGTTTCGCGGCCGAAGAAATTATCCAGCGAACGGTTGTTGATGGAGATGTTACCAGTACCCGGACGCAGGAAAACGCGTGCGGTTGCGGTCTTGCGACGGCCAGTGCCGTAATTTTGAGTCGCCGACATAATGAACTATTCCGTTAAAACTTCAGTTCTTGGGGCTGCTGAGCAGTATGAGGGTGTACAGCGCCCGCATAGACTTTCAGCTTACGATACATGTCGCGACCCAGCGGGTTCTTAGGCAGCATGCCTTTGACCGCGGTCTCGATCACGCGCTCAGGGGCTTTAGCGATCAGCTTTTCGAAGTTGATCGACTTGATGCCGCCCGGGAAACCGGAGTGGGAGTAGTAGATTTTGTCGGTGGTTTTAGCACCGGTTACACGAATCTGCTCGGCATTGATAACGACGATGTAATCGCCGGTGTCAACGTGAGGAGTGTACTCAGCTTTATGCTTGCCACGCAGACGGCTCGCGATTTCGGTGGCCAGACGACCCAGGGTCTGACCTGCAGCGTCGACGACAAACCAGTCGCGCTGTACTGTTTCCGGTTTAGCAGTAAAAGTTTTCATTCTTTATAGCCTCAGGGGCCGCCCTGTAAATTAGACGGCGGATCTTACTGAATAGTGCGTACTTTGACAAGTCAAAGGCAGCCGGATACAGACGCTTTCGGGGGCTCGGGTCGGCGCGTCCGTTCAACGGCAAGATTCTTCGGCGGCGGCGCATCACTTCCACTGCAGAAAGAGGTGCGCAATTATGCAGATTGCGAAAAATAATTCAACCTGCTTTTATGATTGTTTTGCTCAAGGAGCACCCGATGGACTATCGCCAGCTAGGCCGAACCAATCTGAATGTGAGTGCCATCTGCCTCGGAACCATGACCTGGGGCGAGCAAAACAGTGAAGCTGAAGCCTTCGCCCAGATTGAACGGGCCAAAAATGCCGGGATCAATTTCATCGACACCGCCGAAATGTACCCGGTGCCACCCAAGGCCGAAACCTACGCCACCACCGAACGCTACATCGGCAATTACTTCAAAAGTCGCGGTGATCGCGCCGACTGGATCCTCGCCAGCAAGATCGCCGGCCCCGGCAACACCATCGATTACATCCGCGACAAGAACCTGCGCCACAACCGCCAGCACATCACAGAAGCCGTAGATGCCAGCCTCAAGCGCTTGCAAACCGACTACATCGATCTGTATCAACTGCACTGGCCCGAACGCAGCACCAATTTCTTCGGCCAATTGGGCTACAAACACAAGAGCGAAGCCAATCTCACGCCGCTGGAAGACACCCTCGAAGCGCTGGACGAGCAGGTCAAGGCCGGCAAGATCCGCCACATCGGCCTGTCCAACGAAACGCCATGGGGCACCATGCGCTTCCTCGCCCTGGCCGAAGCCCGCGGCTGGCCTCGTGCTGTGTCGATCCAGAACCCGTACAACCTGCTCAACCGCAGCTTTGAAGTCGGCCTGGCAGAAATCGCCATTCGCGAACAATGCGGCCTGCTCGCTTATTCGCCGCTGGCGTTCGGTTTTCTCTCGGGCAAGTACGAAGGTGGCGCGCGCCCACCGAAAGGCCGCCTGAGCCTCTACAGCCGCTTCAGCCGCTATTTCAATCCACAATCGGAAGCAGCGTGCAGCCGTTACGTCGCCCTGGCCCGTGAACACGGTCTGGACCCGGCGCAGATGGCATTGGCATTCGTGACCCAGCAACCGTTCGTCACCAGCAACATCATTGGCGCGACGACGATGGAACAACTGGAGAGCAATATCGCCAGCTTCGAGCTGAAGCTGTCGGATGAAGTGCTGGAGGGGATTGAGGCGATCCACAAGGATCACCCGAACCCGGCGCCTTGATGGATTCATAGATCCAATCGCGAGCAGGCTCACTCCTACAGGTTTTGCACAATCCCTGTAGGAGTGAGCCTGCTCCGGGCGGCGTTCCGACGATGGCGGTCTGACAATCACCGCAAGATCAAAGCGACCGCGCAATAATCTCTTTCATGATCTCGTTGGTGCCGGCATAAATCCGCTGCACTCGCGCATCTGCCCACGCCCGGGCAATCGGGTATTCCCACATGAAGCCGTAGCCGCCATGCAACTGCACGCATTCGTCGAGCACCTTGCATTGCAGGTCCGTGCCCCAATACTTAGCCATCGCCGCTGTCGGCACATCCAGTTTGCCTTGCAGGTGCAACTCCAGGCAGCGGTCGACGAAAACCCGGCCAATCTGGATCTCGGTGGCCATCTCCGCCAGCTTGAAGCGTGTGTTCTGGAAGTCGGCAATCGCCTTGCCAAACGCCTTGCGCTCGCGAGTGTAGTCCAGCGTCCATTGCAACGCAGCTTCAGCGGACGCAAGCCCGCCGACGGCCACGGTGAGGCGTTCTTGCGGCAGTTCCTGCATCAGGTAAGCGAAGCCCATACCGGCCTGTCCCAGCAGGTTTTCCTTGGGGACACGAACGTCCTGGAAGAACAGCTCCGACGTGTCCTGAGCCTTCATCCCGACCTTTTCCAGACGCTTGCCCTTGTCAAAACCCGGTGTGTCGGCCTCCACCAGAAACAGGCTGGTGCCCTTCGCCCCGGCCTTTGGATCAGTCTTGGCCACGACAATCACCAGGTCCGCCAGAAAGCCGTTGGTGATGAAGGTTTTCGACCCATTGATGACGTACTCGTCGCCATCCAGCACCGCCGTGGTCTTTACCCCTTGCAGGTCGGAACCGGCACCCGGCTCGGTCATGGCGATCGCCGTGACCATCTCGCCCGACACCAGTTTTGGCAGGTATTTGTGCTTCAGCGCTTCACTGCCGTAATGCAGGATATACGGCGCCACGATGTCCGAATGCAGGGAAAAACCGATCCCGGTCAACCCCAGGCGCCCGACCTCTTCGATCACCACTGCGCTGTACAAAAAGTCGGCCCCCAGCCCGCCGTATTCCTCCGGCAAGTGCGAGCACAGCATCCCCGCCTCCCCCGCTTTATTCCAGAGCTTGCGGTCGATAAAGCCTTGTTTTTCCCATTGTGCATGGAACGGCACGGCTTCTTTTTCGAGGAACGTTCGCACGCTGTCGCGAAAGAGTTCGTGCTCGGAACTGAACAAGGTTCTGGGGATCATGCGGCACCTGTCGTTATTGTTAGAGGACTTGACCTCCAGAGACTAAGCCTCGCGTCCGACACAGGACACTGGACACATCCGACAAAAAATAAGACGATCCAGCCGTTTGATGACCACTTTCCCTTATAAAAATAAAGTTGAATTATGTCTAAGCAAGTCTCCACGCCCCTGCGGCGCGTCAGCATCCTGGCGATCGACCGGGTTTTCGCTTCCACCCTCATGCAAGCCAAGGATTTCTTCCATCTGGCCAGCCTGCGCTATGGAAAACAGCTGGGCCAGGGCCTGACGCCGACCTTCGAAACCCGTCTGGTCAGCCCCGATGGCAAACCGGTGAACAGCTTCAGCGATGTGATCATTCCAGTGGACGGCGGCCTGGAAAATGCCGATGTCATCATCCTCCCTGCCTTCTGGGACGACTTCGACACCCTCTGCAAACGTTATCCACAGGTCCTGCCATGGCTACGCGAGCAACATGCTCGCGGCGCGGTGTTGTGCGGCGAAGCGACCGGGGTGTTCTGGCTCGCAGAGGCGGGCCTGCTCAACGGCAAGGAAGCGACCACTTACTGGCGTTTCTTCAACGCTTTCGCCGAGCGCTTTCCACAGGTTCAGCTCAATCAGGACAAACACCTGACCGACGCCGACAACCTGTATTGCGCTGGCGGCACCACCTCGGCCTGCGACCTCTACATCTACCTGATCGAGCGCTTCTGCGGCGCCAACGTATCGCAAGCCGTGGCGCGGGACATTCTGTATGAAGTCCAGCGCAGCTATTCACCGGGGCGCATCGGTTTTGGTGGGCAGAAGCTGCACCAGGACGTGATCATCCTGCAGATCCAGCACTGGCTCGAAGACCATTTCGCCGACAAATTCCGTTTTGAAGACGTGGCCCGCGAACATGGCATGAGCATTCGCAACTTCATGCGCCGCTTCCAGACCGCGACCGGCGACAAGCCCCTGCATTACCTGCAACGCCTGCGCATCGAAACAGCCAAGGGCTTGCTGTCCGGCAGCCGCAAGAGCATCAAGACCATCAGCTATGAGGTCGGTTACGACGACGCGAGCTTCTTTGCGCGCCTGTTCCGTCAACACACCGAACTGTCCCCGAACCAGTATCGGCAGCAGTTTCAGCAAGCGGCGTAGTCTTCAGCGCACAAAAAAGGGCCTGCAATTGCAGGCCCTTTTTTATTTTCCGAATCGTCTTATGGCTTATGCGCCCGAGACAGGAATTCGTGGGACTGCATTTCCAGCAGACGGCTGAGCGTGCGCTGGAACTCGAAGTTCAAGCGGCCGCCGGTGTAGAGGTCTTTAAGCTCGACTTCGGCAGAAATGATCAGTTTGACGTTACGGTCGTAGAACTCGTCGACCATGTTGATAAAGCGACGGGCGATATCATCAGTGGTGACACTCATCTGCTCGACATTGCTGAGCAATACGGCGTGGAAAATCTTGCCCAGTTCGATGTAATCGTTCTGGCTACGCGGGCCATCGCACAGTTCACGGAAGTCGAACCAGGCCACGTCATCGCAGGTGCGCACGGCACGGATGGCGCGATTCTCGATCATCAGTACGTCGTTCTCGACCGCTGCCGTGCATTCCGGCGTCAGCGCACGGAAGCTCTTGCGCAGGCTTTCCTGAGCGGCTTCATCCAGCGGAAAGTGGAACAGCTCCGCTTGTTCAAGGTGACGCAGACGGTAGTCGACGCCGCTGTCGACGTTGACGATGTCGGTGTTCTGCTTGATCAGCGCGATGGCCGGCAGGAAGCGCGCACGTTGCAGACCGTCCTTGTACAGACCGTCCGGCACGATGTTCGAAGTCGCGACCAGGGTCACGCCGTTCTTGAACAGTTCTTCCATCAAGGTGCCGAGAATCATGGCGTCGGTGATGTCGGAAACGAAGAATTCATCGAAGCAGATCACTCGCGACTCGTCGGAGAAACGCTTCGCGATGATGGTCAGCGGGTTCTTTTCGCCGCCGAGGGTCTTCATCTCTTCGTGCACACGCTTCATGAAGCGGTGGAAGTGAGTACGGGTCTTTTCCTTGAACGGCAGCGCTTCGAAGAAGGTGTCGACCAGGTAAGTCTTGCCGCGACCCACGCCACCCCAGAAGTACAGGCCCCGGACCGGCGCCTGCTCTTTCCTGCCAAACAGTTTGCCGAGCAGGCCCGGTTTGTTCTGCGAGGCCGCGACCAGATCGTCGTACAGGCGCTGCAAATGGCGCACGGCCGTTTCCTGCGCGGCGTCATGGAAGAATTCCGGGCGCTTCAGATCAGCTTGATATCGTTCTAGGGGCGTCATAATTCGTTAGCAAGGCAACAAAAACGGGCCGTCACTGTAGCGACGGCCCGGGGGAATGGCAATCGGCCCTTGGTCGGGTCGAGCCGCTGATTTATTCCTGAACCGGCGTCAACGCCACGCGCAGGGCGTCGATGGCGACGTCACGCGCGGCGCTGTCGGCGAATGCCGGGCTGTCAGCCACGCACTCGCCTTCCAGCCAGACGCTGAAGCTAAGGTCTTCGCTGCGCACGTCCAGAGGCTGGCCTGCTTGCAGTTGCTTGGTCACTTGCCCGGCGGTTTTGCCATCGGCGAAGTTGCGCGACAGCAGCAGTTGCTCGCCATCAGCCGCCAGCAGACGGAAGCGGAAACTGCCGTCGTCTTCGCGGAAGCTGACGAAACGTGCGGCTTTCGCGACTTTCTTCTTGGTGGTGGCGGCGACTTGCGTCTGAGCCACGAAAGAACGCAGGCCGACCGCTTCACGCAGTTCGTGGAGGAACGGTGTGGCCACCGAACGGGCCTTTTTGGCGCCGATCTGCAGGATGTCTTCCAGGTCTGCCGGGCGTTCGATCAGTTGGTGATAACGCTCGCGGGACTCGCCCAGTTCGCTGTCGAGCAGTTGGAACAAACGATTCTTCGCCTCGCCCCAACCCAGGCCCTGCAACAGTTCGCTGCGGAACTCATCAGACTGAGCTGGCGTAGCAAACGCCTGGAACAGTGTGAACAGGTGCGAGTTGTCCGGGTCCTTGGCTTCACCCGGTGCGCGGGAGTCGGTAACGATCCGCGAAATCGCGTCCTTCATCTCTTTGGCGCTGCTGAACAACGGAATAGTGTTGTCGTAGCTCTTCGACATCTTGCGACCGTCGAGGCCTGGCAGCGTGGCAACGCTTTCTTCGATCAATGCCTCAGGCATGGTGAAGAATTCCTTGCCCTGACCGAACAGATGGTTGAAGCGCTGGCCGATGTCGCGGGCCATTTCCACGTGCTGGATCTGGTCGCGACCGACCGGCACCTTGTGTGCGTTGAACATCAGAATGTCCGCGGCCATCAGCACCGGGTAGCTGTACAAGCCCATGGTGATGCCGGCGTCCGGGTCTTCGCCGGTCTCGACGTTCTTGTCCACCGAGGCCTTGTAGGCGTGGGCACGGTTGAGCAGGCCCTTGGCGGCGACGCAGGTCAGCAGCCAGGTCAGCTCGGGGATTTCCGGGATGTCGGACTGGCGGTAGAACGTCACGCGATCCACATCCAGGCCACCGGCCAGCCAGGTCGCGGCGATTTCCAGACGCGAGCGCTGGATACGCAGCGGGTCATCGCATTTGATCAGGGCGTGGTAGTCGGCCAGGAAGTAGAACGAATCGGCATTGCTGTCACGGCTGGCGACAATCGCCGGGCGGATGGCGCCGGCGTAGTTGCCCAAGTGTGGCGTGCCGGTAGTGGTGATGCCGGTGAGGATACGGGTACGAGTCGTCATGGGTAATCGCTTGTCAGACTGCAATCAATTCGAAAGACGCGGCAGGATCAGATCCTTGAGATCGGTCAGCTTGCCATGAAAAAAGTGTCCGCATTCTGCCACTTTCAGCAGCTCATGGGGGCGTTCGAGTTTTTCGGACCAGTCGTAGACGGCTTGCGGGTCGATCACTTCGTCGGTTTCCGGCTGGATCAGGGTCAGTTCGCCGTGTTGCGGCAGTTGATCCTGATCGCCCAGGCGCATCACCGCCGGCGCAACCATGAACAGGTGCTTGATCTGCTCCCCCTGCGCTTCCAGGCGCCCGCCGAGACTTGCGGCAACAAAACCGCCGAAGGAAAAACCGAACAGGGTCAGTGGCAAGTCAGGGTGCTTGGCCCGCAGCCATTCGGCGGCTGCCTGAGCGTCGTCGACCTCGCCGGTGCCCATGTCGTGCGTGCCTTCACTAGCGCCGACGCCACGGTAATTGAATCGCAAGGTAATCAAACCGGCGTCGCGCGCGGTGCGCTGCAGGGTCGAGACTACTTTGTTGAGCATGGTGCCGCCCTGCACCGGGTTCGGGTGGCAGATCAGCGCAATGCCGCGTGGCTGCTCATTATCCAGATACAAAGCTTCCAGTTGACCCACCGGGCCATCAATCACTACAGGGGTTTCGCGCATAAGCAAGGAAGGAACTCCGTGACCTCGAATCGGGTCGACTCGTCTAGCAAATTGTCTGTGCCAATCTATTGCGAGTGAATCGCGGTATACAGCGCAGGTTCGAGCCGTTAACGTAAAGCAAAGCCGTTTATAGAGGAAGGACTCGTGGAACACTCGCTCTTAGTTTGGTTGTTACCGACTCTTGCCCTGGTTGTGGGTGTCGCCATTGGATTCCTGATCGCTCGCCTGGTGCCGAATGCCGCGCCCAGCAGCACGCAACGTCAGCTGGATGACATTCAGGAACGTTTCGACAGTTATCAGAACGAGGTGGTCACCCACTTCAACAGCACTGCAAACCTGGTCAAAAAACTGACTGCGAGCTATCAGGAAGTTCAGGATCATCTCGCCGAGGGTGCCAACCGCCTGGCCCTGGACGAGCAGACTCGCCAACGCTTGCTGGCCGCCCTGCACGCCGATGCGACGACGGCCCCACGCGAGCGTCTGACGCCGCCGCGCAATCAGGAGCCGCCTCGCGACTACGCACCCAAGTCCCCGAACGCGCCGGGCATGCTCGATGAGCATTACGGACTGAAGAAGTAATCAGGTTTCGCGCGACACAAAAAAGCCCGCCCGATCTGTTGAGGATCGGGCGGGCTTTTTTACGCCTGGGGTTCAGTCAGGTTGGTAAAGGGATTGCGCTTATTGCACGGCACCATACTGCTGACCCGGGATCGCCTTCAAGTTGACTTCAACGCGACGGTTCTGTGCCCGACCGTTGACATCACTGTTACTGGCAATCGGGCTATCCGGGCCAGCACCGCGAGCCGAGAGGTTGGCACCGCTCACACCTTGCGAAGTCAGGTAGGTCGCCACGCTCTGGGCACGACGCTGGGACAGGTCCATGTTGTGCTGACGTGCACCGGTGCTGTCGGTGTAGCCGACAATCTCGATCTGGTTCTGGTTGAACTCTTTGAGCGAGCCCGCCAGGTTGTTCAATGGCTGATAGAAACTTGGGGCAATGTTCGCCGAATCAGTCGCGAACGTGATGTTACCCGGCATGATCAGTTTGATCTGGTCACCCTGGCGCTGCACTTCAACCCCGGTGTTGGCCATGCTGGCACGCAGCTTTTTCTCTTGCTGGTCGGCGTAGTAGCCATAACCGGCGGCGGAAGCACCCACCACTGCTGCGCCGATCAACGCGCCCTTGCCACGGTTATCGTGGTTGATGGCGGCACCCGCCAAAGCGCCGGCCAAGGCACCGAGACCGCCGTACTTGGCGGTTTTGCTCATGCCTTGGGAACCGCTATCGGCCTGACCCTGGCTTTGACCATTGTAAGGGTTGGGCGAGGCGCAGCCGGACAGCAAGGCCACTGCGGTAGCGACAATAATCAAACGACGCGTGGTGAACATTAAGAGCTCCTACTTTTTTGCATTCTGTGGTGCAACGGACTTAAGCATTGGACCTTTGCGGGCGTTGGATCGCCTCACCGGTCAAAAATTCCCTGTGTTACAAATCAGGCCCGCACAAACGGATTTTCGCGCATTTCATCACCCAAGCGCGTGTCCGGACCATGGCCGGTCACCACCGTCGCGTCTTCGTCGAGGGTATACAGCCGCTGCTTGATCGACCGCACGATGGTCGCCTGATCGCCTCCCCACAAATCCGTGCGCCCGACTCCGCGACGGAACAACGTGTCACCGGCAATCAGCAGCTTGGCCTCCGAAAACCAGAAACTCATGGAGCCTGGCGTATGACCCGGCGTGTGCAACGCCACGCCACACCCGCAGGCCAGTTCTTCATCATCGGCCAACCATCGGTCCGGCGATGGCACCGGTGTGTAAGGCACACCAAACATCTGACACTGCATCTCCAGGTTGTCCCAGAGGAATTGATCTTCTTTATGCAGGTGCAGGGTGGCGCCGGTTTTCTCCTTCAACTGACCGGAGGCCAGGAAATGATCAAGGTGCGCGTGGGTGTGGATGATACTGACCACCTTCAAGCCCAGTGCGTCGAGGCGCGCCAGGATCAGTTCATGGTTGCCACCCGGGTCGACCACGATCGCTTTTTTGCTGATCGGGTCGCCGATGATCGTGCAGTTGCACTGCAAAGGGCCGACGGGGAAGGTTTCGCGGATCAGCACAGGGCTTGTAACGGTCATGGGTAATCAATGGCCTGTATTAGACAGAAGGCAGTCACGGTGCTTCAGGATTCTACGCCACTCGCCGATACAGTTCGCCAGGCCAATTACTTGACGTCAGCAAAATAAAAGTAGTGGCCAGATGATGTCAAACGCATCATTTGTGGTGCAAAATTGTTTTTTTGTAGCGGTCGCATTCAGGAAGGACCGCAGCGCACTCAGGAAATCAGCATGCCTTCTCCGACCGATTACGCTTACTCCACCTGGACAATGTTGACCGGCAACAAGCCTCTCGACAGCTTATTGGAAGGTGACTACTGGCTGGGCGCCTCCCCGTTTTACAAAGCAGGGGCACCGACCTTGCTGACGTACAGCTTTATCACCACGAATTCTTATTTTGCCCGCGACTACAGTCCTCACAATGAATACCTCAACGGATTCACGCTGACGTCGGCCCAACAGGTCGCGGTAACCAGTGCGCTTTCCATGTGGAGTGCAGTCGCCAACATTCAGTTCACGCTAGTGCCGGAAAGCATCTGGAACGTCGGTGATTTGCGATTCGGCGGTTACATGGGCATGGACCCCAAGTTTGCCGCCTGGGCTTACTTCCCGGACCGAACGGCCGCTGCGGGGGATGTATGGATTGGTCCGAGTACAGATAACCCGTCCCCAGTGAAAGGCTCGTTCGACTATCTGACCTTTGTGCATGAAATCGGCCATGCCCTGGGGCTCAAGCACCCGTTTGAAGCCAGCGACGATAACAATACGATCCTTACCCCAGCCCTTGATGATGTCCGTTATACCGTTATGAGTTACAACGACTCGTACTCGTATCAACCGACCACCCCGATGTTACTGGACATTCTCGCCATCCAGAAATTGTATGGCGCCAACACCCAGTGGCAGATTGGTAACAACGTCTACAATTGGGCTCCCAATCAGTCCGTTTTTGAAACCATCTGGGATTCAGGTGGCGTCGATGCCATTGATGGCAGCAATCAGGCCTCGGCTGTACGAATCAACCTCAATGAAGGTGAGTTCAGCCAGATCGGCAAGGCATTCCTCAACTTTGATACCCTGACTTCGTTCAACGAAGGCCTGGCCATTGCCTATGGCACGAAAATCGAAAATGCAATTGGCTCAGCATTTGACGACACCCTGATTGGTAACGCTCTGGATAACTTGCTCAACGGCATGGCCGGAGCGGACACCATGGACGGCGGGGCCGGCAATGACACCTATATCGTCGACAACATCGGCGACGTCGTGATCGAACGCGGCACCTCGGTTTCGGAAATCGATAACGTCAACGCCTGGATCGATTACACCCTGGGTGCCAACCTTGAGTACCTCAACCTGGTAGGCGTTGCCAATCTCAACGGGACCGGCAACTCGCTCAGCAACCGCATCACCGGCAACGCCGGAAACAACATTCTGGACGGCGGGGCCGGGGCCGACTTCATGGCCGGGGGCACCGGCAACGACACCTACATCGTCGACAACCTCGGCGATGTCATCAGCGAAACCAGCACCCTGGCGGGCGAGATCGACACCGTCCGCTCCTCGGTGACCTACACCCTGGGCGCCAACCTGGAAAACCTCACCCTCACGGGCACCGACAGCATCAATGCCATCGGCAACAGCCAGAACAACGTGTTGACCGGCAACGATGGCAACAACCAGTTGAACGGTGGCGCCGGCCTGGACACCTTCATCGGCGGCAAAGGCAACGATGACTACGCCCTGGATCAGAGCGCCGAGTTGGCACTGGTGCAGGAAAACGCCAACGAAGGGACCGACACCCTTTACGTCGTCTACAACGCGACCGCACAGGACAATGTCGTCGACCTGAACCTGAGCAATCTGCAGAACGTCGAAAACGTCCTGCTGCTGGGGAGCGGCGCTTATATAGCGGTCGGCAACAGTCTGAACAACACCCTGACCGGCAACGCCGGCGCCGACATCCTCAACGGCATGGCCGGCGCGGACACCATGGACGGCGGTGCCGGCAACGACAGCTACTACGTCGACAACATCGGTGACGTCGTGATCGAACGCGGCACCTCGGCCTGGGAAATCGATGCCGTCAATGCCTCGATCGATTACACCCTGGGTGCCAACCTCGAGTACCTCAACCTGCTCGGCACTGCCAATCTCAACGGGACCGGCAACTCGCTCAGCAACCGCATCACCGGCAACGCCGGCAACAACCTCCTGGACGGCGGGGCCGGGGCCGACTTCATGGCCGGGGGCACCGGCAACGACACCTACATCGTCGACAACCTCGGCGATGTCATCAGCGAAACCAGCACCCTGGCGGGCGAGATCGACACCGTCCGCTCCTCGGTGACCTACACCCTGGGCGCCAACCTGGAAAACCTCACCCTCACGGGCAGCGACAGCATCGATGCCATCGGCAACAGCCAGAACAACGTGTTGACCGGCAACGATGGCAACAACCAGTTGAACGGCGGCGCCGGCCTGGACACCTTCATCGGCGGCAAAGGCAACGATGACTACGCCCTGGATCAGAGCGCCGAGTTGGCACTGGTGCAGGAAAACGCCAACGAAGGGACCGACACCCTTTACGTCGTCTACAACGCGACCGCACAGGACAATGTCGTCGACCTGAACCTGAGCAATCTGCAGAGCGTCGAAAACGTCCTGCTGCTGGGGAGTGGCGCCTTTACAGCGATCGGCAACAATTTGAACAACACCCTGACCGGCAACGCCGGCAACAACCTCCTGGACGGCGGGGCCGGGGCCGACTTCATGGCCGGGGGCACCGGCAACGACACCTACATCGTCGACAACCTCGGCGATGTCATCAGCGAAACCAGCACCCTGGCTGGCGAGATCGACACCGTCCGCTCCTCGGTGACCTACACCCTGGGCGCCAACCTGGAAAACCTCACCCTCACGGGCAGCGACAGCATCGATGCCATTGGCAACAGCCAGAACAACGTGTTGACCGGCAACGATGGCAACAACCAGTTGAACGGCGGCGCCGGCCTGG
Source organism: Pseudomonas sp. B21-040 (assembly GCF_024748695.1). Classification (NCBI taxonomy): domain Bacteria; kingdom Pseudomonadati; phylum Pseudomonadota; class Gammaproteobacteria; order Pseudomonadales; family Pseudomonadaceae; genus Pseudomonas; species Pseudomonas sp. B21-040. The sequence goes on from NZ_CP087176.1 coordinate 5,560,910, forward strand.
ACACCTTCATCGGCGGCAAAGGCAACGATGACTACGCCCTGGATCAGAGCGCGGAGTTGGCACTGGTGCAGGAAAACGCCAACGAAGGAACCGACACCCTTTACGTCGTCTACAACGCGACCGCACAGGACAATGTCGTCGACCTGAACCTGAGCAATCTGCAGAACGTCGAAAACGTCCTGCTGCTGGGGAGCGGCGCTTATACAGCGATCGGCAACAGTCTGAACAACACCCTGACCGGCAACGCCGGCGCCGACATCCTCAACGGCATGGCCGGCGCGGACACCATGGACGGCGGTGCCGGCAACGACAGCTACTACGTCGACAACATCGGTGACGTCGTGATCGAACGCGGCACCTCGGCCTGGGAAATCGATGCCGTCAATGCCTCGATCGATTACACCCTGGGTGCCAACCTCGAGTACCTCAACCTGCTCGGCACTGCCAATCTCAACGGGACCGGCAACTCGCTCAGCAACCGCATCACCGGCAACGCCGGCAACAACCTCCTGGACGGCGGGGCGGGTGCTGATTTCATGGCCGGGGGCACCGGCAACGACACCTACATCGTCGACAACCTCGGCGATGTCATCAGCGAAACCAGCACCCTGGCGGGCGAGATCGACACCGTCCGCTCCTCGGTGACCTACACCCTGGGCGCCAACCTGGAAAACCTCACCCTCACGGGCACCAACAGCATCGATGCCATTGGCAACAGCCAGAACAACGTGTTGACCGGCAACGATGGCAACAACCAGTTGAACGGTGGCGCCGGCCTGGACACCTTCATCGGCGGCAAAGGCAACGATGACTACGCCCTGGATCAGAGCGCGGAGTTGGCACTGGTGCAGGAAAACGCCAACGAAGGAACCGACACCCTTTACGTCGTCTACAACGCGACCGCACAGGACAATGTCGTCGACCTGAACCTGAGCAATCTGCAGAGCGTCGAAAACGTCCTGCTGCTGGGGAGTGGCGCCTTTACAGCGATCGGCAACAATTTGAACAACACCCTGACCGGCAACGCCGGCAACAACATCCTGGACGGCGGGGCCGGGGCCGACTTCATGGCCGGGGGCACCGGCAACGACACCTACATCGTCGACAACCTCGGCGATGTCATCAGCGAAACCAGCACCCTGGCGGGCGAGATCGACACCGTCCGCTCCTCGGTGACCTACACCCTGGGCGCCAACCTGGAAAACCTCACCCTCACGGGCACCAACAGCATCGATGCCATTGGCAACAGCCAGAACAACGTGTTGACCGGCAACGATGGCAACAACCAGTTGAACGGTGGCGCCGGCCTGGACACCTTCATCGGCGGCAAAGGCAACGATGACTACGCCCTGGATCAGAGCGCCGAGTTGGCACTGGTGCAGGAAAACGCCAACGAAGGGACCGACACCCTTTACGTCGTCTACAACGCGACCGCACAGGACAATGTCGTCGACCTGAACCTGAGCAATCTGCAGAACGTCGAAAACGTCCTGCTGCTGGGGAGCGGCGCTTATATAGCGGTCGGCAACAGTCTGAACAACACCCTGACCGGCAACGCCGGCGCCGACATCCTCAACGGCATGGCCGGCGCGGACACCATGGACGGCGGGGCCGGCAACGACAGCTACTACGTCGACAACATCGGTGACGTCGTGATCGAACGCGGCACCTCGGCCTGGGAAATCGATGCCGTCAATGCCTCGATCGATTACACCCTGGGTGCCAACCTCGAGTACCTCAACCTGCTCGGCACTGCCAATCTCAACGGGACCGGCAACTCGCTCAGCAACCGCATCACCGGCAACGCCGGCAACAACCTCCTGGACGGCGGGGCCGGGGCCGACTTCATGGCCGGGGGCACCGGCAACGACACCTACATCGTCGACAACCTCGGCGATGTCATCAGCGAAACCAGCACCCTGGCGGGCGAGATCGACACCGTCCGCTCCTCGGTGACCTACACCCTGGGCGCCAACCTGGAAAACCTCACCCTCACGGGCAGCGACAGCATCGATGCCATCGGCAACAGCCAGAACAACGTGTTGACCGGCAACGATGGCAACAACCAGTTGAACGGCGGCGCCGGCCTGGACACCTTCATCGGCGGCAAAGGCAACGATGACTACGCCCTGGATCAGAGCGCCGAGTTGGCACTGGTGCAGGAAAACGCCAACGAAGGGACCGACACCCTTTACGTCGTCTACAACGCGACCGCACAGGACAATGTCGTCGACCTGAACCTGAGCAATCTGCAGAACGTCGAAAACGTCCTGCTGCTGGGGAGCGGCGCTTATATAGCGGTCGGCAACAGTCTGAACAACACCCTGACCGGCAACGCCGGCGCCGACATCCTCAACGGCATGGCCGGCGCGGACACCATGGACGGCGGTGCCGGCAACGACAGCTACTACGTCGACAACATCGGTGACGTCGTGATCGAACGCGGCACCTCGGCCTGGGAAATCGATGCCGTCAATGCCTCGATCGATTACACCCTGGGTGCCAACCTCGAGTACCTCAACCTGCTCGGCACTGCCAATCTCAACGGGACCGGCAACTCGCTCAGCAACCGCATCACCGGCAACGCCGGCAACAACCTCCTGGACGGCGGGGCCGGGGCCGACTTCATGGCCGGGGGCACCGGCAACGACACCTACATCGTCGACAACCTCGGCGATGTCATCAGCGAAACCAGCACCCTGGCGGGCGAGATCGACACCGTCCGCTCCTCGGTGACCTACACCCTGGGCGCCAACCTGGAAAACCTCACCCTCACGGGCACCAACAGCATCGATGCCATTGGCAACAGCCAGAACAACGTGTTGACCGGCAACGATGGCAACAACCAGTTGAACGGTGGCGCCGGCCTGGACACCTTCATCGGCGGCAAAGGCAACGATGACTACGCCCTGGATCAGAGCGCGGAGTTGGCACTGGTGCAGGAAAACGCCAACGAAGGAACCGACACCCTTTACGTCGTCTACAACGCGACCGCACAGGACAATGTCGTCGACCTGAACCTGAGCAATCTGCAGAGCGTCGAAAACGTCCTGCTGCTGGGGAGTGGCGCCTTTACAGCGATCGGCAACAATTTGAACAACACCCTGACCGGCAACGCCGGCAACAACATCCTGGACGGCGGGGCCGGGGCCGACTTCATGGCCGGGGGCACCGGCAACGACACCTACATCGTCGACAACCTCGGCGATGTCATCAGCGAAACCAGCACCCTGGCGGGCGAGATCGACACCGTCCGCTCCTCGGTGACCTACACCCTGGGCGCCAACCTGGAAAACCTCACCCTCACGGGCACCGACAGCATCGATGCCATTGGCAACAGCCAGAACAACGTGTTGACCGGCAACGATGGCAACAACCAGTTGAACGGTGGCGCCGGCCTGGACACCTTCATCGGCGGCAAAGGCAACGATGACTACGCCCTGGATCAGAGCGCCGAGTTGGCACTGGTGCAGGAAAACGCCAACGAAGGGACCGACACCCTTTACGTCGTCTACAACGCGACCGCACAGGACAATGTCGTCGACCTGAACCTGAGCAATCTGCAGAACGTCGAAAACGTCCTGCTGCTGGGGAGCGGCGCTTATATAGCGGTCGGCAACAGTCTGAACAACACCCTGACCGGCAACGCCGGCGCCGACATCCTCAACGGCATGGCCGGCGCGGACACCATGGACGGCGGTGCCGGCAACGACAGCTACTACGTCGACAACATCGGTGACGTCGTGATCGAACGCGGCACCTCGGCCTGGGAAATCGATGCCGTCAATGCCTCGATCGATTACACCCTGGGTGCCAACCTCGAGTACCTCAACCTGCTCGGCACTGCCAATCTCAACGGGACCGGCAACTCGCTCAGCAACCGCATCACCGGCAACGCCGGCAACAACCTCCTGGACGGCGGGGCCGGGGCCGACTTCATGGCCGGGGGCACCGGCAACGACACCTACATCGTCGACAACCTCGGCGATGTCATCAGCGAAACCAGCACCCTGGCGGGCGAGATCGACACCGTCCGCTCCTCGGTGACCTACACCCTGGGCGCCAACCTGGAAAACCTCACCCTCACGGGCAGCGACAGCATCGATGCCATCGGCAACAGCCAGAACAACGTGTTGACCGGCAACGATGGCAACAACCAGTTGAACGGCGGCGCCGGCCTGGACACCTTCATCGGCGGCAAAGGCAACGATGACTACGCCCTGGATCAGAGCGCCGAGTTGGCACTGGTGCAGGAAAACGCCAACGAAGGGACCGACACCCTTTACGTCGTCTACAACGCGACCGCACAGGACAATGTCGTCGACCTGAACCTGAGCAATCTGCAGAACGTCGAAAACGTCCTGCTGCTGGGGAGCGGCGCCTTTACAGCGATCGGCAACAATTTGAACAACACCCTGACCGGCAACGCCGGCAACAACATCCTGGACGGCGGCGCGGGTGTCGATACCCTGACCGGTGGTGCTGGTGCCGATACGTTCGTGTTCGGTGCCGTCAACCAAATGGGCACCGGCGCCAGCCGCGACGTCATCACCGACTTCAGCAGTCTGCAAGGCGATAAAATCGATCTGACGAAGTTCGATGCCAACCTGCTGCAGGGTGGTTTCAACGGTTTCACCTTTATCGGTGCCAATGACTTCACCGGCGCAGGACAAGTGCGTTTCATCGATCACGTGTTGTCGGGCAACGTCAGTGGCAACGCGGGGGCAGACTTCGAAATCCAGTTGGTGGGCGTCAACACGTTCAACGCCAACGATCTGGTGGCGTAAGCCTCGATAGAAAGACCCGACCTGTCGAACAGGTCGGGGATACAAACAAAAACGCCCCGACTTGATCGGGGCGTTTTTGTTTCAAGTGCACTGTTTTCGGCTAAACCAACACGCCTAACGCCTTCGCCCGTGCCACCGCCTGCGTACGCCGTTCCACCCCAAGCTTGCTGTTGATATGACTCGCATGGGTTTTAACCGTGTGCAGCGAAATGAACAGCTGGTCGCTGATTTGTTGATTCGAACACCCTTGGGCAATCAGTTGAAGAACCGCCAATTCACGCGCGCTGAGCTGCTCTGCCCCCGAACACGACTCCACTGTCGGACGAAGGGCCACCGACGGCAGTTTTTCTGCAAGTTGCTGCGAAACATCCGTCGGAGCACTCAATTGCAGTTGCCCACGCAGCCAGCACGGATGTTCAGCCAGCAACCCGTCGAACGGTTGCAAGGCGCCACCGGTCGCCGCTTCCAGCGCCTGGGCCAGTGCCTTGCGGGCCTCGGGTTCGCGCCCGCTGGCCAAAAACAAGGTGACTTTTTGAGTCAGTGCCAAGGTGCAGAGCATTTGTCGGCCAGATTGCTGCCCATGCTCGAGCAATGCATTCAACCGCCCTTCGGCGATCATCAATTGCCCTTGAATGACGTCCAGCAAGGCTTGCTGTAACTCGATATGCAGCGGCAACTGTGGATGGAATTCCGGTGGCGCTGCGGCGTGCTCACCGGTGTAGGTCTGCCCCAGGCGCGCCAGCCAGGCTTCGGCCAGATCGGTGCGCCCCTGGGCCAGCCATAGTTCACATTTGACCAGGGTAATCATTGCCAGATAGTAAATCGGTGGCACGTCCCAGATGTGCATCAGGCGCTCGGCCTCGGCCAGTTCGGCGAAGGCGTTGGCGAACTCGCCGCTGCTGCCCTCAAGCCGGGCGATCACACAATGGCCGATGAGCACGCTGATATCGCGACAGGCACGCGCTTCACTCAGACCCGCTTGCAAGCGCGACCGTGCGGCTTGCGGTTGCATGCGCAAGGCCAGCAAGAGCCCTTCGTATAACGTCAGCCGTGCACGTACCGCGTAAAGTCGTTGTGGGGATAACCCTTGCAGGCGTTGCAGCCCCTGACGGACCTCTTGCAACGAGCGCAGGATTTCCCCGCGTGCCTGCAACACACGGGCGCGATCGTAATGGGCCAGTGCTTCAAACAACGGGTTGCCGACCCTTTGTGCCAATTCCAGCGACTCTCGATTCAAACTGCGCGCGCGCCACAAATCGCCGTCGGCAATGGCCAGGTTGGACAGGGTCGAGAGGCACATCAAGCGTTGTCCGTAGCGCTTGGCCGGCAGGCTCTGCAGCGCTTCGGTGCAATAGAGCAGCGTCAGTTCGCGATTGCCACGCCCCCGGGCGATGATGCCGCTCAGGGCCAGCCACTGCGCCAGCATCGACTTCTGCGCAGTGGCCGAAGGGGCCGGCAGGAAGCGACTCAAGTGAGCCGCCAGTTCCTGCGCCGCGTCCAGCTGACAGGCCATCCCCAACGCCCAACTGTAGAGCACGATGAGCCTGGGCGTGCTGATCAACAAGCTATCGGGCAAGTCCATTTTCCAGCGCAACAGCATGCCGACGTTTTGCTCGGCCAGCAGTTGTTCCTCCGAGAGGTTTTGCACCAGGTTCGCGGCAACGTCCAGATGCCCGGCACGCAACGCCTGCTCCACAGCCTCGTCGAGCAGACCCTGGGCATTGAACCAGCGACACGCGCGTAAATGCAGACTGGCGACCGGCACTATCGTCTGAGCGGTAGGCCGAGTGCGCAGCAAGTCAGAAAACAGGTGGTGATAGCGATACCAGTGGCCGTGCTCGTCCAGCGGCACCAGAAACACTTGGTGTGCCTGAAGGAATCGCAGAATTTCGGCGCTGTCATGGGCTTCGCGTACCGCGTCGCAGAGCTCGCTGCAAAAACGTTCCTGAGGCGCGGTGTCATAAAGAAACTGCTGCACTTCAGCCGGCAGACAATCGATGACCTCTTCAAGCAGGTAATCACGAATCAGCCCTTCCCCACCGTGCAGCGACTGTGGCAATGCGCTGTCAGTCCCCGCCTCGGAGGCTGCCAGCAACCAGAATCGCAGGCCCGCGACCCAGCCTTCGCTACGCTGGATCAGACTTTCCAAGGCCTCGCCACGCAATGAGCTGCTGTGGCGATCAAGCAACGTGAGCGCTTCCTCATGGGTCAGTCGAAGGTCTTGCTCATGCAGCTCGAGCAGTTGGCGCGACAGGCGCAAGCGCGCCAGGTGCCAGTCCGGACGCTGTCGACTGGTGACCATGACCAGCAGGCCATCGGGCAAGTGATTGAGGAAAAACTGCAGGCAACGATCGAGTACCGGACCTTGCGCCAGATGATAGTCATCGAGCACCAGCAGCAAAGGCGTACTGGGCGACAGGTGGAAGGCCAGCTCATCAAGCAATCCATCCAGCCATTCTTCAAAGGCGAACGGCTGATGACGCTGGCGCATTTTCAGTAGACCCAACGCCTGACAGCCCAATGTCGGAAAGTAGTCCTGAAGCCCTTCGAGCAACCGCTCAAGGAATCGCCCCGGATCACTGTCTCGAGGGCTCAACCCCAGCCACAGACTTCGCCAATGCTCCGGCAGCGCCTGACAGAACTCTACCGCCAATGAACTCTTGCCGAAGCCGGCAGGTGCGCTGACCAGCAACAGCCTGCCACCGAGACCGGCACTCAGGCGCTCGCACAAACGAGGCCGCAGCACATGGCCGTCAGGCAATGGGGGCCGAAAAAAGCGTCCGTCCAATGTCGCGATGGAAACGCTTGATGGGCCCGGGGATGAGGACAGATCAGTCATGGCCGGCTCTTGTTTGAATTACGGGTGGCGGCGTTGCAGATGTCCGCAGACTAGCGGTAAACGGATAGGGAATGAAGGTAATTGCTACAAATGGCTACAAAAAGTCTACAAGCAAATATGTCGATCAATCCGGCAACCACACTGCCCCGTAGCAGCGGCCGAGCCTGCGAGGCTGCGTCCGGCTGCGCAGCAGTCGTGAAATCAATCGTTGCGACTCTCCAGAACTACCTTGTACTCAGGTTTACGACTGCTGCGCAGCCGGACGCAGCCTCGCAGGCTCGGCAGCTGCTACACAGGGCTTTATGAACGTCAAAAAAAAACGCCCCGAACCAGTCGGGGCGTTTTTTGAGGATGCGGCCTCTGATCAGTACAGGTTAGCGAACCCCGTCCTGACGCAGTGCAGCAGGTGTGAAGTCGCTGGTGGTAGCGGTGAAGCCGAAGTCATACGCCGACTTCTCTTCGTTCTTCATGCCCAGCGCCAGGTAGCGACCCGATTGCAGGTCGTACAGGGCTTCCAGGGTGTACCACGGCACTTGCACGTTGTAATACTGCTGGGAGTGAGCTTCCGCCACACGCCACAGCTGATTGCGACCGTCATAGTGATCGATCACAGCGGCTTGCCAGGTATCTTCGTCGATGTAGAAGTCACGTTTGGCGTAGATGTGACGCTGGCCTTCCTTCAAAGTAGCGACCACATGCCAGACCCGACGCAACTCGTAACGCGACAGGTCCTGGTTGATGTGACCGGCCTTGATGATGTCGTCGTACTTCAGGCTCGGCGAGTCGAGTTTGTAGCTGTCGGAGGCGATGTACATCTCTTTTTTGCCTTCGAGCTTCCAGTCGTAGCGATCCGGCGCACCGTTGAACATGTCCAGGTTGTCGGAGGTACGCAGGCCATCCGCCGCGGTACCCGGCCCGTCATAGGACACTTGTGGTGCACGACGCACACGACGCTGACCGGCGTTGTAGACCCACGCCGAACGCGGTTCCTTCACCTGATCGAGGGTTTCGTGCACCAGCAGCACACCACCCGCCAGACGTGCCGGCGCGGTCACTTTCTGCTTGAAGTAGAACAGGATGTTGCCCGGGTTTTTCGGGTCGTAGTCCTTCATTTTGTCGCGGAACACGAACTGATCCTGGAAGTACACCAGGCTGTACGAGCCGTTCGGCTGTGGCGTGGCCTGGGTCACCAGACGGGTCACACTGCCGCCGCGATAGCGGGTGATGTGGTTCCAGATGACTTCCACACCGCTTTTCGGAATCGGGAACGGCACAGCGGTTTCGAAGTTTTCCAGACCGTTGCCACCGGACACCAGGGTGGTAGTGGTGGCGTTCTTCTTGATGGCGGCGAACACGTCATCCGGCACGGTGGAACCACGATGGGACGGATAAACCGGCATCTTGTAGGTGTCCGGGTAGCGCTTGAACATCGCGTACTGGCCCGGGGCAAGCTTTTCCTTGTACTGGTCGACGTTCTGCGCCGTGATGGTGAACAGCGGTTTTTCACTGGCGAACGGGTCGGACAGGAAACCTTTGCTGTCGACGGTGCCGGCGTTTTTCGGCATTGGTTTCCAGGCCGGGATCGAACCGTCGGCATTACCCGCCATCTCGGCCCCCATCGGGGTCAGGCTCTTGCCCAGTTTGTCGGCTTCGGCCGCAGGGACCGCCGCCATCACGCTCGTCGCCAGCAGCGAAAGCCCCAGAACACCAGCATGGAACAGACTCTTTGTTATTTTCATATGTGTGTTCGTCCTGAAAAAACAGTGCTTAGAAGTTCACGCCGACGCTGAGCGCAACAAAGTCGCGGTCATCTACAGTGGTGTACTTGCCGTCGAAGAAGTTGGTGTAAGCCAGGCTCGCGGTGTAGGTGTTCTGGTACTCGGCATCGACACCCAGGCTCACCGCTTTACGACCTTCCTCAAAGTTGCCGCCAGGACCTGGCGAGTAACCGTCTACGTCGTGGGACCAGGCCACGTTAGGCTTGAGGTTCACACCGGCGAACACGTCGTTGTATTCCCAGATCGCACGACCGCGGTAGCCCCACGAAGTCGCCGTGGTGAAGCCATCGCTGTTGCAGTTGCGGCTGCGGTTGTTGGTGGCGGTGCCCGGACCGGCGCCGTTGATGGTGCTGGTGTTGAGTGCCACGCACGTATTGACTGCGCCAGTGGCTGGCAACATGCCCGGACCATAGACCGGATCGCGGCCATAACGGACGTCGTCGGTACTTTCCAGGCCGCCGACGTGCGTCACGCCCACTTCACCGACCAGGGTCAGACGGCTGGCGCCCATGACCTGATCAAAGAAGTGCGTCAGGGTGGTCTGGAACTGGGTGACTTCTTTACGGTTGTACCCGTGCAGATCTTGACCCGGAGCCGCAGAGAGCAACGAAGCGTTACCCAGTGCGCCGCCCAAAGGACGTACACCGGCGAACAGGATGTCAGTGGAGTTCAACTGCACCGGCGCGTTTGGACGGTAGCTGAGTTCACCTTGCCACGCGGTACCGGTAGGCAGGGTGGTGGAGAAGCTCAAGCCATAAAGGCGAATGTCTTCAGGGTATTCGATGAAGTACTTCGAGTTACCGGCCACCAGCAACGGGGCGAGTGCGGCGAATGGGCCTGGCAGTGCAGCCGCCGTGTTGTAGACCGACTGAGGTGCACCGGTGGCGCTGAAGATCGGCGCACGGCTGTGGTAGTTCATGAAGTAGGCGCCGAACTCGGTGTCCAGCGGGTCGAACATGTACTTGAAGGATGCGCCCCACTGGCCGCTGTCCCGTGCGTCGCGGTCGCCGCCGCGCTGAACCAGTACACCTTCCTCGTCGACGTTGACACCGTTGGCAGCCAACGGGCCCAACGCAATGGCTGGAATCTGCGAACGTTTGTTCAGCACGCGCAGATTGTTGTCGCAACCGTCGGCCACGATGTCTGGCTGAGAGAAGAACGTGCCGCAGTTATCGACGACGGTCTGGTCCCATTCCAGTTGGTAGAAGGCTTCAGCCGACAGGTTCTCGGTCAAGCTCTGCGACACGTAGAACATGTTGACCGGGATCAGGCCTTCCTTGATCTCGGCGCCTGGACGACGGAACGCGGACACGTCAATCGGGTTGATCGAGTTGATGCCGCCGCCGATGAAGGTACTTTCACCCCAGCTCACCACCTGCTTGCCCAAACGCACGGAGCCCGGCTGATCGGCAATGGAGTAGTTGTGATAGACGAAGGCGTCGAGGATTTGGCCGCCGGAAGATTTGGCGCCCTCCTTGCGACCGTCGTTTTCGACGTTCTTGAATTCCAGGTCTTCGTCTTGCAGCGCGAAGTCGTACCAGTATTTGCCCCGGACAAACACGCCGGTATCGCCGTATTTCAATTCGAGGTCATGGATGCCCTTGAAGATCTTCGAGAACGCTTGCCCGCTCTTGAAGTTCAAGTGACCGTCATCGGAGGTCTGTGACAGGCCGTGCCCGCCGTTATTCACGCCAATCAGATTCTTGTTCGGCTGTTGGGTCGAGACACTCATACCCAGGGAGAGCGACGAATCGAACTGACCTTCGATTTCACCAACGTTGAAACTGACGCCGAATGCAGGCCCGGCGAGCGTAGAGGCGAGACTGACCGCCAGAGGCAATTTCGCCCGGCGCCAGAACGTGTTTACTGATGTCATCGACGCTACTCCATGTGCATTATTGTTATGGCAGTGAGTACTTCTAAAAACGTTGTGGGTGACGGGGAGCCAAGGCGTCCCGAAGTCACTCCAAAATTGAATCGCCCCGTTTGTACGTGAGCTCCGTTCTTAAAAATCCTTGAGCGGACTATAGCCAGCAGGTAGTAGAGCTTGATCCCTCTAAAGTGTGATTTGCAGCTGCCAGCCACTCTGGAACAGTCCTTTGCCAGTCCGACACCTGTCGGCACGGCAAGGATGGCTGAAAATCCGGATTACACAAGCCAAGCGCTTGCTTGGTGGGCCTGGCGTGCCCTTTCGGGCACACCGGGAAACGCTTAAAGCGTCGAGAGGAAGGCGCTGTTATTGGCCTGCCATTCAGTGATGTCGAGGCGGATGCGCTTCTTGTCGAGCTTGCCGACACTGGTCTTGGGAATTTCAGTAACAAGGGCGATCTGGCTCGGGATCGCCCACTTGCTCAGGTGCCCCAACTCCACGAATGGCTTGAGGTGTTCCTTGAGTTCCCGGGCCCCAATCTCATACCCCTCGCGGATCACCAGCAGCGCAAACGGCCGCTCGCCCCACTGCGGATCGGCGATGCCCACCACTGCTACTTCACGTACCGCCTCGTGACGACTGATCAAGTCTTCAAGGTCCAGCGACGAGATCCACTCGCCACCGGTCTTGATCACATCTTTGATGCGATCACGAATGTCGATCACGCCCATGCTGTCCAGCGTCGCCACGTCGCCGGTATGCAGCCAGCCCCCGGCCCACAGCTCGGCGCCCTTCTGCGGCTCGTTGAAGTAACCCTCGGTCAGCCATGGCGCACGCAGCACGAGTTCGCCCTGGGTTTCGCCATCGGCGGGCAGGAAATTGCCGTCGGTGTCGACGATCGCCGCCTCGACCAATGGCCCCGGCACGCCGGCCTTGATGCGATAGGTGGTGCGTTCGTCTTCGCTACCCGCCATCAACTCATCGTTGAGGTGAGCACACGACACCAGTGGCCCGGTTTCCGACATGCCGTAAGCGGCCGTCAACTGAATGCCCTTGGCCTTGGCCGCGTCGTACAGGGTGCGATTCAGTGCGCTGCCGCCGATGACAATTTTCCAGCCGCCGAAGTCCGTGCCTTGCGCCGCTTTGGCATTGAGGACCATTTGCAGAATGGTCGGCACGCAGTGGGAAAAGGTGACCTTCTCCTTTCGCCACAGCTCCACCAGGTATTCCGGATCGTAACGGCCCGGATAAACCTGCTTGAGCCCGAGCATGGTCGCCACATACGGCAAGCCCCAGGCATGCACATGGAACATCGGGGTGATCGGCATGTACACGTCGTTGGTGCCCAACAGGCGCACGCTGTCGATGGCGCCCATGATCGTCGAGACGCCCATGGTGTGCAGCACCAGTTGCCGATGGGTGAAATACACACCTTTGGGATTACCGGTGGTACCGGTGGTGTAGAACGTGGTGGCGACCGAGTTTTCGTCGAAGTCCTGGAAGTCGTACTGCGTACTGGCCGCTGCCAGCAATTGCTCGTACTCGCCGACCAGGTTGGGCAGGTCGGCGGTCTTTTCCGGCAGGTCGGTGAGCAGCAGGGTTTTCTCGACCGTGGTCAGGTGCCCGGCAATCGCCTGGTACAGCCCCACGAACTCGCTGTTGACCAGCACAAAGCGGTCCTCGGCATGGTTCATGGTGTAGAGGATTTGTTCCGGCGACAGGCGCACGTTGATCGTGTGGATCACCGCGCCGATCATCGGGATGGCGAACATGCATTCCAGGTATCGATGGCTGTCCCAATCCATCACCGCCACGGTATCCCCGGCCTTGACGCCGGCTGCCGTCAACACGTTGGCCAGCCGCGCAACCCGCTCGATCAGGGTCGGATAGCTGTAGCGCAACTGGTCGCGGTAGATGATCTCGCGGGTTTTCTCATAACGAGCGCCGGACATCAGCAGCCGCTTGATCAGCAGCGGATACTGGTAAGCGCCTTCGGCTGGGGGGATAACGCGAGTCTGCAACATAAGAATCCCTTTTCTGACTGCACGGTGTTGGCTGAATGTTAAGCACTCTAGTGCCCTTCCATGACAGCCAAATCAGCCAAAGGAATGATTTGCAGAGCCGATCAAATGCTAGCTTTACGCCAGCATTTGTGGGAGTTCGATGTCAGTAACGCGCCGGCGCGATCAATGCATCTCGGTGAAAGCGAGCTTCACGCCGATGGCAATCAGCACCACGCCCATGGTCCGGTCGAACCAGTGGCCCATGCGGGCGAAGCCGGCGCGCACACGCTGCTGGCTGAACAGGCGCGCCACCAGGCAGAACCACAACGCAGTCGCCGCCGCCAGATAAACCCCGTAACCGGCTTGCACCGCCAGTGGCGTGTGCGGGTTGATGACGACCGTGAACAGCGACAGGAAGAACAACGTGGCTTTGGGGTTCAGACCGTTGGTCACGAAACCGGACGTGAAGGCGCCACGTGCGGTGCGTTCGCCGGCCTCCTTGTGCAGATTGTCATCGACCGCTTTGGCCGGTTGCGCACGCAGGGCCTTGTAGCCGATGTACAACAAGTACGCGGCAGCGGCCCATTTCAGCGCGTTGAACAGCACGATCGACTGGGACACGATCAGACCGATGCCGAGCAACGAATAGCCGACGTGGAGGAAAATCGCCGTACCGACACCCAGCGCCGTCCAGGTGCCGGCGCGACGACCATGGGTCACGCTCTCACGCACCACCACGGCAAAGTCCGGGCCGGGACTGGCCACGGCCAACAAGTGAATCAGGGCAACGGTCAAAAACTCTGTCCAGTACATCGGGGCTCCTTTGGGGGCAGATCGGTCGAAATGAAAAATCCAGGCTGACAACATCCCTGTAGCAGCTGGCGAAGCCTGCGTTCGGCTGCGCAGCAGTCGTGAAATCAGGCACCGCGCTCTTACAGGAAGTCCGCATGCTCTGTGTTTACGACTGCTGCGCAGCCGAACGCAGGCTTCGCCAGCTGCTACAGGGATGTCGGTGCTTCATCGCATAGCGCGTCAACTTAGCTACTTTTGTGCAATGGGTAACCATTTGTTTCATCTGGTAGGCTCGGCAGATTACGCCTTCAGTTCAATGCACAAAAGGTACAGTTGATGACGAACTCTCGCCGCGCCGTTTTCCTCGACCACCCGTCCCTGGACCTCGGCGACCTCGACCTCGGCCCGCTGCAGGCCTGTTTCGACGAGTTGCAACTGTTCGCACAGACCACGCCGGATCAAGTGATCGAACGTATAAAGGGCGCCACCGTCGCCATCACCAACAAGATCCTGATCGATGCCGCCGCCATCGCTGCCAGCCCCCAGCTCAAGCTGATCCTGATCACGGCCACCGGCACCAACAATGTCGACCTCGCCGCCGCCCGCGCCCATGGCGTTACTGTTTGCAACTGCCAGGGTTACGGCACGCCATCGGTGGCACAGCACACGATCATGCTGCTGCTCAACCTGGCGACACGCCTGGCTGACTACCAAAAAGCCGTGGGTGAAGGCCGCTGGCAGCAAGCGAAACAGTTCTGCCTGCTCGATTACCCGATCGTCGAACTGGAAGGCAAAACCCTCGGCTTGCTTGGTCATGGCGAACTCGGTAGCGCAGTCGCGCGGCTGGCCGAAGCGTTCGGCATGCGTGTGCTGCTCGGCCAGATTCCCGGCCGCCCTGCCCGTCCGGATCGACTGCCGTTAAATGAGTTGCTGCCGCAGATCGATGCGCTGACCCTGCATTGCCCGCTCAACGAACACACCCGCCATTTCATCGGCGCCCGCGAACTGGCCTCGATGAAACCCAGTGCCTTCGTGGTCAATACCGCGCGCGGTGGCTTGATCGATGAGCAGGCGCTGGCCGATGCGCTGCGCAAGGGTCATCTGGGCGGCGCCGCCACCGATGTGCTGAGTGTCGAGCCCCCGACGGCGGGCAATCCCTTGCTGGCCGATGACATCCCGCGATTGATCGTCACCCCGCATAACGCCTGGGGCAGTCGCGAGGCGCGGCAGCGAATCGTCGGGCAGTTGAGCGAAAACGCGCAGGCCTACTTCAGCGGTACAGCGCTGCGGGTCGTCAGTTGATAAACTGCCGCACTTTTTTTCAAGGAGCAGAGTATGGATCCGCGCAGTGAAGTACTGCTTCGTCAGGCCGAATTATTCCAGGGCTCGGTGTTACTCGCCGGTTTGCCCGCCGATGACCTGCTGGGCCGCTTGCCCGATGCCCACGGCTGGTGCTGGCACGCCGGCGATCAAGCCGCGCTGGACGCACGTTTCGCCGAGCGCAGCCATTTTGGTGTAGACGCCCCCGAGCGTGAGTTCGCAACCGCCGTGGTGTTCTTGCCCAAGTCCAAGGACCTGACCGACTACATCCTCAACGCCCTCGCCTCGCGCCTGGCCGGTCGCGAATTGTACCTGGTGGGCGAAAAACGCAGCGGCATCGAAGGGGCAGCCAAACAACTGAATCCGTTCGGCAAGCCGCGCAAGCTCGACAGCGCCCGTCATTGCCAGCTCTGGCTGGTCACGGTGGCCAATGCGCCAGAAGCCAAATCGCTGGAAAGCCTGGCCGAGACCTACGAATTGCCACTGGCTGAGGGGCCATTGAAAGTCATCAGTTTGCCGGGGGTTTTCAGTCACGGCCGACTGGATCGTGGCAGCGCGTTGCTGCTGGAACACCTGGACAAGCTACCGAGCGGCCACTTGCTGGACTTCGGTTGCGGCGCGGGCGTACTGGGTGCCGCGGTTAAGCGTCGTTATCCGCACAATCAGGTGACGTTGCTCGACGTCGATGCCTTTGCCGCTGCCAGTAGTCGCCTGACCCTGGCGGCCAACGGTCTGGAAGCTGACGTCATTACCGGTGACGGTATCGACGCCGCGCCCATGGGTTTGAGTGCGATTCTGAGCAATCCGCCGTTCCATGTCGGCGTTCACACCGACTACTACGCCACCGAGAACTTGCTGCGAAAAGCAGCCAAACATCTGAAAAACGGCGGCGAACTTCGCCTGGTCGCCAACAGCTTCCTGAAGTACCAACCGCTGATCGAAGAGCACCTCGGCGTGTGCGCCATCAAGGCTGAGGGCCAGGGGTTTCGAATCTATCGGGCCAAACGCGGCTGATAAATAAGTGCTTGCCTAACGGATTTTGCCTAGGCAGAATCCGCTCCGTCCTAGGGGAGTAGTCTCCCACGAGCGCCATGCTCGTCCGGCATACGTCAACATACTTGGTCCTCAGACCATGGCGTATGCGACCCAAGCGTCCGCATCAGACGGATCGCAGGGTTTGACAAGACCTATGACACGAACACCTTACCCGGGGCGGGAAGGCTGTACGTGTCATAGCCGTGTCGACCCGCCCCTTAGGAAAAACCCTGATGATGCTGGATTCACTTCTCGTTCCTACCGCAATCGTTGCCTTGGCCGAAATCGGCGACAAGACGCAACTGCTCGCGCTCATTCTCGCTGCCCGCTTTCGCAAGCCTTGGCCCATCATCGCCGGCATCGTCGCCGCGACCCTGGCCAACCACGCAGCCGCCGGTGCGGTAGGTGCCTGGTTCGGCAGCTTCTTCTCGAATGCGACGCTGCACTGGATCCTGGCCGCCAGCTTCACCGCCACCGCCCTGTGGACCCTGGTACCGGACAAGATGGACGACGACGTCAGCACCGCACGCAAGTTCGGGCCGTTCCTGACCACATTGATCGCCTTCTTCCTGGCGGAAATGGGTGACAAGACCCAAGTCGCTACCGTGATGCTGGCGGCGCAATACCCGGATTTGTGGCTGGTCATCATCGGCACCACCGCCGGCATGCTGATTGCCAACGTACCGGTGGTACTGGCGGGTAACTTTGCCGCAGACAAGCTGCCGTTGACCCTGATCCGTCGCCTGGCGGCGTCGGCATTCCTTATCTTGGCGATTGTGGCGGTGTACAAGGCGATGCAGAGCAGCGGTTGGGTTTGATGCGTTAAGACGGTAGACCGCGTTATCGTTCATCGCGGGCAAGCCCGCTCCCACATTTGACCGAGTTCCAATGCAGGAGCGAGCCTGCTCGCGATGAGGCCCTCACCGGCGATACAAAAACATCAGGATTTGCGCGCGTTCTCGTACAACGGCATCACCTTCGGAATCGCCGCCTGCAACGCGGCGGTGCGGCTGCTGGAAGAAGGGTGAGTGCTGAGGAACTCGGGTGGCGCACCTTCGTCAGCCTTGCTCATCTTTTCCCACAGGGTGATCGCCGCATTCGGGTTGTAGCCCGCACGCGCCGCAAGCTCCAGGCCAATCAGGTCTGCTTCGTTTTCATTGGTGCGACTGTTGGGCAAGGTCATCAACAGGTTCACGCCGTTATTCCCTGCCTCGACCATCAAGGCGGGTGCACCCGCCGCTATCGCCAATTGCTGCGCGAGACTCACGCCATAGGCTTTGGATAACGCTTCACGGCCATGCTCGCGCAAGGCGTGGGCGATTTCATGCCCCATCACCGCAGCCAGTTCGTCGTCGGTCAGTTGCAGTTTGTCGATCAGACCGGTGTACACAATGATCTTCCCGCCAGGACCGCAGTTGGCGTTCATATCCTCACTCTTGATCAGATTGACCTCCCACTGCCATTGCGCGGCATCCGGGCGAAACGTTGGCGCCTGGGCGATGAGACGATCGGCAATCACCTGAACACGCGTGGCTTCAGTACTGGTCTTGTCGAGGACGTTTTTGTTGCTCGCTTCCCCCAGGGTCTGCTTGTAATCCTGCGCGTAGGACTGATTGACCTGTGCGCTCGACAATAATGTGGTCATGTGTTGCTGGCGAACGACGCCGACTTCACCCGCACTGGTCGTGTTGACGGTCTCGCAGCCGTTAAGCAGCAACGCTGAACCCAACACGCACGCAACCAGAGACTTGTTCATCACGGCACTCCTTCAAATCCGCCGCCCCGACTGGGGATGACGGTAGTAGCAAAAAATTCATACAGCACTGACTGCCTTGCAGCACAAAGGTTCGACACCTTTCTGATTGCGACACGGGCACACCCAAAACAGTCATTTAAGCCGCACTTGCTCATGGCTGACTGCCCCGCTGCCGATACACCACCGCAGACGTCCTCTTGCGTGCGGAGCACCCATGAAATTCAAGTCGATCCAGTTCTCCGTAGCGGCCCTCGCTGGCGCCATCGTACTTAGCGTAGTAGCAGCCCTGGTGCTGTACGCGCTGTTTTCCGGCGCACGAACGCAAGACATGGTCCAGGAACGGACCCAGGCGCAATTCGAGCAAGTCATCGAACAACGCCTGACGTCCCTGGCGCAAACCCAGGTCAGCTAGATCCAGCGCGAACTTGAAGCGCCACTGCTGATTGCCGGGGGACTGGTGCGGGTCAACGCACTGATTGGGA
Organism: Pseudomonas sp. B21-040; assembly: GCF_024748695.1. NCBI lineage: Bacteria > Pseudomonadati > Pseudomonadota > Gammaproteobacteria > Pseudomonadales > Pseudomonadaceae > Pseudomonas > Pseudomonas sp. B21-040. The sequence continues at coordinate 5,579,572 of NZ_CP087176.1, forward strand.
CCCCGGGCGCCGATGGCCAGCCACAACTGACCGTCAGCCGCGAGCAGTTGATCAGCCTGATCAAGGAAAACGTGGTCAAGAACCCGAAGATCCTCGGCACCTACATCGGCTGGGAAAAAAACGCTCTCGACCACAACGATGCGGCCTACGTCGGCACCCAAGTGAACGGCATCGACGCCAGCAACGGGCGCTTCCTGCCGTGGTGGTTCCGCAATGAGGACGGCACCCTTGGCCTGGACAAACTGGTGGACGTCGACGACCAGAAAACCCTGTCCACCGGCGTGCGCGCCAGCGAGTACTACCTGTGCTCCAAGGAAACCAAAAAATCCTGCGTGATCGATCCAGCGCCCTACAAGGTCGGCGACAAAGTCGTCATGCTCGCCTCGTTTATTGAACCGATCATGCTCAACGGCGCCTTCCAGGGCATCGTCGGCGCCGACCTGTCAGTGAACTTCATTCAGGAAATGCTCCTGGGTGCGAATCACAAACTGTACAGCGGTGCCGGGGAAATGGCGCTGATCGGCGGCAACGGCCGAATTGTTGCCTACACCAAAGACCCGAGCAAATTCGGTGAAAAGGTCAGCGACATCCTCGACAGCCAACAGATTGCCAACATGGCCAACCTCAAGCGCGGCGAAGTGACCTACACCGTCGACAAGGCCCAAGGGCGGATCGAGTTGTACCTGCCGTTCGGCATTGGCCAGACCGACGCCCGCTGGACCTTGATGTTGCAACTGCCGCTGAATGCGGTGATGGCCGATCTGCAAAAACTGCAGGCCGACCTGAACGCCCAGCGCAAATCCGACACGTTCGGCATGGCCATGGTCGGTTTGTTGATCGCCGGTGTCGGTTTGCTGGTGATCTGGCTGGTGGGCCACGGCATTGCCCGACCACTCAAGCAGATGGTCGCCATGCTCGACGACATCGCCAAAGGCGAAGGCGACCTGACACGCCGCCTGACCAGTGACCGCGCCGATGAATTGGGCTCGATCGCCAAAGGCTTCAATACGTTCCTGGCCAAATTGCAGGCGATGATCACGCAGGTGGTGACCTCGGTGCAGAGTGTCAGTGACTCCTCGGAACACACCGCCGACATCGCCATCCGTACCAACATCGGCGTGCAGAAACAAATGGCCGAGATCGACCAGGTGGCCACGGCAGTGCATGAAATGACCGCCACTGCCCAGGACGTGGCACGTAACGCCACCCAGGCTGCGCAAGCGGCCAGTCATGCTGATCAGGCGGCGGCCCAAGGTATGCAAATTGTGCGGGACACCTCGAACTCGATTGGCGTGCTGGCCGTGGAAATTGGCAAGGCTGTCGGCGTGGTGCAAACACTGGCCAAGGACAGCGAGAACATCAACGCGATCCTCACGGCCATTCGCGGAATCGCCGAACAGACCAACCTGCTGGCCTTGAACGCCGCCATCGAAGCGGCCCGCGCCGGTGAACAGGGCCGTGGATTTGCGGTGGTGGCCGATGAAGTGCGCAACCTGGCGCAAAAGACCCAGAAGGCCACCGAAGAAATCCAGACCATGATTCAGCAACTGCAACAAGGCACCCGCGACGTGGTGCGGGTTATGGAAGACAGCCAGAACCGCACGGACGAAAGCGTGCAGCATGCGGCGAAAGCGGCCGAGGCGCTGGAAACCATTACGCAGGCGGTGTCGGTGATCAATGACATGAACACCCAGATTGCCAGTGCGGCCGAGGAACAGAGTGCAGTCGCCGATGACATCAACCGTAACGTGATCAACATTGGGCAAGTGGCCAATGAAGTGGCTGGCGGGGCGGATGAATCAAGTGCGGCGAGTGCGGATTTGACCAAACTGGCCGAACAACAGCGGCGGTTGATCAATCAGTTCAAGGTTTAGTGTGTTGCGATCGTTCCCACGCTCTGCGTGGGAGTGAATCCCGTGACGCTCCGCGTCACTTTGGACGCGGAGCGTCCATGGCGGCATTCCCACGCGGAGCGTGGGAACGATCAATCAGCCGGGGGTCAGACACTCCGGCGCATTCAGCTTCGGATCATTCACCAGATTGGCCAGCACCCGCTCGCGCAACGCGGCGGGTTCACTGGCGAGCAATGCCTGCAACACATGCAACGGCGTCTCGGGATCGAGCCACGCCTCCTGCCCCGCCGCATCGAGAATCAACGGTCGCCGCTGGCTCGACGCCGGTTGCGTAATCACCGCAGTGCTCAGCCATACCTGCTCCTGCACCGGGTACGCTTCCCAGATAGCGGCAAAAAACAGCGAAGAGCCCTCCCCCGGCGTCAACCAGTACGGGCGCTTGCGCGTGGTCCCGCGCCATTCATAGAAACCGTTGGCTGGCAGCAGGCAACGACGTTCACGAAAGGCCTGGCGGAACATCGGTTGCTCCGCCACGGTTTCGGCACGGGCGTGAGCCGGAGTGCGGGACAGGTCGGTCAGCCATGGCGGCGTCAGCCCCCAGCGGGCACGGGCCAGTTCACGCTGGCCTTCGGCACCAGCGCGCAGCATCAATACCGAGTCGTTGGGGGAGATATTCCACTGGGCCTGCTGATCGGCGGGAAAACCGGGCAGGGCCGCGAAGGCGGGGTTCCAGCGAAACAGGGCATAACGTCCACACATGGGCTGACACGACTCTTGATCAAACGAACGCCAGCCTAACAGACCAGCGTGCCGGGAAAGCTCTCGGGTTCATCGCCAGGCAGCGGCAGCGCGGCATTGTACGCGGTGATCAGCTCGCGGGCGTACTCGGCCTGGTCGTTATCCACCGACAGGCCCAACAGGCCAAAGATCGGCAGTTCGCCCGTGCCGCCGAGCAAATCGCGCCCCACCAGATGCGCCTCGACGCCCTCGCTGGCCAACATGCCTTGCAGCAACTCGCCTTCCATCAGGTTTTCAGGTTCGTAGATGCGCTGCATAGACACCCCTCATTCGTTTTCACTAAAGACTTCGAGATGCCATTCGCCTTCATGAACCTGTAAAACAAAGGTAATCGGCCGACAACAGACCTGACAGTCTTCAATATAGGTCTGATCGCCACCGGACAAGTCCAGCGTCGTCTCGACCTCTTCACCGCAATACGGACATTCATACAGCGCAGGTTCCAGCATCGCGGTCTCCCAAGTGACTTGTGCGTATAATCGCCGGTCTATTTGCAGGGCTATTTTTGTCTGGCTAATTTTTCAGACCGTGCCCCGTTGGTTTTCGATCAAAACCTTTACTTACCCTAGCCGTTTCTAACAAGAGAGCATGATGGGCGAATTCGATGCCATCCGACCTTACGACGATAGCGAAGTCCCAGCGGTACTGGACAGGCTGCTCGGCGACAAGGCGTTTCTAGATATCCTCACCCACTTCCGCTTCCCGCGTTTTGCCGGCACTTTGGGCTGGATGCTTAAACCTCTTATAGCTCATCGGCTGCGTCGAGAGTTCGCCGGTGTGACATCGGTGGCCACATTGCAGGACAAGGTCGAGATGTACGTCGACCACACCATCGAACGCGCGACCGACGGTGTCACGTACACCGGTGTCGAACAGTTCAAGTCCGGCAGCGCTTACTTGTTCATCGCCAACCACCGCGACATCGTGATGGATCCGGCCTTCGTCAACTACGCCGTGTACCACGCAGGCCTGCCGACACCGCGCATCGCGATCGGCGACAACCTGCTGCAAAAGCCCTTCGTCAGCGACCTGATGCGCCTGAACAAGAGCTTCATCGTGCACCGTTCGATCACCGGTCGTCGCGAGAAGATGGCGGCCTATCAACTGCTGTCGGCCTACATCAACCACTCGATCCGCAACGATTGCGCCTCGATCTGGATCGCCCAGGCCGAAGGCCGGGCGAAAGACGGCGACGACCGCACCGAATCGGCCATCCTCAAAATGTTCCACATGAGCCGCAAGGACGAGCCGTTCGGCGAAGTCATTCAGTCGCTGAACCTCACCCCGGTGTCGATCAGCTATGAATACGACCCGTGCGATCAGGCCAAGGCACGCGAATTGTTCATCCGTGCCACCACCGGCAGCTACACCAAAGTACCGGGCGAAGACGATGTGAGCATCGCCAAGGGCATCACGGGCTACAAGGGCCGGGTCCATGTGAACTTCGCCGCGCCGATCACCGAGCTGTTTGATGACACCAAGCAATTGGCGGTCGAGATGGACAAGCAGATTCTGGGCGGCTACCGGTTGTTCCCGGTGCATTACCTGGCTTACGCCCAGTGGACAGACGCCGACCCGCAATTGCAGGTGCCGACAGCGTCGCAAGTGTTTGCGGCCGATGAGTTGGCCAAGGCGCAGGAAGAGTGGCAGCGCCGTCTGGAGGCCTGCCCGATGGAACATCGCCCATTCATGGTGCTGCAATATGCGACGCCGGTGCGTAATCAGTACCGCGTCAAGGCAGGCTTGCCGCTGTAAGGTTTTTGGCTGGATACGACAACGGCGCCTTCGGGCGCCGTTTTCATTGCTGCGTTGTTTGCTGTCAAACCCGTGTGCTGATCCACGACACCAGCAACGCAAGCCCCAGGCAGGCAAAACCGAAGCGATAGAAAAAGCGGTTCATGCGCAAGGTCGCCCAATCGAGGGTCGGCTCGATGCCAGGCTGGCTCTGGCGCTGGGCCAGGATACTGGCCATGGCACGTTGCTCGCGACGACGGGTTGCATGCAGCAGCCAACCGCCCGGGAAGGCAAGCAGCAAGGCCAGCAGATTGACCAGCTTGGCGGGATGGGCAGTAAACAGCGTCATCAAATGCAGCGACATCACGGACCTCAAGCAAAACAGGTGTGGCAGACGTCGAACCGACGACGGCGGCGCGGATTCTACCGAAAGCCTCTGCGCCTGCACCTGCTTTACGACAAATAACTCACCATTTGGCAGATTCCTGTCCTGCGTCACGGCTTCGTCATCTGAATCCGTCAGTCTGCGGCCCCACGCAAACAGACATGGAAACCGTCATGCTTCACGCCGAAAACCAGGACCGCCTCTACCTCATTGCCCCAAGCGACGAGCAACAAAACCTTGTGGGAAGCCTCGCCTTCAACGTTCAAGACCGTCACTGGCTTGTCTATTGCGCGCTGGGCGGGCATCAACATGCGGACTTGCCGGAAGCGGATTTGCTGACCGGTGTGAGCGTGCTGGACTTCTATTCCGAAGCGGCCTGACACCACCTCAACCTGTAGGAGCCGAGCTTGCTCGCGATGGCGGCATCACATTCAATATTGACGTTGACTGACAGTACGCAATCGCGAGCAAGCTCGGCGCCTACAGGCCAACGGTGTATTGCAGACATAAAAAAGCCCGGGGCCATGGCTGGCTCCGGGCTTTTTTGATTCTGCGGAAAAGTTACTCGCCGAGAACCTGACCCACAGTCGGGTCCTTGAACAGTCGCGTCAACGCATCACTCAACACATCGCTGACCAGCTTGGTGTTGGTTTCCTGGTTGGGTGCCATGCCAAAACGCTGATCCAGCGATGCACCGTAACGGCCGCTGTAACGACGGTTGGCGTTCTGCACATCGGAGCGGAACGTCGCACCGATGGTCGCTTCAGTCACATACATGCCTTCTTTAGGCGACTGATACTTCAGCTCGGTCAGGGTCACGGTGATTTGCGGGGCATTCATTGCGTTGGCGTTCGGTGTGAAACCCAGCAACCGCACGGCCGCTTCGGCTTGCGCCTGCAACTTCGGCAGAATCTGCGCGCTCTGCACGGTAATCGCGCTGGTTTCCGGGTACAGGCCGCCGCGCGTGCCCAGCGTTGGCGACGGACGACCGTCCACTACACGCACCACCACGGGCTGACCATGGCCGACCGGTGCCAGCTGAGTCGTCAGCTTGGGTTCAGGGTTCAGTTGTTGCGGGCTGTGGGCGCAGCCGACGAGGGTCAAACTGGTCACAGTGATCAAACCGAACAACAGGCGTTGCAACATGCGCTTCTCTCCAGAATCAGGCACAAACAGGCTGGCAGTATAGCGGTGGGCCACTGCGGCGAACCAGTGGCCTTCAATCATTACTGAAATGTCTGACATGCCCTTGGGAAAGCGGTTCCTGTCACACACCTGTCATCGCCCATACACTCGCACGTAACGGCTAATGGGCAATCTTCACTGCAGTCACCTCACAAGGTTCTTCGCCATGCGCTATCTCGTCTCTTTGTTCGCGCCACGCCCGCTGCACCGTTGCTTTGCCCTGCTCGACAGCAATGGTCATTGCCAGGCGTTCAAGCAGTGCAGCCTCCAGCCGATGGGCGATGGCTGGGTCGAAATCGAAGAAATCCGCCTCAACTGGTTGCATCAGCCTCTGCCCCCTAGCGCCCGCGTCAGCACCCGCCAGCCACGCGCACGGGTGCAACATCTGTTGACCACCTGACCGAACGCCTAATAAAAGTCATTAAACACGTCCATTTCCCTGCGTTTCTTAGATACAATCTCCCCCCGATTATAAGGACGTCTCCTGATCGGGCCTCGCAGCATCGTCAATGCCTCGGTATTGACACCCCGCACCGCCCACAGAGAGCCGCCCACACAGATCGAGTGAAGCTGGCGCGCTTGCTGTTCCTTGAGCAAAACCTCCACTTTTCGCGAATCTGCAGAGCTGTCATTACGCTCGGTCACTGAGCTGTTTGCCCGTTTTGCCAGTCATGTACCCCATGACGGCAATCCTTCCGGGCACGGTGCCAGGCAGGGACAGCCCTTTTTTGAGGTTCACGTCTTCAAAAGAGCGTGAAAAAAACGGGTTTTCACAACTTCACAAGAGTGTGGCGAGCAAATGAATAGTTTTGCGTCTGAACATGCACCATTAGCGTCTGAAACAGCCCAACGACACAGGACCGAGTACTCCTCGAACACCGGAGCCTGAAGCCTGTCCGCTACGGATTTGGTTGCACAAACGGATGTATCGACCATAAGTCGAATTGCCAGTCGCGTGTTGAAATGAGTTCATAGACCTCATTAGCCCGGCCGGTAGCGTCCGTCGAAGTTGCGAAAAATTGCGAAGATTCGGACATGGCGATACTGACATGGGTACCAGGGGCATCACTGACACGCCCCGGAACGCCTGGCAGCCATGCCGACAATTTGGTGCTGCAGATTTTGGAGACGCGTTAAATGGCGCATAACGAAGCAGTCGACGTAGTACTGGTTGGGGCCGGCATCATGAGTGCCACCCTTGCGGTATTGCTCAAAGAGCTCGACCCCGCGATCAAGCTGGAAGTCGTCGAGCTGATGGATTCCGGTGCCGCAGAGAGTTCCAACCCATGGAACAACGCCGGTACCGGTCACGCCGGGCTGTGTGAGCTCAACTACACGCCGCAGGCTGCCGATGGCACCGTCGACATCAAGAAAGCCGTGCACATCAACACCCAGTTCGAGGTGTCGAAGCAGTTTTGGTCCTACCTGACCAAAAAAGGCACGTTCGGCTCGTGCAAGACGTTCATCAGCCCGGTGCCGCACCTGAGCTTCGTGCAAGGTGAAAGCGGTATTTCCTTCCTCAAGGAACGCTTCAAGGTGCTGAGCAAGCACCACGCCTTCGCGGACATGGAATACACCGAAGACAAAGCCAAAATGGCCGACTGGATGCCGCTGATGATGCCGGGCCGTCCGGCCGACGAAGTTGTCGCTGCGACCCGCGTGTTGAATGGCACCGACGTCAACTTCGGCGCCCTGACCAATCAACTGCTCAAGCACCTGACCAGCGCACCCGATGCACAGGTCAAGTACTGCAAGCGCGTGACTGGCCTCAAGCGTAACAACGGTGGTTGGACCGTCAGCATCAAGGACGTCAACAGCGGCAATACCCGTGACGTCGACGCGAAGTTCGTCTTCCTGGGCGCTGGCGGCGCGGCGTTGCCGCTGTTGCAGGCCTCGGGCATCGAAGAAAGCAAAGGCTTCGGCGGCTTCCCGATCAGTGGCCAGTGGCTGCGTTGCGACAACCCGGAAGTGGTCAAGCACCACCAGGCCAAGGTTTACAGCCAGGCCGCCGTGGGTTCGCCACCAATGTCCGTACCTCACCTGGACACCCGCGTCGTTGACGGCAACAAGTCCCTGTTGTTCGGACCTTACGCCGGTTTCACCACCAAGTTCCTCAAGCACGGTTCCTTCATGGACCTGCCGATGTCGGTACGCGCTGGCAACATCGGCCCGATGCTGGCCGTGGCGAAAAACAACATGGACCTGACCAAGTACCTGGTCAGCGAAGTGATGCAGTCGATGGAGCAGCGCCTGGAATCCCTGCGTCGTTTCTACCCTGAAGCGAAAGCCGAAGACTGGCGCCTGGAAGTGGCCGGCCAACGTGTGCAGATCATCAAGAAAGACCCGAAAAAGGGCGGCGTTCTGCAGTTCGGTACCGAACTGGTCGCGGCCAAGGACGGTTCCCTTGCTGCCCTGCTCGGCGCCTCCCCAGGCGCTTCGGTGACGGTTTCGATCATGCTTGAGCTGATCGAAAAATGCTTCGCGGGCAAGGCCAAGGGCGAATGGGCTGCCAAACTGGCGGAAATCTTCCCGGCTCGTGAAAAGGTCCTGGAAACCGATGCGGCGCTGTATCGCAAGATCAATGCGCACAACAACATCGCGCTGGAGCTGGTTGAAGAAAACAGCGAGACCCCAAGCTTCGCTTGATTGGGCCGCATAAAAAACGCCCCGCTCTCATTGAGAGCGGGGCGTTTTTTTATGGCCGGTAAAACCCGCGCCACACATATCGGTTTGGCTGGGAGATCAGCCGCGAGCCTTTTTGATCAGCTCGATGTAATCCGGGGCGTTACGCTGATCCTGGATCAGGTCAACGAAGGTTTTGCCGTGCTCATCCTGGCCGTCAACGTCGAAGCCGGCTGCAACGAAGAACGTCAGAAAACGCTCGAAGTCATCGATTCGCAGGCCACGGTAGGCCTTGATCAATTTGTGCAGCGACGGCGAAGTGGCGTCGACTGGCTCGAAATCGAGGAACAACTTGATCTGCTCGTCGCCGATCTCGTCACCAATCACTTGCTTCTTATCTTTACGCATTGCCGACTCCAGCTCGCAGACATTTCACGGGGCGGGCAGTTTACCCCTCCCTTGCCGCCGGGCTCAACGCGGACGAGTGGCTGCGGTGTGTAAATCAGCCCAGACATGGCCATTGGCATAGCTCAAGAACTGGCAATACACCGTGTCATTGCGCAACAAGTCGATGACGACCCGGTATTGCGCCAACGGGTAATACAGCGTCAGGGTTTTGCTTTTATCGTCGTAGACCGGCTTTTTCAGGCTTTTGCTTTCGCCATCGAAATTGACCAGGACCTGGCTGATGGTCGCGCCTTTGTTCAGGGATTTACCCTTGAGACGGATCAACAACGGTGACGTGACCGGAATCGGCTGTTGACTGGATTGGCGTTGGCTACCCACGACCACGGAATACTCGGTGACCTGCATGAGCTGTTGCTGCTCGGGCTCCGCGTCGCGCAGGGTCAGGTCATCCGGTGGCAGGTACTGCGCGTGCATCGGCGCAGGTGCGGCGGCCAGGGGCAAACTGAGGGCCAGCAACACTGCGGCGCAACTGCGGATCAATAGACTCATGACGGGCTCCAGGGACGAAGCGCAGCACTGTAGCAGCTGCCGAAGGCTGCTACAGGAAATCGCGGTGGTGTGCCGGACATCAATCGAATTGAGCGCGCATCCACGCCAGATACTCGGCCACACCCGGCTCGCCCTCGCGCGGCGCCCAGTGTGCCAGCTCACCTTCACCCACGGGGCGGTAAGGACCGGCCTTGCACTCGAACATCAAGCTGTCGGCTTCCAGCACCACAATGCTGTGGAACACACCATCTGGCAGATCCACCCCGACACAATCACCGCCAGCTTGCAGGATCTGCTTTGTCAGCAACGTGCCGGACTCATCGAAAATCAACACCCCAAGCCGCCCTTTGAGCACCAACAAGGTTTCAGCCTTGTTTTCGCCCAAATGCCGGTGCGGCGGGATGTAGGTGTTTGGTTGCAGGCCTACGGCCATCCGATGACAAGCGTCTTCCATCTGATGGAAATTGTGGTGCTGGCGCCCACGCGGATTAGCCGCCGCTTTCCCGGCCAAATCTGTGAACAAGGATTGATCAAGAAAGCGCGGCGTAGTCATCGTTTACATGCCTTTAACAGCGAAGATCCCGTTAGCGTTACGCCAGTAGCCTTTGTAATCCATGCCGTAACCGAAGATGTAGCGGTCGATGCACGGCAGGCCGACGAAATCGGCTTTCAGGTCCGGGCGAGCCTTGCGGTCGTGGTCTTTGTCGATCAACACGGCGGTGTGCACTTTGCGCGCGCCGGCGTGCTTGCAGAAATCGATGATCGCGCCCAGGGTGTGACCTTCGTCGAGGATGTCGTCGATGATCAACACGTCACGGTCGATAAACGACACTTCCGGCTTGGCTTTCCAGAACAGCTCGCCGCCGCTGGTTTCATTGCGATAGCGGGTGGCGTGCAGGTAGGACGCTTCCAGCGGGAACTGCAAATGGGTGAGCAGCTTGCCGGCGAAAATCAGGCCGCCGTTCATCACACAGAACACCACCGGGTTAGTGTCTGCCAGTTGTTCGTTGATGTGTGCACCAACGCGGGCGATAGCCGCCTCGACTTCAGCTTCGGTGTACAGGCAGTCAGCCTCTCGCATGATTTGACGGATATGCTCGAGATCAGCGGACATGGCGCTCTCCAAGGGGTGGCGTATTCAGGAAAAGCGGGCAAAGGTACGCATCCCGCACGATCAGATCAAGCGTTTGTGGACTAACGTTCTGTATGTCTATAGGACAACACCCTCGGATAGATTAATCTAGGCCGGTTTTTTTGCCCGCCGCCGGAGCCTTTCCCATGCCCATCCTCGAGATCCGCCACCCGCTGATCCGTCATAAACTTGGCCTCATGCGCCGTGCAGACATCAGCACCAAGAATTTCCGTGAGCTCGCTCAGGAAGTCGGCGCCCTGCTGACCTATGAAGCCACCAAAGACCTGCCGCTGGAAACCTACGATATCGAAGGCTGGTGCGGCACGGTGTCGGTCGAGAAAATCGCCGGCAAGAAAATTACTGTAGTACCGATTCTGCGCGCCGGTATCGGCATGCTCGAAGGCGTGCTGAGCCTGATCCCGGGCGCCAAAGTCAGCGCCGTGGGCGTGGCCCGTAACGAGAAAACCCTCGAAGCCCACACCTACCTGGAAAAACTGGTCCCGGAAATCGACGAACGCCTGGCCATGATCATCGACCCGATGCTCGCCACCGGCGGCTCGATGGTCGCCACCATTGACCTGCTGAAAAAGGCCGGTTGCAAGGACATCCGCGCCATGGTGCTGGTCGCCGCGCCGGAAGGCATTGCCGCGGTCGAGAAAGCTCACCCGGACGTGATTATCTACACCGCGTCTATTGATCAGAAACTCAACGAGCACGGCTACATCATCCCGGGCCTGGGCGATGCCGGAGACAAGATCTTCGGTACCAAGCAGAAGGACGCTTGAGCATGCAGCAAGAGTTCAACGATCCGCTCTGGCGCACGGTGCTGTCGGGTGCACAGATGCTGTTCGTGGCCTTCGGCGCCCTGGTGTTGATGCCGCTGATTACCGGCCTCGACCCGAACGTGGCGCTGTTCACCGCCGGCCTGGGGACGATTCTGTTCCAGATCGTCACCGGGCGTCAGGTGCCGGTGTTCCTGGCGTCGAGTTTTGCCTTCATCACCCCGATCATCCTCGCCAAGGGCCAGTTCGGCCTCGCGGCGACCATGGGCGGGGTGATGGCGGCGGGTTTCGTCTACACCTTCCTCGGCCTTGCCGTGAAGATCAAAGGCACCGGTTTCATCGACCGCCTGCTGCCACCGGTGGTGATTGGTCCAGTGATCATTTCCATCGGCCTGGCCATGGCGCCGATTGCCGCCAACATGGCGATGGGCAAGGCCGGCGACGGCTCTGAGCTGATTCACTACCAGACGGCGATGCTGATTTCGATGCCGGCGCTGCTGACCACCCTGATCGTCGCGGTGTTTGGTAAAGGTATTTTCCGCCTGGTGCCAATCATCTCCGGTGTACTGGTCGGGTTTGCCATGGCGTTCTATTTCGGCGTGGTGGACACCGCCAAGATTGCCGCCGCACCGTGGTTCGCGATTCCGCACTTCACGGCACCCGAGTTCAACTGGCAGGCGATTCTGTTCATCGTTCCGGTCGCCCTGGCCCCGGCCATCGAGCACATCGGCGGCGTGATTGCCGTGGGTAGCGTCACCGGTCGCGATTATCTGAAGAAGCCTGGCCTGCACCGCACGTTGCTCGGCGATGGCATTGCCACCACCGCAGCGGGCTTGTTTGGCGGCCCACCCAACACCACGTACGCCGAAGTGACGGGCGCGGTGATGCTGACCAAGAACTACAACCCGAAAATCATGACCTGGGCGGCGATCTTTGCCATCAGCCTGGCATTCATCGGCAAGTTCGGCGCGCTGCTGCAAAGCATTCCGGTGCCGGTCATGGGCGGGATTCTGTGCCTGTTGTTCGGCTCGATTGCGGCCGTGGGCATGAACACGCTGATTCGCCACAAGATCGATCTGGGCGAAGCGCGCAATCTGGTGATTGTGTCGGTGACCCTGGTGTTCGGGATTGGTGGTGTACTGGTCGGCACCGGGACCGGCCCGGACGACTTCGGCCTCAAAGGCATTGCGCTGTGCGCGGTGGTGGCGATTGCGCTGAACCTGATCCTGCCGGGTAATGACAGCTGGAAGCACAAGAAGGCGGATGATCCGCTGTTGTAAGTCGGCCTCAAGATAGCTATCGCGGGCAAGCCTTGCTCCTACAGGTTCTGTGTCGAACACTGTAGGAGCAAGGCTTGCCCGCGATGCTTTTAGAGGGCCAGCGGCGCTCGCTCACACAACGCGCTCAGCGCCCGCGCCCACTGCGGGTCATCATTGAGGCACGGTACCAGCACCAATTCCTCTCCTCCGGCTTCGCGGAACTGCTCCAGCCCGCGATCACCAATTTCTTCCAGCGTCTCGATGCAATCAGCCACGAACGCCGGGCACATCACCAGAATTTTCTTTACGCCGCTTTTGGCCAACTCATCAAGGCGCGCTTCGGTATAGGGCTCGATCCACTTGGCCCGGCCCAGACGCGACTGAAACGACACCGACCATTTGCCGTCCGGCAAGCCCATGCGCTTGGCAAATTCTGCCGCCGTACGCAGGCATTGCCCGCGATAGCAGGTGGCGACCACTTCCGGCGGCGCCCCGGCGCAGCAATCACCGCCCCCTTCAAAACTGTGGCCAGGGTTGAGCTTCTTCAGGTGCCGTTCCGGCAACCCGTGAAAGCTCAACAGCAAGTGATCGTAATCCTGCGCCAGATAGGGCTTGGCCGTGGCCACCAGCGCATCGAGGTATTCCGGCTGATCGTAGAACGGCTGGAGAATCGACAACTGCAGGTCGAGCCCTTTCTCGCGCACAACACGCTTGGCCTCTTCGATGACTGTCGTGGTGGTGCTGTCGGCGAACTGTGGATAAAGCGGCGCCAGCGTGATTCGCCTGTGACCGGTCGCTGCCATGCGCACCAGCGTCGACTCGAGCGACGGCTCGCCGTAACGCATCGCCAATTCGACCGGACCGTGGGTCCACTGCGATGTCATGGCCTGCTGCAAACGACGGCTGAGCACCACCAGGGGCGAACCCTCTTCCCACCAGATCGACGCGTAGGCGTGGGCTGACTGCTCCGGGCGTTTGATCAGGATCAGCGACACCAGCAAGCGTCGCACTGGCCATGGCAGGTCGATCACATACGGGTCCATCAGAAATTGATTGAGGTAGCTGCGCACATCCGCCACCGAGGTGGAGGCAGGTGAACCCAGGTTAACCAGAAGCAATGCGTGATCGGTCATGCAACGTCCTATTTCAGAGGCGGCTGGACAGATCGTCCAGGGCCGCGCGCAAATCGGTGAACTGGAAAATGAAGCCCGCGTCCAGCACGCGTACCGGGAGCGCCTTCTGGCCACCCAGCAATAACAGCGACAACTCGCCAAGCGTCACTTTCAACGCCAGGGCGGGCATCGGCATGAACGAGGGGCGGCGCAGCACGCTGCCCAGCGTCTTGGCAAACTCGCGATTGCGCACCGGTTTGGGCGCGCACGCATTATAAGGACCGCTGGCGTCTTTCTGATGCAGAAGAAAATCAATCAGGGCGATTTGATCGTTGATATGAATCCACGGCATCCACTGCCGACCATTGCCGATAGGCCCGCCCAGCCCCAGTTTGAACGGCAGCAACAGCCGCGACAAAAAGCCGCCCTCCGCGGACAGCACAAGGCCGGTGCGGATCAGTACCACGCGAAGTCCCAAGGCTTCAGCACGCTGAGCGGTCTCCTCCCAGGCGATGCACAACTGGCTGGCGAAATCATCGATGACGGGGGGCGAGACCTCGGTCAGCTCACGCTCCCCGCCATCGCCATACCAGCCCACCGCCGAACCGGAAATCAACAGCGAGGGTTTTTGCTCGCGTTTTTCGAGCCAGGCCAGCAGCGTTTCCGTCAGGGTGATGCGACTACTCCAGAGCAACGCCTTGCGTTTGTGCGTCCAGGGGCGGTCGGCGATCGGTGCACCTGCCAGGTTGATAATGGCGTCCAGCGGCGCCGGTTCGAGGTCCTCCAGCCGGGCAATACCGCGCACTTGAGCGCCGCATATTTTCGCGACCTTTTCAGGCTTGCGACTCCAGACTGTCAGGCGATGTCCCTGACTCAACCAGTGCCGGCAGAGCTGACGTCCTATCAAACCAGTACCGCCGGTCAGCAATATGTGCATGACTTCTTCCTCGCGTGGCGTTTAACCCTGATCACTAGTCTATTTTTATAAGCAGGGATCTTTGGTATCGGGCAGGTTCTGTGTTTAACAATAGGCCAAGCTGTCAGATCGAGAACGCTAAAAGTTATACCAAAAAACAATATTGTACAGGTTTGAACCACGGCGTAGTCTGTACAGAAAGGTAAACGAGGCCCCTATGACTGTACCCATCGCAATCATCGGCACCGGCATCGCCGGGCTTTCAGCCGCTCAGGCCCTGACCGACGCAGGGCATGTCGTTCAACTTTTCGATAAAAGCCGCGGCAGTGGCGGACGCATGTCGAGCAAGCGCAGCGATGCGGGTGCTCTGGACATGGGCGCGCAATATTTCACTGCCCGCGACCGCCGCTTCGTGACCGAAGTCCAGCGTTGGCAAACCCAGGGCTGGGTCGCCGAATGGACGCCGCAGCTCTACACCTACCAAGGCGGCCAACTCAACCTGTCGCCGGACGAACAGACCCGCTGGGTCGGCACGCCACGCATGAGCGCCATCACCCGAGGCCTGCTCGGCGATCTGGAAGTGCAGTTTGCCTGCCGGATCACCGAGGTCTATCGAGGCGAAGAACACTGGCATTTGCAGGACGCCGAAGGCTTCACTCACGGCCCGTTCAGTCATGTGGTGATCGCCACGCCGGCCCCTCAGGCCACCGCGCTGCTGGCCGCCGCATCGAAGCTCGCCGGGGCCGCCGCCGGGGTAAAAATGGACCCGACCTGGGCCGTCGCCCTGGCCTTCGAAACGCCACTGGATACGCCCATTGAAGGCTGTTTTGTGCAGGACAGCCCACTCGACTGGCTGGCGCGCAACCGCAGTAAACCAGGACGCGACAACACCATGGACACCTGGGTGCTGCACGCAACCAGCGCCTGGAGCCGGCAACATATCGACTTGTCCAAGGAAGCGGTGATCGAGCAACTGCACGGGGCATTCGCCGAGCTGTTGCACGACTCCATGCCCGCCCCGAGCTTCAGCCTCGCCCATCGCTGGCTCTACGCTCGCCCTGCCAACAGCCACGAATGGGGCGTGTTGGCGGATGCCGACCTGGGCCTGTACGTGTGTGGCGACTGGTGCCTGTCCGGTCGTGTCGAAGGTGCCTGGCTCAGCGGCCAGGAAGCGGCTCGCCGCCTGCTGGAACACTTGCAGTGAACCGCATCACCCTGCGTCAATTGCTGCTGTCGACATGGACAGCAGCCCTTCCTCGCTATCACGCTTAAAAACTTATACAGAAAAATTGACTTGTACATCTTTGGATCTATGATGAAGAAATGTTGTACAGAGACGTCCCTCCGTACAGTTTCGGATTCGAGGTGCTTCGATGCACGACCAGCCAGCGACTCGACCGAAAATCGCCATTAGCGCCTGCTTGATGGGGGCCGAGGTTCGCTACAACGGAGGGCACAAGCAATCGAGCTTGTGCAGCCACACCCTCACGGACTATTTCGATTTCATCGCCGTGTGCCCGGAAGTCGCTATCGGCCTGGGGATTCCTCGCGAACCGATCCGCCTGGTGGGTGATCCTGAAGACCCCCAAGCGGTCGGCACCGTTAACCCACAACTCAATGTCACCCGGCCACTGATTGAATTCGGTGAGCAAATGGCCGCCGAACTGGACGATATCTGCGGCTACATCTTCATGCACAAATCGCCCTCCTGCGGCCTGGAACGCGTAAAGGTCTATCACGCCAACGGTGCGTCGGTGCAAGGAAGTGGTCGCGGCCTCTATGCCCAGGCTTTCTGTGCACGGCACCCAGACTTGCCGGTAGAGGAAGACGGGCGCCTCAACGACCCGGTATTGCGCGAAAACTTCCTCACCCGCGTGTTTGCCTACAGCAACTGGCAGCAATTGCTGCAAAAAGGCCTGACCCGCCACGGCCTCATCGAATTTCACTCACGCTATAAATACTTGCTGATGGCCCATCACCCGGTGCAATACAAGACCTTGGGCAATTTGCTCGGCAACATGGGCCTGACCAGCGTCGAGGAGCTCGGCCCGCGCTATTTCAGCGAACTGATGGGCGCCTTGAAAAAATGCGCCACACGCCGCACCCACACCAACGTCCTGCAACACATCAGCGGCTACCTCAAGCGAGTCATCAGCCCCGAGGACAAACAGGAAATGCAACAAGTCATCGGCCAGTACCGACACGGCATCGTGCCGCTGGTCGTGCCCCTGACCCTGCTCAAGCACCATTTCCGCCAGCATCCGGTTCCCTACATTGCACAGCAGATTTACCTGCAACCGCATCCGGAAAACCTCAGCCTGCGAAACGCAATTTGATGAAAACCCCACTCGATACCAGCGCCAGCGAAGACCTGGGCGATAACTTCAACAAAGCCCTGGACGAAGGCTGGCTGCCGATCCGTGAAGTCGCGCGCCAGACCGGCGTCAACGCCGTGACCCTGCGCGCCTGG
This sequence comes from Pseudomonas sp. B21-040, assembly GCF_024748695.1. NCBI lineage: Bacteria > Pseudomonadati > Pseudomonadota > Gammaproteobacteria > Pseudomonadales > Pseudomonadaceae > Pseudomonas > Pseudomonas sp. B21-040. The sequence continues at coordinate 5,596,777 of NZ_CP087176.1, forward strand.
GAACGGCGTTATGGCCTGATCGTTCCGCAACGCACACCCAAGGGCCATCGGCTGTTCAGTGCCGAACACGTCCAGCGCATCCTGATGATCCTCACCTGGCTCAACCGTGGCGTGGCTGTCAGCCAGGTCAAGCAACTGCTGGACACGCCGCAAGCGTTTACCGAAACCGTCGAAAATGATTGGCAAGTACTGCGCCGCACACTGCTGCAAGCCGTGTTGCAGTTGAACGAACGCTCCCTCGATGAAACCGTCAATCAAGCCATGGCGCTGTATCCACCGCGAACCTTGTGCGAACACTTGTTGATCCCGTTACTGGCCGAAGTGGAACAGCGTTGGCAGGGACAGTTTGGCGCGCAGATGGAGCGGGTGTTTTTTTATTCCTGGTTGCGCAGCAAGTTCGGCGCACGCATCTACCATAACAACCGTCAGCTACGCACCGCGCCGCTGCTGTTGATCAATCAATCGGATTTGCCACTGGAACCTCACCTATGGCTCACCGCCTGGCTGATCAGCAGCGCCGATTGTCCGGTAGAGGTGTTCGACTGGCCCCTGCCCGCCGGTGAACTCGCGATGGCGGTCGACCACCTGCAAGCCCGCGGCGTACTGCTGTATTCCAGCAAAGCCATAAATCTTTCGCAGCTGCCGAAACTATTGAACGGTATCAGATGCCCAAAAATGATTGTCGGACCTACGGTATGCATTCACCACGCCGAGCTGTCCGCAAGAACCACGGAAATCGCTGATTTGTCCCTCGCTGAAGGCCCGTTATCGGCGCATCAGTACCTGGTTCAGCGTGGACTCCTTTAATGAAGCGTGCGGACACCAACATGCATTTGATCTGGTTGCGCAACGATTTGCGCGTACACGACAACACCGCCCTCTCGGCCGCCGCAGCCAGCGGCCCGACGGTGGCGGTGTATCTGTTGAGCCCGCAGCAGTGGCTGGAACACGACGATGCACCGTGCAAAGTGGATTTCTGGCTGCGCAACCTGGGCGAACTGAGTCGCGCGCTGGGCGAGCTGAACATTCCCTTGCTGATCCGCCAGGCATCGCACTGGGATGACGCACCAACGGTGCTGCTCGACCTGTGCCAGCAGTTGAAGGTCGACGCCCTGCACGTCAACGAGGACTACGGCGTCAATGAAAGCCGTCGTGATACAGCGGTGGCCGAAACGCTGAACGCCAAGGGCATTCAGTTCCACCGTTACCTCGATCAACTGCTATTCAAGCCAGGCTCCGTGTTGACCAAGAACGGCACCTACTTCCAGGTCTTCAGCCAGTTCCGCAAGGTGTGCTACGACCGGCTGCGGGTTTCATTACCGGGGCTGGTCGCAACACCCGCCCCCCAGTTGCCGCTGACGATAAGCAGCGATTTGATCCCCGCTACCATCGAGGGGTTCGAAACGCCAAGCGACGGCCTGCGCCAATACTGGCCCGCCGGTGAAGCCCAAGCCCGGCGTCGACTCGATGCCTTCGCCGACGCCCGGATCGACGACTACAAAAACGAGCGGGATTTCCCGGCCAAACCCGGAACCAGCCAGCTCTCGGCCTATCTCGCCGCCGGGATTATTTCCCCCCGCCAATGCCTGCACGCCGCCCTGCAAGCCAATCAAGGCGAATTCGAAAGCGGCAAGATCGGTGCCGTCACCTGGATCAACGAGCTGCTATGGCGCGAGTTCTACAAACATGTTTTGGTGGGTTACCCACGGGTCTCGCGCCATCGCGCCTTTCGACCGGAAACCGAAGCCCTCGCCTGGCGCAACGCCCCACAAGAACTGCTGGCCTGGCAAGAAGCCCGCACCGGTGTGCCGATCATCGATGCGGCCATGCGCCAATTGCTGGAGACCGGCTGGATGCACAACCGGCTGCGCATGGTCGTGGCGATGTTCCTGACCAAGAATTTGCTGATCGACTGGCGTGAAGGCGAGCGCTTTTTCATGCGGCATTTGATCGACGGTGATCTGGCGGCAAACAACGGTGGCTGGCAGTGGAGCTCGTCCACCGGCACAGATTCGGCGCCCTACTTCCGGATTTTCAATCCATTGAGCCAGTCACAGAAATTCGACGCTGACGGTGCGTTCATCAAGCACTGGCTGCCAGAACTGGCCGGACTCAACCAAAAAGATGTGCATAACCCGGCCAACCTGGGTGGCCTGTTCGGTGTGGCGGATTATCCGTCGCCCATCGTCAACCTGAGTACCTCCCGACAACGAGCGCTGGCCGCGTTCAAGAACCTGCCCGCGCGACTCGATGCCGGAGGTTGCCATGAGTGATGGACTGAGGCGTTTTGCCGCACCGTTTGCCAAGGCGAACAAAGATAGTCTGCTGCACTTACCCGTATTGGGACCGGCGATTGCCTGGCCGAAAAGGAAAATGGGATGAGTTTTACACCTCCACGGCGATACTGGTTAACCGGCGCCAGCAGCGGTCTTGGCGCCTCGCTGGCCGAACAAATACTGAAAACCGGCGCTCATCTGGCCGTCAGTTCACGCTCGGTGCCAGCACTGAAAGTCTTGTCCCTGCGCTATCCCGGACAGGTGATGGTGGTGCCCGGTGACCTGACCAACAGTCAGCGGGTGCGCGAAATCGGCGAGCAAATCGTCCAGGACTGGGGTTCGCTGGACACCGTGATTCTCAACGCAGGCACCTGCGAGTACGTCGACATTCAGCAATTCGACTCTTCGATTGTCGAACACGTGGTGCGCACCAATTTGCTCGCCTGTGCCTATTGCATCCAGGTCGCGATACCTCTGTTGCGCAAAGGCACCGCGCCGCACCTGGTGGGCATCGCGAGCCCGGCGACGTACTTGCCGCTGCCACGTGCCGAGGCCTATGGTGCATCAAAAGCCGGACTGCGTTACCAGTTCGAATCGCTGCGCATGGACCTGGCGCCGGATGGTATCGAAGTCACGGTGGTCAGCCCCGGGTTTGTCGCCCCCCCGCAGGCCGCAAATAATGACGCCCCGAAATCGTTCAGTTGGCCGGTAAGTAAAGCCGCCCGGCACATCTTCGCCAAACTCAAGAACCGGCCAGCGGAGATCGTTTTTCCGGGTCTGTTCATGGCGGCGCTTTGGCCCCTGTCGACATCGCCGAGCGAGGTGAAACTGGCCATCGGCAAACGCATGGTGCGCAGCCCTGCGCCGATCCAGGATCGACCATGAACATCGCCGTCATCGACGACGGCTTCCCCACTTCATAGCCCGAGGATGGGTAGACACACAACCAAGCGTCCGTCAGGGCTTTCACACAGCAACGCCCCACTGCCTTACACTGCGAGCCATGAAAACCATTCCCCATACGCAAATCGCGGAGCCGGCCGTTACGTGCTCGACCTGTGCGGCTTGCTGCTGTCAGCTCGAAGTGATGTTGATCACCGACACGGGCGTACCCGAACGCTTTATCGATACCGATGATTGGGGTGGGGAAGTCATGCTGCGCCTGGACGACGGCTGGTGCGCCGCGCTGGATCGCAACAGCATGATGTGCACCATCTACGAAAAGCGCCCGCTGATCTGCCGGGAATTCGAGATGGGCGCACCGGAGTGCATCGACGAACGCCAAGGAATTACTACGGCGTATCGCTAGATCTGACGCCATCGCGGGCAAGCCACGTCCCCACATTTTTGGGAGCATGGCTTGCCCGCGATGCTATTGACGTTACAACGGCAAGGTGTAGTGCAGCGAGTAGCTTTCTACGCCATCGTTATGATTGCTCAAACCGGCATTGGAATAGTGCGTCGCACGAACCCCGACTTCATGTCCGCCGGTAAAGCGCAGGCCAAATCCGAGACGGTCTTCAAACTGGAAGGCCGAGCCGAGATTGTTGTCTTCAACTCTAATATGAGAGAACACCGCTACACCGATCCCCGCCTCGACGTAGGGTTTAACGGACTGACCGGCAAACTCGTAAACAAACACGGGCGAGAACGACAGACTGTTGTTACTGGAGAGCTTGTCACCTTCCCAATAGGTATAGGCACCACTCCAGTAACCGGTCACACGACCGACGTCACTTTGTAACCAGCTCTGATCCCAATCGAATTGCATGCCCAATCGATAAGTCATAGTTGAATCGCTGGTCTGACCGACCCCGAACTCCACGCCTGCCGCCTGTGCGGTAAAACTTTGCCCCATTAAAGCGGCCGCAATCGCGGCCAAACAGAATAGTCGCTTCACTAGAAACATCCTTTTCCGAACAATTTCGTATGGTTTTTTTGTTGCTCAACGCTATAGAAGTCGACGTTTGATTAGAAGTTCATCCCAATGGCTCGTTCGCCCCGCTACTTGGTTACCGGTCGAAGCTTCTCACAACACCGGGCGTATTCCACAGTATCGGCAAGATATTTCTGAAATGAACCGGATCGGCACTCGTCCAGAACTCAGCAGCACGAACGGGCCCCTCGGCGAGCAAGTCACGCTCGGCCAACAGCCGCTGAAGTTGCCGCGCTACAGCAGCCCCCGTGTCGATCAGGCTGATGTCATCCGGGATCATCTGTTTGAGCAAAGGCTTCAGAAACGGATAATGCGTACACCCCAGAATCAAGGTGTCGCACCCGGCGCCGAGCAGCGGTTCGACATACCTGGCGAGCAACTGCCGCAAGGCCGGACTGTGCAGATCGCCGTTCTCAATCAGTTCGACCAGCCCGGGACAGGGCTGAGTGATGACGCGCACATCGGTGGCGAAACGGTCGAGCAATGCGGCGAACTTGGCACTCTGCAAGGTGCCAGTGGTGGCGAGCACGCCGACCACACCGCTGCGGGTCGCGGCAGCGGCAGGTTTGACGGCCGGTTCCATACCGACAATTGGCCATTGCGGGTAATCGCGTCGCAAGTCCGCAACACCCGCAACGGTCGCGGTATTGCACGCCAGCACCAGGGCCTTGGCACCCTGCTGCTGGAAAAAATCGGCCATGACGCTGCAGCGCTGGCGTATGAACTCCGGTGTTTTCTCGCCGTAGGGAACATTCCCGCAGTCGGCAACGTACAGCAGTGACTCGTTGGGCAGCAAACGCTGGATCTCGGCCAGCACCGAGAGCCCACCGACGCCGGAGTCGAACACGCCGATCGGCGCTTCACGCATGTGTGGAACCGCAGACACTGCACCCCGGATCACGCTTGACGCGCAATTCGCGAAAGCGTGAGCCCAGCGCATCAATCAACAGCAGGCGCCCCACCAGCGGTTCGCCGAAACCGACCAACAGTTTCAGCGCTTCCAGTGCCTGAAGGCTGCCCACCAACCCAACCAGCGGTCCGACGACGCCGGCCTCGCTGCACGTCAGCTCGGCTTCACTGCCATGCCCGTATAAACAGTGGTAGCACGGACTCTCCGGGCGGCGCGGGTCGAACACCGACAATTGCCCTTCAAGGCGAATCGCCGCGCCACTGACCAGCGGTTTAGCAGCGTTGACGCAAGCGGCGTTGACCGCTTCGCGGGTGGAGAAATTGTCGGAACAATCGAGCACCAGATCCACCGCAGCCACGGCCGCGGCCAGGGAGTCTTCGTCCAGGGCGGTGCGATGGGCGATCAGTTTGATCTCGGGATTGATCGCGCTCAGGCGTTTGATCGCCGAATCGACCTTGCTCAGGCCGACGCTGTCGGTGTCGTGAACAATCTGGCGTTGCAGATTGGTCAAGTCGACCGTATCGAAGTCAGCGAGGTGCAGTTCACCCACGCCAGCGGCGGCGAGGTAAAGCGCAACCGGCGAGCCCAGACCGCCGAGGCCGACGATCAACACGCGGCTTTCTTTCAAGCGCAACTGGCCGTCGATGTCGACGTGTTGCAGCAGAATCTGCCGACTGTAGCGCAACAATTCCTGATCATTCAGCACGGCAGGCGCCCCAGGCTGATTCGTTCGTGACCACCCAAATCCGTACGGCTGTGGACGTTTTCAAAGCCACGGCTCAGCAACAAATCGCGCACGGCATTGGCTTGATCGTAGCCGTGTTCGAGCATCAGCCAGCCACCCGCGTCCAGATAATCCGGTGCCTGGGCGACGATCAAACGCAGATCGTCGAGCCCGTCGACACCGGCCACCAGGGCACTGGCCGGCTCAAAGCGCACATCGCCTTCCACCAGATGCGGATCAGCGCTAGGGATGTAAGGCGGATTGCTGATGATCAGTTGAAAACGCTGACCGTCCAGGGCGCTGAACCAATGGCTGCTCAGCACCGTGGCGTTGTTGAGGTGCAGACGCTGGCGATTGCGCTCGGCCAGGGCCACCGCTTCAAGCACGCGATCCACTGCCGTCACTTTCCAGGCCGGACGCTCGCTGGCCAGGGCCAGGGCAATGGCGCCGCTGCCGGTACCGAGGTCGAGCACCTTGGCCGGGGTGGCCGGCAACAGCTCAAGCGCGGCCTCCACCAGCAATTCAGTGTCCGGACGCGGGATCAGCGTGTGCGGCGCCACTTCCAGATCCAGCTTCCAGAACCCTTGCTGCCCCAGAATGTAAGCCACCGGCTCACCGCCACGACGACGTTGCAAGTAACTGGCAAATGTCAGCGCCGCTTCACTGGGAACGATGCGCTCCGGCCAGGTGTGCAAAAAACTGCGGGGTTTGCCCAGGGCGGCAGCCAGCAGCAATTCGGCATCCAGGCGCGCGGTGGGCGAGTCGGGCAAATCTGCGGCGCGTAACAAACTGGCAATGATCGTCATTTACTCACCTATCGCCGCCAATTGATCGGCCTGGTACTCGGCCAGCAATGGCTCGATGACCGCCTCGACCCCGCCGGCGAGGATTTCGTCGAGCGAATACAGCGTCAGGTTGACCCGGTGGTCGGTGACCCGGCCCTGGGCAAAGTTGTACGTGCGAATCCGCTCCGAACGATCACCGGAACCCACCAGCAATTTACGTTCACTGGCGATGGCATTGGCGGCGGCGCTGGTCTGCTGATCGTTCAGCTTGGCCGACAGCCAGGACATCGCCCGGGCGCGGTTTTTGTGCTGGGAACGTTCTTCCTGGCATTCCACGACAATTCCGGACGGCAAGTGCGTGATGCGGATCGCCGAGTCGGTCTTGTTGACGTGCTGACCACCGGCCCCGGAAGAGCGGTAGGTATCGACCCGCAGGTCCGCGGGGTTGATCTCGATCGCTTCCTGTTCGTCCGGCTCGGGCAACACCGCCACGGTGCAGGCCGAGGTGTGGATGCGTCCTTGGGATTCAGTGGCCGGAACCCGCTGCACGCGGTGTGCGCCGGATTCGAACTTGAGCTTGCCGTAGACGTTGTCACCTTCGACCCGGGCGATGACTTCTTTATAGCCGCCATGCTCGCCGATGTTCTCGGAGAGGATTTCCACCCGCCAGCCGCGACGCTCGGCATACCGCGAATACATGCGGAACAGGTCGCCGGAGAAAATCGCCGCCTCGTCGCCACCGGTGCCGGCACGGATTTCGAGGAACACGTTGCGCCCGTCGTTCGGGTCCTTGGGCAGCAGCATGCGTTGCAGGCTGGCTTCGAGCTCGATCAATTGCTCCTTGGCTTCGCGGACTTCCTCCACGGCCATTTCGCGCATGTCCGGGTCGCTGTCCTTGAGCAGTGCCTGGGCGCCTTCGAGGTCGCCTTGCACTTTGAGCAACTGTTGATAGGCGCCGACAATTGGCTCGACTTCCGCGTATTCCTTGGAATAGGTGCGGAATTTGTTCTGATCGGAAATGACTTCGCCATCGCCAAGCAAGGCGGTCAATTCCTCGAAACGGTCCTGGAGGATGTCCAGCTTATTGAGCAGTGACGCTTTCATTGCGGTTTTTTATCCGAAAAGCTATCCGATGAGCCCTCACCGAGGGCAAAGAGTTCCTGGGCCATGGCCAGCGCATCGAGGCGGCCTTCGGCAGAGAGCTTTTTCAATTGCACGCTGGGCGCGTGCAAGAGTTTATTGGTCAGGCCGCGCGCCAGTTGCACCAGCACGTCTTCGGCGCTGCTGCCATTGGCCAGCAGGCGTTGGGCTTTCAGTAATTCCTCGTCGCGCATGCGCTCGCTTTGCTGACGATAGGCCTTGAGCACATCCACCGCCGCCAGTTCGCGCAGGCGGACCATGAAATCTTCGGCGCCGACCGAGACCATCTCTTCCGCCGCTTGCGCTGCTCCCTGACGGCTCTTGAGGTTCTCGGCGACCACTTCATGAAGATCGTCGACGCTGTACAGGTAAACGTCGTCCAGTTCGCCGACTTCCGGCTCGATATCGCGCGGGACGGCGATGTCCACCATGAAGATCGGTTTGTGCTTGCGCAGCTTCAGCGCGCTTTCCACCGCGCCTTTGCCGAGGATCGGCAACTGGCTGGCGGTGGAACTGATCACGATGTCGCTGCGCACCAGTTCTGCCGGAATGTCCGAGAGCAGCACGGCGTGGGCACCGAACTGCTCGGCCAGAATACTCGCGCGCTCCAGGGTTCGGTTGGCGACCACGATGCGCTTCACACCCAGCTCGTGCAGATGACGGGCCACCAGGGTGATGGTCTCGCCAGCGCCGATCAGCAATGCCTGGCTGCGTTGCAAGTCACTGAAAATCTGTTTCGCCAGGCTGACCGCGGCAAACGCCACGGACACCGGGTTCTCGCCGATGGCGGTGTCAGTGCGCACTTGTTTGGCCGCGTTGAACGTGGCCTGAAACAACCGGCCAAGCAACGGGCCAATGGTCCCGGCCTCGCGGGCGACGGCATAGGCCGATTTCATCTGGCCGAGAATCTGCGGTTCGCCCAACACCAGCGAATCGAGCCCGGAGGCGACCCGCATCATGTGACGAACTGCCGCATCATCTTCATGCACATAAGCGCTCGCGCGCAGCTCGTCGAGGCTCAAATGGTGATAGTCGGCCAGCCAGCGCAACACAACGTCGGCCGAAAGGTGATCCTGTTCTATATAAAGTTCACTGCGATTGCAGGTGGAGAGGATCGCAGCTTCGCGGCTGTCGGTGAGGCGGCAGAGCTGCTGCAAGGCCTCCACCAGCTGCTCAGGGGTAAAGGCCACGCGCTCGCGGACGTCTACAGAAGCAGTCTTGTGGTTGATACCGAGTGCAAGGAAGGCCATTCAAGGTCGCTGATGGTGACGTGAAGCCGGCAATTGTCCTACTTCGTCACAGCCAGAACAACTACCGCTGACTATTGTCCCCATGTCCCGTCTCTATAAAGACATCGATTGAGACTCGGTTATGTTTGGCCGAAGGCTTGTGTCATGATGATCCGACCGCAGGTTAGTCGTCCTCTTCCTATATGAATAGATCTTCCGCGTTGCTCCTCGCTTTTGTCTTCCTGAGCGGCTGCCAAGCCTTGGCCCCCGTGTCGCCGGACGGTACGTCGCCGGTCGAAGACAGCACTCCGGCCCCTGAAAAGCCCAAGGTTTACAGCTCATTCAGCGAAGAAACCATCTTCAGTCTGCTGAGCGCCGAACTGGCTGGCCAGCGCAATCGTTTCGACATTGCGCTGGATAACTACGTGACCCAGGCCATCAACACACAGGATCCGGGCATCTCCGAGCGAGCATTCCGCATTGCCGAATACCTGGGCGCCGATCAGGCTGCCCTGGACACCGCGCTGATCTGGGCAAAAAACGCCCCGCAAGACCTCGAAGCGCAACGTGCGGCTGCCGTGCAACTGGCCCGTGCCGGTCGTTACGACGACTCCATGGTTTATATGGAGAAAGTCCTGCAAGGCAAAGGCGACACGCATTTTGACTTTCTGGCCCTGTCCGCGGCCGATACCGACCAGGACACGCGCAACGGCTTGATGAACAGCTTCGACCGTTTGCTGCAACGCCACCCGAACAACAGTCAGTTGATTTTCGGCAAGGCCCTGTTGATGCAACAGGACGGCGACGCCAAGGGTGCGCTGGCCCTGCTGGAAAACAATCCGCCCGATGACGGTGAAATTGCTCCGATCCTGCTGCGCGCGCGCCTGCTGCAAGTGCTCAACCGCGGCGACGAAGCCTTGCCACTGCTGCAAAAAAGCATCAAGAAATACCCAGACGACAAACGCCTGCGCCTGACCTACGCGCGCATGCTGGTTGAGCAAGACCGCATAGAAGACGCCAAAGCCGAGTTTTCGAGCCTGGTGCAACAGTACCCAGAGGATGACGAGCTGCGTTATTCCCTGGCACTGGTCTGCCTGGAGGCAAAATCCTGGGACGAGGCCAAGAGCCTGCTTGAAGACTTGATCGCCCGCGAAAGCCACGTCGACTCCGCCCACCTGAACCTGGGCCGTATCGCAGAGGAGCGCAACGATCCCCAAGGCGCGTTGATCGAGTACGGCAAAGTCGGGCCTGGTAACGACTACTTGCCAGCCCAATTGCGCCAGACCGACATTCTGATCAATAACGGCAGGACCGCTGAAGCCCAACGCCGTCTGGCTGCAGAGCGCGACGAGCAACCTGACTACGCGATTCAGCTGTACCTGATCGAAGCCGAAACCTTGTCAGCCAACAATCAGAGCGACAAAGCCTTCGGTGTCCTGCAAAAAGCCTTGCAGCAATATCCGGACGATCTGAACCTTCTGTATACCCGCGCCATGCAGGCGGAAAAACGCAATGACTTGGCGCAGATGGAAAAAGACCTGCGCCTGATCATCAAGCGCGACCCGGACAATGCCATGGCACTGAATGCGCTCGGCTACACCCTGTCCGACCGCACCACGCGGTATACCGAGGCCAAGGCCTTGATCGAACAGGCTCACCAGATCAATCCGGAAGACCCGGCGGTGCTCGACAGCCTCGGCTGGGTAAACTTCCGCCTGGGTAATCTCGATGTAGCCGAGCGCTATCTGCGCCAGGCACTGGAGCGTTTCCCCGATCAGGAAGTGGCCGCCCACCTGGGTGAAGTGCTGTGGGCCAATGGCAAACAGCGCGAAGCCAAACAAGTCTGGGGCAAATTCCTCAAGGAACAACCTGACAGCCCTACCCTGCGCGGCACCATCAAGCGCCTGACCGGATCAGAGACTCTTTAAGATTATGTTTTTGCGCCATTTCATTGTTTTCAGTTTTATTGCCCTGCTCGCCGGTTGCGCGGGCTTCGGCGCTCGCGAATCCGTCGAAGGTCACGGCAACCCGGCCCAATGGCGTGAACACAAACAGCAATTGACCGCCCTCGACGGCTGGCAGATCAACGGCAAGATCGGCATCCGCGCACCCAAAGACTCGGGCAGCGGCACCCTGTTCTGGCTGCAGCGTCAGGATTACTACGACATCCGCCTTTCCGGCCCGCTGGGTCGCGGCGCCGCACGCCTGACCGGCCGACCTGGCAAGGTCTCGCTGGAAGTGGCGAACCAGGGTCGCTATGACGCACCGAATCCGGAAGTGCTGCTCGAAGAACAACTGGGCTGGAAACTACCGGTGTCCAACCTGGCCTGGTGGGTCCGCGGACTCCCGGCACCCGACAGCAAAAGCAAACTGACGCTGGATGCCGACAGTCGCCTGGCCAGTCTCGAACAGGATGGCTGGCAGGTTGAATACACCACTTACACACAACAAAACGGTTTCTGGCTGCCCGAGAAGATAAAACTTCACGGCACCGACCTTGATGTCACGCTGGTGATCAAGGAATGGCAACCACGCAAGTTGGGGCAATGAACATGACCGCGCCTCGCCTGACACTGCCCTCCCCGGCCAAACTCAATCTGATGCTGCACATCCTCGGTCGACGTGAAGATGGTTATCACGAGTTGCAGACGATTTTTCAGTTCCTCGACTACGGCGATGAAATTACTTTTGCCGTTCGCGACGACGGTGTGATCCGGTTGCATACCGAGTTCGAGGGTGTTCCCCACGACAGCAATTTGATCGTCAAGGCCGCGAAGCAACTGCAGGAGCAATCCGGTTGCGCACTCGGCATTGATATCTGGATCGAAAAAGTCCTGCCCATGGGCGGTGGAATTGGTGGCGGCAGCTCCAATGCCGCGACGACATTGCTGGGCCTCAACCATCTTTGGCAATTGGGTTGGGGCGAGGATCGACTGGCGGCACTGGGCCTGAGACTGGGGGCTGACGTCCCGGTTTTCGTGCGTGGCCATGCGGCTTTTGCCGAGGGCGTCGGGGAGAAACTGACCCCTGTAGACCCCGAAGAACCGTGGTATGTCGTGCTGATACCGCAAGTATCTGTAAGTACAGCAGAAATTTTTTCAGATCCGCTGTTGACACGTAACTCTCCTCCCATTAAAGTGCGCCCCGTTCCCAAGGGAAACAGTCGTAATGACTGCTTGCCGGTAGTAGCAAGGCGTTATCCAGAGGTACGTAACGCATTGAATTTGTTAGGTAATTTTACCGAAGCAAAACTCACTGGCACTGGAAGTTGTGTGTTTGGGGGCTTCCCAAGCAAAGCTGAAGCTGATAAAGTCTCGGCCCTTCTTACAGAGACCCTTACAGGGTTTGTAGCAAAAGGAAGCAACGTTTCGATGTTGCATCGCAAGCTGCAAAGTCTGCTCTAAAGGAACCGATTACTGGGTAATCGTTGCAACAGATACAGGGGCGTCGCCAAGCGGTAAGGCAGCAGGTTTTGATCCTGCCATGCGTTGGTTCGAATCCAGCCGCCCCTGCCATTTTCCTATACTCATCCAGGTTACCCTCAGCCTTCAGGTACTGCGCGTGTCCAAGATGATGGTCTTTACGGGGAACGCCAACCCCGATCTGGCTCGGCGTGTCGTACGTCAGCTGCATATCCCTCTCGGTGACATCTCTGTCGGTAAGTTTTCCGACGGCGAAATTACAGCCGAGATCAATGAAAACGTCCGCGGTAAAGATGTCTTCATTATTCAGCCGACTTGCGCTCCGACCAACGATAACCTGATGGAACTGGTAGTGATGGCTGATGCCTTCCGCCGCTCCTCGGCTACTCGTATCACTGCTGTTATTCCTTACTTTGGTTATGCCCGTCAGGATCGCCGTCCGCGTTCCGCACGTGTGGCTATCAGCGCGAAAGTTGTTGCTGACATGCTTACCGTAGTCGGCATCGACCGTGTTCTCACGGTTGATCTGCATGCTGACCAAATCCAGGGTTTCTTCGATATTCCGGTAGATAACATCTACGGCTCCCCTGTATTGGTGGATGACATTGAAGATCAGCGCTTCGAAAACCTGATGATCGTGTCCCCGGACATTGGTGGCGTCGTGCGTGCACGTGCTGTTGCCAAATCCCTGGGCGTGGATCTCGGGATCATCGACAAACGCCGTGAGAAAGCCAATCACTCTGAAGTGATGCATATCATCGGTGATGTCGAAGGGCGTACCTGTATTCTGGTCGATGACATGGTCGATACCGCCGGCACTTTGTGCCACGCGGCCAAGGCCTTGAAAGAGCATGGCGCTGCCAAGGTTTTCGCCTACTGCACACACCCTGTGCTGTCCGGTCGGGCGATCGAAAACATTGAAAATTCCATGCTGGACGAACTGGTGGTGACTAACACCATCCCGTTGTCCGCTGCTGCACAAGCCTGCTCGCGTATCCGTCAACTGGATATCGCGCCGGTAGTTGCCGAGGCGGTCCGCCGCATCAGCAATGAAGAATCGATCAGCGCGATGTTCCGTTAAGGGCCCTGCCCTTTTCAATCATCGCGTTGACGAAAAGCGCCCCGCCCCGGCATTCCTGTCGGGGCGGGGCTTTTTTGCCCATATCGCCTTTAGCGCTGGTCGCAAACGCTGGGGCGAATGTGGTTATTTTGGAGATACAACATGAACGATTTTACTCTGAATGCTGAAGTGCGTTCCGACCTGGGGAAAGGTGCGAGCCGCCGCCTGCGTCGTCTCGCAAGCCTGGTACCAGCTGTAGTTTACGGTGGCGAAAAAGCCCCTGAATCCATCAGCATGCTGGCTAAAGAAGTTGCCAAACTGCTCGAAAACGAAGCGGCTTACAGCCACATCATCGAGCTGAACGTTGGCGGCACCAAGCAAAACGTAATCATCAAGGCTCTGCAGCGTCACCCGGCCAAAGGCCACGTGATGCACGCTGACTTCGTACGTGTAGTTGCCGGCCAAAAGCTGACCGCTATCGTTCCTGTGCACTTCATCAACGAAGCTGCTCCAGTGAAGAAAGGCGGCGAGATTTCGCACGTTGTTGCTGAAATCGAAGTGTCCTGCCTGCCAAAAGACCTGCCTGAATTCATCGAAGTTGACCTGGCTAACGCCGAAGTCGGCTCGATCATTCACCTGTCCGACATCAGCGCTCCTAAAGGCGTTGAATTTGTTGCTCTGGCTCACGGTAACGACCTGGCTGTTGCCAACGTTCACGCTCCACGTGTTGCTCCAGAAGCTGCAGAAGGCGCTGCAGAGTAATTCACTCTGTACGCCGGAGTGACCGGAAACATCGCGGACTGGAACGTAGCGAGAAAGCGGGCGGGAACGCGGAGTTTACATAATGGTAAATGAGCAATTTTCGTCCACTTTCGCCGCACACACCGATTGCAGCGATGTTATCCACCACTCCAAGGAAGGGCCCCTATCGTGACCGCCATTAAACTGATCGTTGGCCTGGGAAATCCAGGTGCTGAATACGAACAGACCCGGCATAACGCAGGGGCCCTTTTTGTTGAGCGCATCGCGAACGCACAAGGTGTAAACCTTGTCGCCGATCGCAAATATTTTGGCCTGACCGGACGCTATTCGCATCAGGGTCAGGATGTTCGTCTGCTGATTCCCACCACCTACATGAACCGTAGCGGCCAGGCCGTAGCAGCCCTGGCAGGTTTCTTCCGCATCAAGCCTGAAGAAATCCTCGTGGCGCATGACGAACTCGACCTGCCTCCGGGCGTTGCCAAGCTCAAGCAGGGCGGCGGCCATGGCGGTCACAACGGGTTGCGCGACATCATTGCGCAACTGGGCAATCAGAACACCTTTCATCGCTTGCGGCTTGGCATTGGCCACCCGGGCGTTGCCAGTATGGTTTCAAATTTCGTCCTGGGTCGTGCGCCACGCGCCGAACAGGAAAAACTCGATGCCAGCATCGACTTTGCCCTCGGCGTGCTGCCGGATATCCTCGCCGGTGAATGGAACCGCGCGATGAAAAACCTGCACAGCCAGAAGGCCTGACTCTAATCCGAGGGGAAACACCATGGGATTCAATTGCGGCATCGTCGGCCTGCCTAACGTCGGCAAGTCCACCCTGTTCAACGCCCTGACCAAATCCGGGATCGCGGCCGAAAACTTCCCCTTCTGCACCATCGAGCCGAACACCGGTATCGTGCCGATGCCGGATCCGCGTCTGGATGCCCTGGCGGCCATCGTCAATCCAAAGCGCATCCTGCCGACCACCATGGAATTCGTCGACATCGCAGGCCTGGTTGCCGGCGCCTCGAAAGGTGAAGGCCTGGGCAACAAGTTCCTCGCCAACATCCGTGAAACCGATGCCATCGCCCACGTGGTCCGCTGCTTCGAAGACGAGAACGTGATTCACGTCTCCAACAGCGTCGACCCGAAACGCGACATCGAGATCATCGACCTGGAGTTGATCTTCGCCGACCTCGACAGCTGCGAGAAGCAACTGCAGAAAGTCGCCCGCAACGCCAAGGGTGGCGACAAGGACGCCGTGGTCCAGAAAGGCCTGCTGGAGCAACTGATCGCTCACTTCACCCTCGGCAAGCCTGCGCGCACGCTGATGAAGAACATGGGCGCCGACGACAAGGCAGTGATTCGTGGCTTCCACCTGCTGACCACCAAGCCGGTCATGTACATCGCCAACGTCGCTGAAGACGGTTTCGAGAACAACCCGCTGCTGGACATCGTCAAGGCCATCGCCGACGAAGAAGGCGCCATGGTGGTTCCGGTCTGCAACAAGATCGAAGCCGAAATCGCCGAGCTGGAAGACGGCGAAGAGAAAGACATGTTCCTCGAAGCCCTGGGCCTCGAAGAGCCTGGCCTGAACCGCGTGATCCGCGCTGGCTACGAAATGCTGCACCTGCAGACCTACTTCACCGCTGGTGTTGAAGAAGTCCGCGCCTGGACCGTTCGCGTCGGTGCCACCGCACCGCAAGCCGCTGGCGTGATCCACACCGACTTCGAAAAAGGCTTCATCCGCGCCGAAGTCATCGCCTATGACGACTTCATCCAGTACAAGGGCGAAGCCGGCACCAAAGAAGCCGGTAAATGGCGTCTGGAAGGCAAGGACTACATCGTCAAAGACGGCGACGTGATGCACTTCCGCTTCAACGTGTAACGGTGACCGTGGATTAACACGGAACCCGATAGACTGAAAATCCCCGTAATCACTTGCTGATACGGGGATTTTTGCGTCTTGGGATCACCATTCTCCTCGACGACACGCAAACTTTGCGGGCCTGCGCGTAACGTATTGACCGGGGTCACGGCTCACAGTGATAAACCTTTTGTCAGGTCGCCTCGGGCAAAGGCTGCGCTTTCTCAGGGGGTTTGATTGAACCGATATAAACCGCAAAGACAGTCAGCAGCGCGCCACAAATCTGCAGCGTGGAGCTGGCCTTGCCGAGAAAGGTGACATCAATGAAATAGGTGATCACCGGCTCCAGTAACAGGATCAGACCGGCCAACCCCAGGCTGATTGCTCCGATCGAACGGTTGACCAGCAACCAGCCGGCAAACTGCACCAGTACCCCGTAGATGATCAGCATCAGCAAGGTTTGCCCATCCACGATGGCCAGGCTTTCCCCAGTTGCCAGCGCGTATGTCAGCAGAACCAATGCCGCCCAAAGACTCAAATTGAGCATCTGTGCGATCTTGTCACCCCCGCCGTCCGGCAATTGGGTGTTGATCTTCAGAAAATACACACAGATGGCATACGCCAGCCCCGACAGCACGCCATACACCACGCCCTTGATCCCTACCGCACTGGTCATCTCGGGTAGCAACAACAGATAGAGCCCGACAAATGCCAAGCTAATGGAGACCAGGAAGTAGATCGAAGGTTTTTCCTTCAACAGGTACAACCCCAACAGGGTCATGAAGAACACCTGACAGTTGGTCAGGATCGACCCGATGCCCGGGCCGACGATATAGATGCTCTGATGCCAAAGCACCAGGTCAATGGCCAAAAACACCCCAGCCAACGCGGTGTACAGCTGCGCCTTGGCACTTTTGAGGAGCACCGGTGTTTTGCGCACCTTGAGCAGCAGGAAGAACAGGATCGAGGCGAACACCATCCGATAGAACCCTGCGCCACCCGCGCCGATATGGGCGAAAGCGACGGCTAGAGCAGACAGACTGAGCATCAGTCCACCGACGGTCAATTCAATGATTGCCCGATTGTTATTAGTCGCCATGAGAAACCTCATTGATAAAGACCGGCATTAACTTTATGAGTACTCACAACTCCCCAGGTGAGCAACTATCAGATTCGACAAAGCAGAAAATCCCCAAAGGTCTTTTCTGCCATGTGCCAAAATGCACTTACTATTAATTGGCATTAAGCGTTAGCAACAATACCTCTCTTTAAACTTCTTGCGCGGCCAACTTCAACCATTGTTGTACCGGTGAAAAACCCAGAATATTTTCGACATAGCCCTGCAGTTGCGCAGGGATGGCAATACCATAACGACGGAAGCGGAACACCACCGGAACAAACATCGCATCCACAATGCCGAAGTCACCGCAGAGAAACTTTGTTGAACCACTCACCTCACGGAGCTGGTTCCAGATAGCGAATATCCGCATGATTTCCCCTTCCGTCTCAGCGGTCAGGCTTTCCGGGATGTCGCCTGTGTTCAGGCCAAACGACATCTGCGTGCGCAGGTAGATGAAACCGGAGTGCATCTCTGCCGCAGCAGCGCGTGCCAGAGCCTTGACCCTTGAATCCCGGGGCCAAAGGTTGGCGGCCGGATAGGAATCGGCAATGTATTCGCTGATGGCCAGGCTGTCGTTGATGACGACATCATCAAGCAGCAGCGCCGGCACCTTGCCGGAAGGCGAGTGCTCCAGAATGCGCTGGCGGGTGTCGCTTTGTTCCAGTTTGATCTGAAGGGTTTCAAATTCAACATCCGCTGTCACAAGAACCAGCCACGCACGAAATGACCATGAAGACTTATTAAAATCCCCAACTACCAGTTTTGTAGACATCGTACCCCCTAGCTTGTGTTATGAAACAGGTGCTAAATTTAGCGACCTTTTTTTCATACGTATTGCACAAAACTGGACAATTCATGGACAAAAGTCGCCGCAACAAAGCCCCTCAAAAAGACAAGGACTTTGTTCAATTCTGGCGTATACCCGAAGGCGACTGTGAGTTGCTATCTGCGCGTTACAGCACTCAATCTTTCGGCCGACATTCACATGACCGGTACGCTATCGGCGTTATAAGTAGCGGGGTTGAAAAACTTTTTTATCGCGGCAATTACTACATGGGCGTCGCTGACAGTGTGGTCACCATTACCCCCGGGGAGATCCACGACGGCTTGCCAGGCCATGATGAGGGCTGGATGTATCGAATGCTCTATATCGACCCCGAATGGGTCAATCGGATGGTGTTTCAAGGGCGTTTTTCAGACGATCATATTCATCTTTTTCAAACAGCGCTGAGCCAGGCCCCCGACTTCGCCCGGACCTTTTTGCATCAACATCAACTCATTGAGAAATCGCCCTCCAGCCTTGAACGGGAAACGATCCTGCTGGATCTGGTGACGCAGCTCTTCGAGCGCAGCGGAGCGCCCATCGAAACCGTCAGTGCGGTTGAGCAGCACGCCGTGCAAAGGATCAAGAGGAAGCTCGAAGAAGAGTTCGACAAACATCTGTCTCTGGAAGAACTGGCGCAACTGGTGAACCTTGACCCTCTTTACCTGATCCGGGTGTTCAAAAAAAGCGTTGGCGTCTCGCCCCACAGCTATCAGATTCAGAAAAGAATCGCCCAGGTCCAAAAACTGCTGCGCACCGGATCCAGTCTCGCAGAAGCGTCATTCACCTGCGGCTTCTTCGATCAAAGCCACATGACCCGAGCGTTCAAAAAAGTAGTGGGCATCACACCCGGTAGTTTCCGCAATAGCAGTGCCTGAGCCTGTAAAACACCCGCCCAAGAGCTATCAGGCCTTTTTGGTTCGCGGCAAAAAGATCGCCAACACACCAAACAACGGCAGGAACGAGCACAGGAAGTACACGTATTCGATGCCGTGCACGTCCGCCAGATGCCCGAGCAACGCCGCGCCGATCCCGCCAAAGCCGAACATCAAACCGAAGAACACGCCGGCAATCATTCCGACATTGCCCGGCACCAGTTCCTGCGCGTAAACCACAATGGCCGAGAATGCCGAAGCCAGGATGAAACCGATGATCACGCTGAGGATGCTGGTCCAGAACAGGTCGACATGCGGCAGCAACAGCGTGAACGGCGCCACACCCAGGATCGAGAACCAGATCACTGCCTTACGCCCGATCTTGTCGCCAATCGGCCCACCAAAGAAGGTCCCCGCCGCGACCGCGCCCAGAAACAGGAACAGGTGCAACTGCGAACTGGCCACCGACAGGTCGAACTTCTCGATCAGGTAGAACGTGAAGTAGCTGGTGAGGCTGGACATGTAGAAATACTTGGAGAACACCAGCAAACCGAGCACCACCAGCGCACTGGTCACCCGCCCCTTGGACAGGCCATGAGTCGCCGCCTGGCCTTGTTTGAGCTTGAACAGGCTCAAGTGGTTGGCGTACCAGCGGCTGATCCGGTAGAGCACGAACAGCGCGAACACCGCGAATAATCCGAACCAGGCCACATGCCCCTGGCCATAAGGAATAATGATCGCCGCCGCCAACAACGGACCGAACGCCGAGCCGGCATTACCGCCCACCTGAAAGGTCGATTGCGCCAGGCCAAATCGTCCGCCCGAGGCCAGTCGCGCCACGCGAGATGCTTCGGGGTGAAAGGTCGACGACCCGATACCGATCAACCCCGCCGCCAGCAGAATCAACGGGAAGGTGCCAACCACGGACATCATCAAAATGCCGATCAGCGTGCACACCGTGCCAGCGGGCAGCAGCCAGGGCTTGGGATGTCTGTCCGTGTAATAACCGACCCACGGCTGCAATAGCGAAGCGGTCAGTTGGAAGGTCAACGTGATCAATCCGATCTGGGTAAAGGTCAGGCCATAGCTGGCCTTGAGCATCGGATAAATCGACGGCAGCACCGACTGGATCAGGTCATTGATGAGGTGCGCCAGCGCCACCGCGCCGATGATGCGCATGACTAGAGGGCTGCTTTGTGAAGTCGCGGGAGCCGACGTCGTGCCGGTCTGGGTAGTGCTGATAGCCATGAGTATTTCCGTATAGCAGATGGGTGCATGCGGGCAGGTGCGTCAATGTGCCATTTTTCGGTGCGACAACGCCATCCCCTTAGCCAGCTAACGAACTAATCTTTCATCGGCCGATAGGTGATAGCGCAACGCCATGGTCTGAATCTTGCCTTGTTTAACACCTTCAACGCGGGCCTCTTACAAAGAGGACCGAGAATGGGAAGTTTCGCTACAGAGTCGGCCTACAGAGCTGGCGAGGGTGAACTTTCGAGGCCTTTTAAAAGGGCACATGTCGCGGTCGCAATGACCTCGACGCACGCCGATGGTGCGTGGTGTCCAGAGGAGTCATGGGGCATGTCTTTTTTATCACCGGGGATCGGGTTGCTGGGGCGTTTTGGCTTCGCACGCAAATTTCAGCTGTTGTTTCTGCTGTTCATCCTGCCGCTGACGGGCAGCCTGTGGATGATTGGTCAGGATTATCGCGACAAACTCAATCTGATCTCCGGCGAACGTGCCGGTGTGCGTCAGTTGCTCGCGCTGGATGCGCTCGACAACCTGCTCGCCGCCCAGCGGGACCGCGCTGCTCGCTGGCGCGCCACGGAAACCAATCGCCAGCCGACGCCGGCGACCATCGCCGCGATGGGCGCGTTTGATGCGGTTCAGCCTGCCGTCGCTCAAGCCACGTCGGACCTGGGCAATGCACTGAAAACCGAAGGGGCCGAGGGCGAGACGCTGACCCGGTATCAAGCCCTGCAAACTGCCCTCAATGGCCTGGACTCGAAAAGCCTGAGCAGTGTTGGCTGGTGGCCAGACGGTTACGACCGTTTCACCAACGCCTTGAGCGCACTGCAAGCCCTGCGTGAACAGATCGCCATGGACAATCGCCTGACACTCGCGCCCTGGCTGGAAACCTACCTGCTGACGCAGATCTCGACGCAACACGCGCCTGACCTGATCGAACGGGTCGGCCGCCTGGCCAGCGTGGGTCAGGCGTCGGTTGTCTCGGGGCAGTTCACGCTGCAAAGCCGCCTGCAATTGCGTGATTTGCGCAGCCGTATCGGTGATGCCCGGGAGCAGCTGGTGAAAACCGCCACGCTCCTGGAAGCGCGCCTGCCAAGTGCTTTGCAAAGCTGGGCCGGGCAATACCATGACAACCTGAAACACCTGGACGCGAGCCTGAAAGTCCTGGATGACGGGGTGTTCGGCGGCAGCATTACGCTCAAGCCGGAAGAGTTCGAACGCAACCTGGACGCCCTGCTCACCGACCTCGCCGCGTTGCGCCAGCAGTCATTGACGTCGCTGGATCAGCGCCTGTATTACTACCACGGCTCGGCGATTCGGCAATTCATTGTGGTGGCGACCATCTTTGGCTGTCTGCTCCTGGCCGCGCTGTACCTGTTTATCTGCCTGCAAGCCTCGATCCGTCGTAGCGCCAGCGGTATCACGCTGCTGGCCGAAGCCTTGCGTGACGGCAATCTGAGCCTGCAAGCCCCGGTGCAGGGCCGTGACGAACTGGCGGCCATCAGCACCGCCCTTAACGTCGCCGTGGTGCAATTGCGCAACAGCTTGCTGGGGGTCGATCACGAAACCTTGCAAGTGAGCAACGCCGTACGCACGCTCAATCAGCACTCCAGTGGCGCACTCGGCGAAGTCGAAGCGCAGCAATTGCAAATCAGCCAGATCGCCGCTGCGGCCACGCAACTGGCGGCTACTTCTCAAGGGGTCGCCCAGAGCTGTGAACAGGCGTCAGGCAGCGCTCAGCACACCCAGCGCATTGCCGCCGACAGCAGTCGAGACAGTCAGCGCACGACCGCCAGCATTCAGCAGCTCAATCAACGCTTGAACGACACCGCCGCGGCACTGGGCAGGGTCAGTGAACAAGGGCAACAGATTCAGTTGGTGGTGGACACCATTCGCGGGGTCGCCGAACAAACCAACCTGTTGGCACTCAATGCTGCGATCGAGGCGGCTCGCGCAGGCGAACAAGGTCGCGGTTTTGCCGTGGTCGCCGATGAAGTGCGCAGCCTGTCGCAACGCACCCAGTCTTCCACCGCGCAAATCGCCGGCACGGTCGACAGCCTGCGCAGTACCGTGAATGAGGCGGTCAGCCTGATGGAAGCAGCCTGTAGCCAGGCACAAAGTGATGCCCAGTCGGTCACCGGCCTGGGCGAACGCCTTGGCGAAATTGCCCATGCGGTGCAAGGCGTGACTGACACTCTGGCGCAGATTGCGACCGCCGTGGAAGAACAGGCCAGTACCGCCGATGAGGTCAGCGGCAACATCCAGCAAGTCGATCAGGCGGCAGTGAGGTTGCTTGAAGGCGCGCGGGCGGTGAACCTGGCAGCAGATACCTTGAGCCAGGGCAGCAAGGCCCTGAGCGCAAATACCGGGAGATTTCAGCTCGGTTAACACCCTCCCCTGGCCCGATTTTTCGGGTCAGGAGGATAAGCGGTTGAAAGCGTAGAGAAATATTTTAGATTTACGCTTGACACATCATCGTTCCAAGCCAATAATGCGCGCCACTTGGCTACATAGCTCAGTTGGTTAGAGCATAGCATTCATAATGCTGGGGTCCGGGGTTCAAGTCCCTGTGTAGCCACCAAGTACTAAAAACGGCTTACCGAAAGGTAGGCCGTTTTTTTATGCCTCGAGAAAAGTACCTTGAACCGCAAGGGTTCAAGGTCATCCGCGTCAGGTGCGAATCGTCGGCAGTGCAGACAGCGCCCGCTCCCAAATCTGCCAGGTGCGCAGCCAGACCATCGCCTGCCAGTCGCTGTCTGCCGGATAGAACTGCTCCAGCAGATTCAGCTTGATCCCGCGCCCCACGGCATCACTCGGATTACCATGCAGATGCAGCCAGTGGTCATCGCGCAAATGGCGATGCACGTCCGCGCCCGGATACGTCCCACACTCGATGACAAACGGCATCAGCCGTACGTGGGGCAAGGCATCGACCAACGCCTGCGAGGTGTAGCCGGTCGCCGTGGCCGCCACGCCGGTTTCGCTCAATGTGTCGGCGCCGGTCAGCAGCGTATAGAGCCATGGGCCGTAAATGGCCTGCGCGTCTGGAAGGGCCGGATAAGCCGTTTCGGTGATCGTCAGCAACATCGGATGACCGTACTCACCGGCCCCTGTGTGCAAGTCGAAACACATGGCCACATCGGCATGGGCCATGTGCTTTTGCATGATCGCGTGCAATGTGCGGTTCGACCAGCTTGGCGCCAGCCCGCCGTAAAACAGGCCATCAGGGTGACTGTGCTGACCGCCCTCGACAATCGACATCACCGCCGGCCAGCCATGCTGGCGAATCTGCTCGTCGAGCAAGGCATCGGTACGCTCACGCTCAGGACCTTGCAGTTCGGTGCAGGCATAGATCTCATGCAGCGCTGCATAAGCCTGATTGTCCGGCAACGCACGCTCGAAGTTCAGGTGATTGCGGTTCAGGTCGATGTTGTCCTCGTTGACCCGGCGCAGCCACGCGGTGCCCCAAGGATTAATCAGGTGTATGAACACCACGGCGACGTCAGTCGGCAGTGAGCGCTTGCCCAACTCCTGCAGCCATTTGATCTGGCAACCCGACCCGTAGAAGCCTTCGACGCCATGGGTGCCACTCAACGCGATGAGCAACCGCTTGGCGCCCGGATCGCCCAGCACCGCCACATCGGTGCTCAACGACTCACCGAAAGGCCCCTTGAGCGGATGCGGGTACTCGGTCAACGTCGCACCGGCCGCGGTGGCTGCCGCGATGAACTGTTCGCGCTGGGTGCGGTAACTTGGCTGGGTGGGGAACTCGGTCTGCATGTCTGCCTCTTGTTGATCTTCTGGCCAATCTGTTGCGCTCGACCCTACAGAAAATCCTTCGACTCCTGAAGGGCAAATGCAGCTTTACTGTAGGCCTTGGTTTGCGCCATGCCGAGTCGGCCGATAAAGTCCCGGTAACTTTCCCACGGACGGAGTGCCCCAACATGTTCTCAACCCTTCGCCTTTCAACCCTTTCGCTGATCGCCGCCGCGTTAACCCTCGCTGCTTGTCATTCTCCGCCCTCCTCGACCTTGCCTGTCGCTCCGGAAGTCGCCTCTGGCTATCGCACCGACCTGCAAACCCGCCACGCGTCCAGACACATGGCAGCAGCGGCTAATCCACTGGCGGCTGAAGCCGGCCGGGAGATGCTGCGCCAGGGTGGTTCGGCAATTGATGCTGCGATTGCGATGCAAGCGGTGTTGACGCTGGTCGAGCCGCAATCCTCCGGCATTGGTGGCGGCGCGTTGATCGTGCTCTGGGATGGCAAGGCGGTGCGCACCTTCGACGGTCGCGAAACCGCACCGCACGGCGCCACCGAGAAGCTTTTCCTACAGACCGACGGCACCCCGATGGCGTTTACCCAGGCGCAGATCGGGGGGCGCTCGGTGGGGACGCCGGGCGTGTTGCGGGCGCTTGAATTGGCCCATCGCAAACACGGTCGCCTGCCGTGGGCGAAGCTGTTCGAGCCGGCCATCAAACTCGCGGAGCAAGGCTTCGCCATCTCGCCGCGCCTTCATCAACTGATCGCTTCGGATGCGTCCATGCGCAGTTCGCCAGACATGGTGGCCTACTTTATGAACGCGGATGGCAGCCCGAAAGCTGCCGGCACGCTGTTGAAGAATCCGGCACTGGCCGCGGTGCTGAAACGCATTGCCAAGGAAGGGCCTGACGCGTTGTACACAGGCGCTGTCGCGCAAGAGATCGTCGCCAAGGTTCAGGGCCACGCTAACCCCGGCAGCCTGTCGCTGAACGATCTGCAAGGCTACAAGGCCAAGGAACGTGTGCCGCTGTGCACCGATTACAAACGCTGGCAGATTTGCGGCATGCCGCCGCCATCGTCCGGCGGGATCGCCGTGGCGCAGATCCTCGGCACCTTGCAGGCTCTGGAAAACCGCGACCCACGCTTTGCTCTCGCACCGCTCAAACCGGTCAGGACTGACAAACCGGCAGGCACCGAACCCGCCCCCGAAGCCGTGCATCTGATCTCGGAAGCCGAGCGCCTGGCCTACGCCGACCGCGCACAGTACGTCGCCGACACCGACTTCGTGCCCGTGCCGGTCAAAGGGCTGGTGGACCCAACTTATCTGGCCAGCCGCGCCGCCCTGATCGGTGACCACAGCATGGGCACGGCCAAACCCGGCACCCCGCCAGGCATTCAAGTCGCCTATGCACCGGACCGTTCACCGCTACGCATTTCCACCTCACAAGTGGTGGCAGTGGATGACGAAGGCGGCGCCGTATCCATGACCACCACCATTGAATCGGCCTTTGGCTCGCACGTGATGGTCCAGGGATTCCTGCTCAACAACGAGATGACCGACTTCTCGTTCATCCCCGAAGAAAACGGGCAAAAAGTTGCCAACCGAGTCGAGCCTGGCAAACGCCCGCGCTCGTCCATGGCGCCGACCCTGATCTTCGATCGTCAGAGCGGTGAATTCCTCGCCACCCTCGGCTCTCCCGGCGGCTCGCAAATTATCGAGTACGTCACCAAAACCACCCTCGGCCTGCTCGACTGGAACCTCGCCCCACAAGCCGCCATCAACCTGCCCAACTTCGGCAGCCGCAACGGCCCGACCGAACTGGAACGGGGGCAGTTCAGCGCGGAGCTGATTCAGGCGCTGAAGGACAAGGGGCACGGCGTGAGTGAGATCGACATGACCAGCGGCACCCAGGCGATTGTCCGGGTGAAGGATGCACAGGGGAATGCGTCGCTGGCCGGAGGGGCCGATCCGCGGCGTGAGAGGGAAGCGTTGGGGGATTGATTCGTACGCGGGAATGAAAAAGGGCTTACCGCAAGGTAGGCCCTTTTTTACAGGTTTCACATTCTGATCGGTTGTCGCGTATAGGCTTTTCCTACACGCAAACGCTTCAGGCCGGCACACCCAAAATAATATGCGACGCCTTGATCACCGCCGTCGCACTCACACCCGGCGCCAGGCCCAGCTCTGCAACCGCTTCACGGGTGACGATTGAATAAACCTCGCTGCCGCCATCGAGCTTGATCACCACTTCGGCATTCACTGCGCCATCGGTGACATTGGTGACGATGCCTTCCAGGCAGTTACGCGCCGAGAGACGAATGTCGCTGGACTCGGTCATCAGCATGACCCACGGCGCCTTCACCAGCGCAACCGCTTCCTTGCCGACCGCCAGGCCCAGGCTTTTCACGCTTTGCATGGTCACCACGGCGACCAGCTCATTGCCGCCCGGGAGTTTCAGCGAGACTTCGGCGTTGACCGCGCCCGGCTGCAGTTGACTGATGGTGCCTTTGAATACGTTACGCGCGCTGACTTTCACGCTTTGTCTCCCTGAATGGAAATTATTGTATACAACTTAACCCATCATTCCGGATAACGTTGTGTGACGCAACGACGCACTCGGCTACCTCCACGCTTCAAACCCGGGATTGAGTACGACGCTGGAAAAAACAGCTTAGCGCGTGATCTTCAAAACCTGTCGCCGCTGGTGCTTTTCCAGCGCCAGATCGATCAAACGACTGACCAGTTCGCTGTAGGTCATGCCGGTGGCCTGCCAGAGCTTGGGGTACATGCTGATTCGGGTGAAGCCGGGTAACGAGTTGATCTCGTTGATCAGTACTTCGCCGCTGTCGGTGAGGAACACATCGACCCGCGCCAGCCCGGAGCAACCCAGCAGCTGGAACGCTTCGACGGCCAACGCCCGGATGCGTTCGCTGGCCTCCACGCTGATGTCTGCCGGCACCACGACCTGCGCCGCCTGGTCATCGATGTATTTGCAGTCGTAGGAATAGAAGCCGCTGCTCACCACGATTTCACCACACCCGCTGGCGATAGCGTCTTCGTTGCCAAGCACTGCACACTCGATCTCACGGCCTTTGACGGCGGATTCGATCAGGACTTTTTCATCGAAACCCAGGGCCAGCTCCACAGCCGCTTCGTACTCGGTTGCGTCGTTGACCTTGCTCACGCCCACGGACGAACCCTGGTTCGCCGGTTTGACGAACAACGGCAGGCCGAGCTTGCCCTGCACCTCGGCGAACCCGATACGCGCCGCCGTGGCGCGGGTCAGGGTGACGAACGGCGTGACCGCCAACCCGGCGTCACGCAGCAGGCGTTTGCTGATGTCCTTGTCCATGCACACCGCCGAACCCAGCACGTCGGAACCGACAAAGGGCAAGTCGGCCATGCGCAACAGGCCTTGCAGGCAACCGTCTTCACCCAGGGTGCCGTGGACAATCGGGAAGATCACATCGACGTGGCCCAGCAGTTCCTGACCGGTGGTTTCCACCAATTGCTGGCTGGCTTTTCCCGGCACCACCGCCAGTTCACGATTGGACTGATTGAGGGCGATCAGCGCCGGGTTTTCCTGATTGAGCAGGAAGTTCGAAGGGTCGTTGAGGTGCCAGTGGCCTTGCTTGTCGATGCCGATCAGCACCGGCTCGAAGCGCGAGCGGTCAAGTGCATCGACAATGTTCTTCGCCGATTGCAGCGATACTTCGTGCTCCGCCGAACGACCGCCAAAAATAATGCCTACCCGCAATTTACTCATTCAAGACACCTCAACGATTGGCCACTCACTGTGTACCGGACAGCAGAGGGAACCTTGCAACATTTGCCTAGGGTTTTCTACCCGACGGACGCGTTTTATCGGTGGGAAGACAGAGGGTCAACCACTGGGTTAACGTGTTCTTCATCGCGTTCAAGACACAACACCATGGCCAAGCAGACGCTCCCCATCGACTGGTTCCACCGCGCGCCCGACGTCGGCGGGCTGCAGCGTTTCGAAGCGTTTTTTTCCGGCCACGGCTACGACCTTCATCGTCACGACACCTACGCCATCGGCCGAACCCTGGCCGGCGTGCAGAGCTTTCAGTACCGAGGAGGATGGCGCCATAGCCTGCCGGGCGGGACCCTGGTGTTGCACCCGGACGAAGTCCACGATGGCGAGGCCGGCACCGAGGCCGGTTTCAAATACCGAATGATGTACATCGAACCGGCGCTGATCCAGCAGATGCTCGGCGGTCAGCCGCTGCCGTTCATCAAGACCGGACTATCGACTGACCCTCGCCTGTTCGCCGCCACCGATGTGCTGCTGCGAAGCCTCGATTGCCCGCTCGACCCGTTGGAAGAACAGGACGCGCTGTACGATCTGGCGCAAGCCCTGAGCAGCGTTTCGGGAGCGACCGGCGTCCCGCGCCAATCCTTCGATTACGTGGCCGCCGAACGTGCGCGGGAGTTCATCCACAGCGCACTCGATCGCACTGTGACCCTGGAGGAACTGGCGCACCACAGCGGTCGTGATCGGTGGAGCCTGTCACGCGACTTTCGCCTTCTGTTTGGCACCAGCCCCTATCGATACCTGACGATGCGACGCCTGGACCTGGTCCGTTCGCTGCTGATCCAGGGCCAGCCACTGGTCAGTGCCGCGCTGATTGCCGGCTTCACCGACCAGAGCCACATGACCCGGCAATTCAGCAAAACCTACGGTCTGTCGCCGGCTCGCTGGATGAAAATGCACCGTCGCTGAGCCACGCACAATCGTACAAGAAGCTGACCGATACGCGGGTTATCGTGGGTTCACGATCAACCTGGAGAACCGCTTCATGAGCGCTTACAAAAGCCTGAACTTCGCTGAAAAAATCGCCCGGATCGACGCACACTGGGCGCCTCGGGTCATCGCCGAAATGAACGACTATCAGTTCAAGGTAGTAAAGCTGCTAGGGGATTTCATCTGGCACGATCACCTGGAAACCGACGAAACCTTCATCGTCATCGAAGGGCAATTGCGCCTCGACTTTCGCGATGGCCACGTGCTGGTGAATGCCGGTGAAATGTTCGTGGTGCCCAAGGGCGTCGAGCACAAACCGTCTGCCGATCAGGAAGTAAAGTTGCTGCTGATCGAGCCCAAGGGTGTGCTGAATACCGGCAGCGAAGGTGGCGAACGGACCGCATTGAATGACGTCTGGGTGTGAACCTGGCGGGTTTACGCCAGGGTCTTGCCGTCCACCGGGTCGCCGATTGTCAAGAAATGCCCGCCTGCCACATGGTGCAGGGTGCGCAATGCATCCTGCCCTTCGAAGTGCCAGCGTCCGTCGCTGAATACCCGCTCATCGGCCTGAGCGGCAATCACCTCAGCCAGGAACAGATCGTACTGCTGATGATTGTTGGGCTCCGGCAGCAGTCGACATTCCAGCCATGCAACGCAGCCTTCGAGCATCGGCGCGTCAATCAATTCGCCACTGAAAGTTTGCAAGCCATAAGCCTGAAACTTGTCCTGGCCTTGGCCTTGGGTCAATTCCAGGCCTGATGTCGAACCAACGGTCTGCGTGATATCGGCTTGAGCCGCGCAAGGAACGTTCAGCACGAACGTCCCCGAGGCCTCGAGCAGTTGCCGGGTCCAGGTGGATTTATCCAGCACCACGGCAATTTTCGGCGGTTCGAAATCCAGCGGCATGGCCCAGGCGGCGGCCATGATGTTGCGCTGACCGTCATGGGCTGCGCTCACCAGTACGGTGGGCCCGTGATTGAGCAAACGGTAAGCCTTGGGCAAAGGAACCGGCCGGCGGTGGGAAGCGCTCATGGTGTCTGCTCCTGAAAAGAGCCGATTGTAGCGATTTCCACCGCGCTGGCATCAAGTCGCGAGCTGATTGGCAAACTGCCCGACCGCGTTCACCACTTTCTGCGCACCGTCCTGAATCTCGACGATCACTGTGCCCGCCTCCGCCGCCAGCGCCAGGCCTTGTTCGGCCTGGAGCTTGCCGTCGGTCATCAGGGCCACGGCATTGCGCGCCATCTCCTGGTTCTGACGCACGACACCGACAATCTCATCGGTGGCCTGGCTGGTGCGAGAGGCCAACTGTCGAACCTCGTCTGCGACCACGGCAAACCCTCGGCCCTGTTCGCCAGCCCGAGCCGCCTCGATGGCCGCGTTGAGCGCCAGCAGGTTGGTCTGTTCGGCGATGCCGCTGATGGTTTTGACGATGGTGCCGATCACCAGCGATTGCTCATTCAAGGCTTCGATGCCATCGCCCGCGGTTTGCATGTGCTTCGCCAGGTCGCGCATCACATCCACCGCCTGAGTCACCACGGCCGTGCCGCGCTGGGCGCTCTGGTCGGTCTGCTGAGAGGTGCTGTAGGCGATGTTCGCCGCTTGCGCCACGGCGTTCTCCTGATTGACCTGATCGGTAATCACAGTGGCGAACTTCACCACTTTGTAGAGCTTGTTGTTGGCGTCGACCACCGGGTTGTAAGAGGCCTCCAGCCAGACCATACGCCCATGGCTGTCGAAGCGTTTGAAACGGCCGGCGACAAACTCACCGGCGTTCAGGCGGCGCCAGAAATCCTGGTATTCAGTGCTGTTGAATTCCTGCGGATCACAGAACGTGCGGTGATGTTTACCTTTGATTTGCGCCAGGCTGTAACCCATGCCGCTGAGGAACCGATCATTGGCTGTCAGCACGTTGCCGTCCAGATCGAACTCGATGACTGCCGTTGAACGCACCAGCGCGCCGATCAGGTTCTCGTGCTCGCGAGACGCTTCGATGGTGCGGGTCAGGTCGCTGGAGTAAAGCGAGAAGTGTTTGATCCGGCCATCCGCCGAGCGCACTGGCTGAAAAATCGAGCGCAACCACGCTTCCTGGCCATTGCCACGCAGCAAGCGAACGGCCCCGGCGAAATGCTCGCCGCGGGTCAGCGCGTTTTGGAAGCGGCGGTGGAATTCATCGGACTTCACATGCACGGGGACGATGTCTTCGATGTGCCGGCCGACCAGGTCGGCGCTCTTGTAGAGCATTTCGCCGATGAAGTTCTGGTTGGCCGACTGAATCCGCCCATCAGGATCAAGGGTCAGGACCAGCATCTCGCTTTCCAGGCTGTCCTTCACTTGCTGAAGGCTGGAGAGTTCTTCGCGAAGAGCCGACAGCTCCTGCTTCAAGCGTTTGTTGAACATGGGAAGGTACCGATAGGCAGGAAATAGAGCGGGATGCAGCCTAGCCATCGGCCTTGTGGGTGTTTTCTGAAGAGTGCCTCAGGGTTGTCCTACAAAAATAATTGCAACGCGAGGGATCTACCCTGCGATTA
Source organism: Pseudomonas sp. B21-040 (assembly GCF_024748695.1). Lineage (NCBI taxonomy): Bacteria > Pseudomonadati > Pseudomonadota > Gammaproteobacteria > Pseudomonadales > Pseudomonadaceae > Pseudomonas > Pseudomonas sp. B21-040. Next base: position 5,627,999 of record NZ_CP087176.1, read on the forward strand.
CATCGCGCCAGCCGCTGCGCATTGGCCGGCTCTGGGCATCCGCGCACCAAAATACGCCGCGCTGCCGACGCCTACGGCCCCCATGACCGTACAGAACATCACGCAAATCCATGGGCTCCACGGCATCAGACCGATCAGCAACAACGGTGTGATACTCGCCCACGCGGCGTAGGCAATGTTGTAGGTGAAGGAAATTCCTGAAACGCGAACCCGCGCCGGGAACAGGCTGACCATCACCGACGGCACCGCGCCGACCACGCCGCAACTCAGACCGGCAATCGTGTACGCCAGACCGATCCAGTTGCCGCCAGTAATCAGGCAGGTATAGAGCACGCCAATACCCAGCGGCAGCAACAGGCTATAAAACATGACCGTGCGCCAGGCGCCGATGCGATCGACCAGCCAACCGGCGAGCACGCAGCCGATATTGAGGAACACGATGCCCAATGCACTCAAGGCGAAGGTGTGGCTGGCGGTCATGCCGAAGGTCTTTTGCATCATGGTCGGCGTGATGACCACGAAGACCACCACCGCTGAGGTCAGCACGCAGGTGAGGATCATCGCCGGCAACATCGCCAGGCGATGTTCGCGCAAGACCGTGCGCAGCGGCAGTTCGACGGCGGCATCGCGCTGGGCCTGCATCGCCATGAACACCGGGGTTTCATTCAGCCAGCGGCGCAGCCAGACGCCAATCACGCCGAACACACCGCCCAACAGGAATGGATAACGCCAGGCGTAATCAAGGATTTCGGCCGGGGTGAACGCTTGTGCCAGAAAGGTCGCCGTCAGGGCGCCGATCAAGTAGCCAAAGGTCAATCCCGCCTGCAGGAAACCGAGCGCATAACCGCGATGCCCGGCCGGCGCGTGCTCGGCGACAAACACCCAGGCACTCGGCACTTCCCCGCCCACCGCCGCGCCTTGCAAAACGCGCAGGGCCAACAGCAGTAGCGGCGCGAAATATCCGATTTGCGCGTAGGTCGGCATGATCCCGATCAGCAGGCACGGCAGCGCCATCATCAGGATGCTCAGGCTGAAGACCTTCTTGCGACCCAGTCGGTCGGCGAAATGCGCCATCAGAATCCCGCCCAACGGCCGCGCCAGATAGCCGGTGACGAAGATGCCGAAACTTTGCAGCAGGCGCAGCCATTCGGGCATTTCTGGCGGGAAAAACAGTTGGCTAAGGGTCAGGGCGAAAAACACGAAGATGATGAAATCGTAGATTTCCAGCGCACCGCCCAGGGCCGCAAGGCCGAGGGTCTTGTAGTCCGAGCGGGTAAAAGGCGTCGGGCGCGAAGGGGTGTTGGCGGTCATGAAAAAGAACTCTGCAACCGGTAAAAAACCAAGGCGCCCATGGTCTACGCAAACGCTTCCTCGGACAAGCCGTTAGACCATAGTCCTGTTTAGGTGAAACCTGGTCACAAAACAGCAACGGTTGATTTACTGTTGGCATCTGTCTAGACGGGCCTCTATGGCCCGAAAGACCACAATAAACATAACAATTCGAGGTTTTCCCGTGGCTGCTGCTATCGAAGATACCCGCTCCGCCCGTTTTGCCCTGCGCTGCTCAAGTTTTGCCGAGCGCTGGTTCCCCGACTCTTGGGTATTTGCCGCGCTGGCGGTGATCATCGTCGCCGTGGCCACGCTGTTCATGGGCGCCAAACCGACTGATGCCGCCATGGCGTTCGGCGACGGCTTCTGGAGCCTGATTCCATTCACCATGCAGATGGCGTTCGTGGTCATTGGCGGCTATGTGGTCGCCAGTTCGCCGCCGGCGGTGAAACTGATCAACCGTCTGGCCCGTCTTCCGAAAAACGGTCGCTCGGCCGTGGCTTGGGTGGCGTTGATTTCCATGGTCGCTTCGCTATTGAACTGGGGTCTGTCGCTGGTGTTTGGCGGCTTGCTGGTGCGCGCCCTCGCCCGCCGTACCGATCTGAAAATGGATTACCGTGCCGCCGGCGCTGCCGTCTATCTGGGTCTTGGTGCGGTGTGGGCCTTGGGCCTGTCGTCCTCCGCTGCACAACTTCAAGCCAACCCGGCCAGCCTGCCGCCGTCTATCCTGGCGATCACCGGAGTCATTCCCTTCACCCAAACGATCTTTTTGTGGCAGTCCGGTGTAATGCTGCTGGCGCTGATCGTGGTCTCGCTGATCGTTGCCTACGCCACCGCACCAGGCCCCAACACGGCCCGAGACGCCAAAGCCTGTGGCGTCGACCCGAGTTTCAATCTGCCGCCACTGCAACCACGCACTCGCCCCGGCGAATGGCTGGAATACAGCCCGCTGCTGACCCTCTTGCTGGTGCTGCTGGCAGCTGGCTGGCTGTTTCACGAGTTTTCGACCAAACCGTTGCTCAGTGCCATCTCCGGGCTGAACACCTACAACTTCCTGTTCCTGATGCTCGGCGCGCTGCTGCACTGGCGCCCGCGCAGCTTCCTCGATGCCGTGGCCCGCGCGGTGCCGACCACCACCGGCGTGCTGATCCAGTTCCCGCTGTACGGCTCGATCGCCGCCTTGATGACCACGGTCAAAGGCGCTGATGCCCAGACCCTGGCACACCACATCTCGACCTTCTTCGTCAGCATCGCCTCCCACGACACCTATGCGGTGCTGATGGGCGTGTACTCGGCGATTCTCGGCTTCTTCATCCCGTCCGGCGGCGGCAAGTGGATCATCGAAGCGCCATACGTCATGCAAGTGGCCACCGACCTCAATTACCACTTGGGCTGGGCCGTGCAGATCTACAACGCAGCCGAAGCCCTGCCGAACCTGATCAACCCGTTCTACATGCTGCCGCTGCTGGGCGTGCTCGGATTGAAGGCGCGTGACCTGATCGGGTTTTCGTTTGTGCAGTTGCTGGTGCACACGCCGCTGGTGCTGTTTCTGCTATGGGCGCTGGGCACGACGCTGACGTATACGGCGCCGGTGATGCCTTGAGCCCGATCAATGCACTGAGCTATGTAAAATAATAGCTCAGTGCCACTACTTTCCTTTGCCGGCTCCACTGCTCCAGTAATATCCTTGGACGGATATTAACTGTTTCAGTTTTTTGCAAACCGCAAAGGGAGTTCACGTGATGATCGTAGGGATTGACCTGGGGACCACCAACAGCCTCGTCGCCGTTTGGCGGGGCGAGTCGAGCGAGTTGGTGCCCAATGCCCTGGGCCAGTTCCTCACACCGAGCGTGGTCGGTCTCGATGATCAGGGTCGGGTGCTGGTCGGCCAGGCAGCCCGTGAGCGGTTGCACACCCACTCGCGCCAAACCGCGTCACTGTTCAAGCGCCACATGGGCAGCGCCACCGAAGTGCGCCTCGGGGACAGGACATTCCGCCCCGAAGAGCTCTCGGCATTGGTGCTCAAGAGCCTGAAGGAAGACGTCGAACGGGCCTTCGGTGAGACGGTGCATGAAGCGGTCATTAGCGTCCCGGCCTATTTCAGCGATGCCCAGCGCAAAGCCACGCGCATTGCCGGGGAACTGGCCGGCTTGAAGGTTGAAAAACTGATCAACGAACCGACGGCGGCAGCGCTGGCGTATGGGTTGCATCAACGCGACAAGGAAACCTCGTTCCTGGTTTTCGACCTCGGTGGCGGCACCTTCGACGTGTCGATCCTGGAGCTCTTCGACGGTGTGATGGAAGTGCGCGCCAGCGCCGGCGACAACTTTCTGGGCGGTGAGGATTTCGACAGCGTGCTACTTGAGCACTTTCTTGACCACCATCGCACCACCGACAACTTCCCGGACCGCGCCAGCGTTATCCAGCCATTACGGCGCGAAGCCGAGCGCGTGCGCAAAGCCCTGGGCCAGGAAAACAGTGTGGAGTTCAGCCTGCGGGTGGATGGCCAACAATGGTCGCAGACCATCACCCAACAGCAACTGGCCACCCTCTACACGCCGCTGCTTGAACGCTTGCGCACACCGATCGAACGCGCGTTGCGAGATGCGCGCATTCGGGTCAGCGATCTCGACGAAATCCTGCTGGTAGGCGGCACGACACGCATGCCGCTGGTGCGCAAACTCGCGGCGGGACTGTTTGGCCGCTTCCCGTCCATCAGCCTCGACCCGGACGAAGTGGTGGCCCACGGCGCAGCTATTCAAGCGGCACTGAAAGCCCGCTCCGCCGCGCTGGAAGAAGTGGTGCTGACAGACGTCTGCTCTTACACCTTGGGCATCGAGACCTCGACCCAAATTGGCCAGCAATTCGAAAGTGGCCATTACCTGCCGATCATCGAGCGCAACAGCATCGTGCCGGTGAGCCGGGTCAAAACCGTTTACACCCTGCAAGACAACCAGGAATGCGTGCGACTGAAGATCTTTCAAGGCGAGAGCCGCTTGGTCAAAGATAACGTCGCGCTGGGTGAACTGGACATCAAAGTGCCTAAACGCAAGGCCGGTGAAGTGGCGCTGGACGTGCGCTTCACCTACGACAACAACGGCCTGCTGGAAGCTCAGGTGGTCGTGCCGCTGACCGGCGACTTGCATTCGTTGGTGATCGAGAACAATCCCGGCGTACTCACCGCCGAAGAGATTCAAGAGCGCTTGCAGGGCCTGGCGTTGCTGAAGATCCATCCTCGTGATCAGCAGGTCAACACCGTGTTGACGGCACGCCTTGAGCGTCTGTATCAGGAAAGTCTGGGGCAGATGCGTGACCAGATTGGTCAGTGGGCCCGGCAATTCCAGAGCGTGCTGGAGTCCCAGGACGAACGCCGGATCCGTGAAGCGCGCAGCGAGCTGACCCTGCAATTGAGCAACCTCGACAGCGGCCTCTGGCAATAAGGAGCCGCGACATGGATTGCTGGTCTTTCCTGCAACTGCCCAAAGACGCCGATGCCCGCAGCATCAAACGCAGCTATGCAAAGCTGCTGAAAACGTTCAGGCCCGATGAAGATCCGGCCGGTTTTCAGCGCTTGCGCGAAGCGTATGAAGCAGCGCTGGGGATTGCGCATTGGCGAGCCGAAAACTCGATTGAAGAGGTTGAAGTCGCGACGACTGAAACACCCACCGAGGTATTCACGCAACCGGAGCACGTCAATCTGCCGGCGTGGGCCGAGGTGCTTGACCTGAAGCCATTGAAGTTCGAGCCGTTGAACCCGCCTCGCCTTCGGCCCCTGAACATCGAACCGCTGAATCCACCTCGTATACGGCCGCTGTACCTTAAACCGCTGGATCCCCTCCTCCTTCACGACGAACCGGTCATCGCGCCGCAGGAACAAGCGGCACGAGCGCTACTGGAAGGACTCACGGCGCAGAACTTGCCCGAGCGTTGGGAGCAAGCCCGACACCAGCAATGCACTCAAGCGTTTGAGCAGTTGCTGCTGCGGCTTTGCTTCGATCATCCGGGTTTGCGCCGTTCGATTGCCAACTGGGCCGTGGAACATCTGGACTGGCTAGCCCCCTGGCAAAACGTCGCCATGACCGAGGAGCAGCAAGACGCACTCATCAGCGGTTTGTTGCAGGAATATCGACAAGCCTTGCAGGAACTGCTTGAAGCCGGCAAAGAGCGAGAGTTTCTCACGCAACTGAAAAGTTACACCGCCCAACCCTGGCTGCAGGTGTTCGATCGACGCCAGGAATGGCAGCGAATCATCCTGCAATTGTTCAACGACACCGAATGGAGCCTGCCGCTGTTCGACCGTGTCGGACAGGTGTTTGGCTGGGATGACAAAAAAGGCATTCATCCGGAACCGGCATCGATCTGGCAGGCCTTGATTGAGCGCTGCAACCAGGAAAGCTTTTACGAAAACCAGCGCGCCAAGGCACGAGATGGCCGCAACTGGACTGCCGATGCTCAGGCCGCGCATTTGCTGATGAACCCAATGCGGCCCCAACAACAGAAACAGATGATTGACGGCTTCGGCCAGGATGAATGGCAGGCCTGCCACGACCTTGCGCACACCCTCAAGTGGCGGTATCCGCAGTTGCTCTTGCGGTTGCCGCGCACCGATGTGTTTTTTTGGCGGCGTTTTTTACCACGCCCCATCGCGGCCGAAACCTGGCTGCTAGTCTGGGCGGGCTTCGCCTTGGCACTGTATTTGTTTTTTTTCCCCTCCAACCACAACTCCGTCGGCTACAGCATCGGCATACCGTTGATTGTCGCCCTCGCTCCGTTCTCGTTTTGTCGCTTCGCGCTGAGTTGGTGGGTGGTGATCACCTCCCACTTTATTGTCCAGGACCTGTGGCTGACGGAAGAACTGATTCCGCGACGCTTGAACCCGGACACGCGCTGGTTACTGATCCGCCACGGCGCACCGCAGGCCGTCATGCTGTTGCTGTTTGCGCTGCTACAGGGTTGGTTCGGGATCGTGACGTACGTCGGTTTTATGCTGATCGGTTTCGTGCACACACGGCGCATCGGCGAACTCGACCCAGAACTTCGTGCCCGTCGTCCATGGCTGACGGCGCTGCATTGGGCGTATCTCAGCCCGCTGCAAGTGGCGTTCTTGCTGGTGATGGTCGGCCTCGACCTGGCGTGCCAGATTTACTTTCCTGAATATCACCTGACTCAGCTGCGGTTCAGCTAAACGATGACCAGCCGATCTGCTTTAGTACGGTGACCCGCGACTCACGCGGGTCCACGCTGAAAAGGATCTGAGCATGTTAAAACTCACAGGACTCACCCTGGCGGCCCTCACCCTGAGTGCCGCCGTCCATGCCGATGTCGATCTGAAGCTGGGCAGCACCGAACGCGTCACCCGGCTGTTCGCCTACCCCAACAACTGCAATGTGATCTGCTTTCGCAACTGGACGCTCGAGCAGACCGTCGAGCATTACCTGACCCAAAGCGTGCAACGCGATGGTTATGGCGCGGCCAAAGTACGGGTCAAAACCGATAACCATCAGCTCTACGCCGACATCAGCGGCGTCCCAAAAGGCTACGAAAAACCACTGGCCGCGCTGCTCGATGCAGGCGATCTGGCGTACACCGGCGCCAGCAAGCTCAATGCGGATGGCAAATGGGCCTACAACTGGTACTTGTTCCTGCCGCTGGGCATGGCCCTGGAAAACCGTAAAAGTGTCGAACTGCTGCACTTCCCACCGGATTACTCCCTGACACAAGCCCAGGATTACCTGCGTTCGGCGACCACTGATCGCTGGGCCACGCTGCTGACCGCCAACGGCATCCCCGCCGACCAGACGCCGGGCTATCAGACCATCATCGACATCGCGCCAATCGCCGCACCGGCCAGTGCCGGCAAGGACCTGGAGGGTGTTTACGATTACTTCAAGAACTACCAGACCACCATGGTCAATGAAGTCAGCCTGAACGCCAAAGGCGCGGCGCTGCCAATGGTCGCCTTTGGCGCGCCGGTGCGTAACTGGCTCAAGCAGCAATATGGTCCGACCGTCAACGTGCTGGGGCTGGCCACGATCAGCCCGAAAGCCGGCGTGAAGGTGCCGGTGCTGGGGTCCAACCACCCGAGCTACATCTGGTACGCCGCCAACCCGGACAGCTATACCGGCGACGATGCCCAGGCCAAGGCCGATGCTGCGGGCCTGAAGGTCATGGGCCAGGACTTGAGTGCTGCGTGCTGGCAGGCCGGCATGGGCAGCAAACCGGGCAGCGACCCTGATGTTCAACTGAAAAGCTGCACACAAACCTGGCAAGTGACCGAGACGGAAAAAACCTGCGAGTTGTTCTACACCTCGATTCGCAATCTGACACCCGAACAAGCCGTGGCCCAGTGCGCGACAACACCGATCAAGTCCCAGCTCAAACTACTGCAAGCCCCGGCGCCCGCAATGGCGATCCCGGCACCCCACCTTTAAAGCAAAAACGCTTTCCCGCGTACGTCATGGCTGACGCGGGAAAGCGCACTTTTCCCCTGTCAGTTCTGACAGTAGACCGAACGTTTCAATTGCGAGAGTCTTGAGACACACCCAAGTGTTGCAGGGGCCAGCAGGATCGTTGGCGTTGGACGTCGCAACACCCAACCGACAAGGATCGTTATGAAACCTCATTCCCTGAACGGAACGCGTGCACAACCACCGGACGGGATTTATCCCTTTGAAGAGTTACCCGTTCGTTTCGGGTTTCCCTCCTTCAAAGACTTCAGGATTATCCACGTCAATGAGTCAGCGACGGCCGTTGCGGCCTTGCGCGCATTCCCGCGAATCAGCCGGGTTTGCCGTGTCTCCGGGCATCTGCTGCCTTATCGCCAGCGCCATACCCGACAGCTGTCGTCCGGCATTCACCTCTACGACCCACGCTTCTGCGGGCTCTTGCGCCACTCGTGCGAGCCGAACATCTTTCTCGACATGAGTGAACTGTGGATCTGGGCGCTGAAGGACATCGCCCCCGGCGATATCCTGACGATGGATTACGCCAGCACCGAAGACAAACTGTTGCGACAGTTTGCCTGCCGCTGCGGGTCGGCCGAGTGCCGCGAATGGATCACCGGCTACGACGAGCCACCGAATGCCGACGGTGAGTTGTTCTATCAGCATTTGCACCGACGGAGCCTCAGTTGACCCGAGGCTCGATCAGTCTTACAACGTTTCGACCGGGCGCAGGCGGTATTGCGGCGGCAATTGTTCAAACCCGCTGATGGTCGCGTTCAGGCTTTTCCAGCGACCGTCCTTGATGCCGTAGATGCAACCGTGGATCGACAGACTCTGCCCGCGATGCCAGGCGTTCTGCACAATGCTGGTATGCCCGACGTTGGCCACTTGCTGAATCACGTTGAGTTCGCAGAGACGGTCGACCCGCTCCTCCTCAGTCGCCAACTTGGCGAGCTCTTCGCGCTTTTCATAGTAAAGATCGCGAATCGAGCGCAGCCAGCCATCGATCAGGCCCAGCTGACGATCCTGCATCGAGGCGCGCACGCCACCGCAGCCGTAGTGACCGGTGACCAGGATGTGTTTGACCTTGAGGACGTCGACCGCGTACTGAATCACTGACAGGCAGTTGAGGTCGGTGTGCAGTACCACGTTGGCCACATTGCGGTGGACGAACAGATCACCCGGCAACATGCCGACGATCTCGTTGGCCGGCACCCGTGCATCGGAACAGCCGATCCAGAGGAACTCCGGTGTCTGTTGGCGGGCCAGCTTGGCGAAGAAGTCAGGATCTTCTTTTTTGATCGCGTCAGCCCAACGCTCGTTGTTATCAATCAGATCTTGTAAGTCGTTCATACAAAGAAGCCTCGAGAATGGTGCGCAGCTTTGACAGACAACCGCCCGTCGGGGTCACGCGCGCAATGCGGATAGCCGCTGACATTTAAAACTGGCGTTCCATGCCGACGGAATTCTCGGCAGCCCGGTGGGTCCACCCTAGTAAGCCCACAGTATGAGCAATTGCCATGAATGATTCACGACGTCCGTTCGATGCGGTGCAGCCCGAGCCGATCGACGACAACGAAGACCGCATGGGTTCGATGCACGAACTGGATTTTGACGACGAAGAGCCCAGCGCCAAAATCGGTGACGAACTGCCCCAAACCGAACGCGAACGGCTGATGTCCGCCGAGCGTGTGCGTACAGTCGGCATAACCGGTGCCTCGATCGATGACCACGAGCCTACCGATGACGACATGAGTCCCGAAACACTGATCCATGAGGATGGTGCGCGGGACGCGCATGAGGCGGGCGACGGTGATCAGGCGGATTGGGATTTGAGTATTGTCGATGAAGATGACATCGGCGGTGGGAACGGGTTGGACGAGGAGCAGATGGCGCAGCGCGATCCGATGGACGGTAAACGCTGATCTGCGGTGAGGGGGCTTGCTCCCTCGCCGCAATAGCTGTGACTCAGTCGACCAGCGTACAGGCCATGACCACCGCATCTTCGCGCCCACCCACCGCCGGGTAGTAATCCCGGCGCCGGCCAATCTCGTTGAACCCGTACCGTTCATACAGGCGAAACGCCGACCGATTGCTGTCGCGAACTTCCAGGAAGCACTCCCGCGCCTCGGCCTTGTAGGCAATCGACATCAGGTGTTCAAGCAGCGTCAAACCCAGGCCGCGGCCTTGGTTTTCCGGCTTGACGGTGATGTTGAGCAGGTGCGCCTCATCAAGAATGATCTGCACCACGCCATGACCCACCTGCTGCTGCCCTTCGAACATCAGCCAGATCTGGTACTTGCCCAGGCCATCGAGGAATATCCCGCGTGTCCAGGGATGGCTATACGCCGCGTATTCGACTTTCAGTACAGCGTCCAGGTCCGCCTCGGTCATCGGGCGGAACGATACAGCGTCACTCATTTGATTCTTTCCAGCGCGCCATCAGCCGACGCATGGCTTGCCAGACATCAGCCTTACGCTGTGGCTCTTCCATTAATAATTCCAGACCCGGCAGGGCCCAGACCGAGCCCAGGCCTTCGACCTGGATTTCACGGTTGAACGATTCGGCGTTCGCCTCACCGGCAAAACGCACCGCCGGCAGGCCGATCAGCCATACGCAGACACACGGCGCGTCTTCGATGCGCGCCGAAAGAAAGCCTTGCACGAAGTCGCGAGCCGCTTCCGGGCCCTGATCCATGGTGCCGCGAGCCAGCAGCGGCCAGCGTACCGGCTCGCCGACGATCTGCGGGCTGTCCGGCAAACCGGCAGCGCGCAGCATGTCCTTGAGTAGCAGATAAGCGGGATCGCGGGTCTGGAACGTTTCGCCTGTGGGTAACTCCACCAGCAGCAGGCAACGACCGGCGCGCAGCAATTGCAGGGCGAAGCGCGGTGGCGGCACTTGCACCGCCTTGGCGACGACCGGAGCAGCCTCTTCTTCGACCTTGGCGTTGGTGCGCGTACTGGCCAACGATGGACGCGGCACCTCGATTTTCACCCGTTCGGCCGGTTTGACCAGCGGCTCCACAGGCGTTTCAGGCACTGGAGCCAGCACTACCGGGGCGACGACCAACGGCTCAGGCATCTCGAGCAGTTCGGGGCGCGAGGGCGCGGCAAAGGGCAATTCGGTGCGCGGTAGCCAGTTGACCACCTGCATGGCGGTCAAATAAGCGCGACGACGAGACTCGATAAGCAAAGGTCGGCCACTTGTGGATAACTAAAAGTGCGCTGATTCTACCGCCGTTCGCTCAAGATCGCCCGCGCTTGATCGATAGAAACCCGACAGTCTGTCCCGAGAGTGAATCGACACGCCCGCGATGCAGTACAATCGCGGCTTTTAATCGCCAACCAGCCGGCCATTCCGATGATCGAACCCAAGCGCGTCTTGCGCGCCCTCGCTGAACACTGGGCACTTCTGGAGCCACTGTGCGAGCACTTCGACCAAGGCACTCTGAGCCTCAACGAATTGCGTTCACAGTTGGCCGCCCAGCAACTCGACAGTACGCCACAGGACATCACCAGCCTGCTGGACGTGTGGATCCGCCTCGATATTCTGGTTCCGGTGGCGAAAAGCCCGAACCGCTTCGAGCTCAATGCGCAGATCCACGACTTCCTCGCTTACCTGCGCCGTGAGCACCGTCTGGGCCTGTGCCTGGAAATCGAAGCCTACTTGCGTCACCTCGAACGCCTGGCCGGTTACATTCAGGACGCTTTCGACATTCGTGACGGCAACGATCTGGCGCGCCAGTTGCGCTTGCTCGATATGCGCGTACGCGACGTATTGAAGAAGCTCGACAACGACGAACAGGCGCTGGTGGCCGTGGCCGAAAGGGCCAAGACCAGCGACCGGCAGATTCCGTTGCGTCAGCGCTACGCCGAAGTCCTGGCGACCTGGGACGAATACGTCGAGCCGATGATCGACCTGGTGAACGCCGACGGCGCCTTCGAACAAGGTGTGCGCAAGGTCGAAACCGTCCTGCTCAAGATGCTCAGCGAGCAGCAGCGCCTTGGCCACCTGGTCGATGACGACATGCTGCTGCGTACCCACGCACGCATCCTCGAAATGCAGACCAGCGCCCAATTGACCCTGCGCCATGCCCGCGAGTTGCTGCTGCCGCTGCGTGAAGAAGCCCGCCGCCACAACGCCGTGACCCGTGGCGCCGCGCTGGCGCTGTCGATGATCCGTCGCAAGGGCATCGACGCCGTACCGCAAGCGGCGATGCCGATGTTCACCCGTCCGCAAAGCACCTTCCTTGGCAGCGCCAGTCAGGTTGAAGCCTACGTGTATGCGCTGGCCCGGTTCGAACCAAAACCGGCGCGTTTCCCCAAGGCCCACAAGACCCAGAAAGGCGAAGCCCCGCGCGCGCCACGTACCGTTCGCGAAATGCTCGAACGCTGCGAAGACGCCCTGCCGATGCCCGACTTGATGACTTGGCTGCTGGAGCAGGAACCGGACGGCGCGACCGACGAATTGCTTTATTGGTTCTCGCGCCTGTCGCGGGAAAAACGCTTCAAACGCGAGCGTCTGGAACGCCGCGAATACCACACTCATGAGCACCAGGTCAGCCTGCGCTCCTTCGCCCTGCTCTCGGCCAGCGACACCGCCGAGGATTCTGCGAGCACTCCCTATGCATCTTGATCTATCCGAACTGTCTCAGCTGGCGCCGATCTTTCGCGAGCTGTTCAAGGGCTACCACGTCAGCCGCCGCGACCCGGAGCTGTACGCGCAACTGTCGAATTTCCAGGACCAGTACCGCACGCTGTTCAAGGCATTGGGCTTTGAACTGGTATGCGACACGCGTGGTTTCTACTACTTCGTGCCGGACCTGGCCGCCGCGGCGGTGAACAAGACCGCGCAACGTCTGGCGCTGTTCACCTTCATCCTCGTCGAGCATCTGGCCGATCAGGGCCGTGACCCGGTCGCCGTGCTCGACGGCGGTAGCCTCGGTCGCGATGAACTGCCGTCGCTGCTGGAGAAGTACCGCGACCTGTTCATCCAGGCCGAGGTGCAGACTCAGGAAGAACTCGAAGAAAAAATCATGCGCCGCATGACTCAACTCGGTTTCGCCAGTGAAGAAAACGGCATCTACCGTTTCCTGCCGCCGATGCACCGCTTCCTTGATGTCTGCCTGTCGGTGCAGCAGGACCGTGACCTGGCGGCCAGCCTGCACAGCGTGTTGCCACTGCCGGTGCCGGTGCTGATCGATGACGACAGTGACGAAAAACTGTTGGAAACCGATGACCCGTTGGACCTCAGCGAATTCGAGGGTGAAAGCGAAGAAGACGCCATGGCCCGCGCCATTGCCGAAGAACAGGAGCTCGACGCATGAGCAAGGAACGCTACGGCATTCGCCGCTTTGCCCTTTTGAACACCGCCGGTTACAGCCTCGGCCTGTTTCCGCTGGAGGAGCCGCTGTCGGTCTACGGCGCGAACAACCTCGGTAAATCCGCCTCGATCAACGCCTTGCAGTTCCCGATTCTGGCGCGCATGTCGGACATGAGTTTCGGCAAGTACAGCCTGGAGCAATCCCGGCGTTTCTACTTCGCCTCGGACACCAGTTACATTCTCGTTGAAGTCTCCCTGCCCCACGGCCCGCACGTGATCGGCGTGGTCGGCCGCGGCCCGGGCGGTGGTTTCGGTCACCAATTCTTTGCCTACGCTGGCAAACTCGATCTGGCCCATTACCAGAAGAACGACACCTGCCTGCGCCAGAAAGAATTGTTCACCAACCTTGAACGCGAAGGCCTCAAAGCCTACGAGTTGAAGCCGGATGAGCTGCGTCGTTTGCTGGTCGGCGGTCACACGTCGATTCCACTCGACCTGACCTTGATCCCGCTGCGCTCCACCAGTGAACAGAGCCTGAAAACCTTCCGTGCGCTGTTCATCAACTTGCTGCACATGCGCGAAATTACGGCGGCGAAACTCAAGCAGCTGTTCCTCGATGCGTTCGAGCACAGCCTGCGTTCCGGCAGCGTCGATTACATCGCCGCGTGTGAAGAGGCGTTCCGCGATGTACGGCGCATGGAGCAGGATTACAACTCGCTGGTCACCGCCGGCCCGCTGGTTGAAGCCCTGGCCGCGGGCGTTGCCCAGCGCAATATTCTGCGTGGCAAGCTGCACCGTATCTCACCGCTGCTCGATTCCCTGCTCGGCACTTGGTCGGACTACGCCAGTGCACGCAAGGAAGAGCTGACGATTCAGGCCGAGCATTACCGCAATGAACAAGACGCGCTGCAAAACGATCAGCGTGGCGGCACGCAAGAGCTGATGCGTCTGGAGCGGGAAATCACCGGGATCCAGCGCTGGCTCGGCGAGTTGTCGGTGCTCAAGCATCGCTTCGCCCTGGTCGATGACGTCAAGGTGCTGGAACAGCAACTGCTGGCGGCCAAGGACGCTCACGATGAACTGGCCGGTGCGCTGGCGCAGTCCCGTCAGTTCAGCGCCGAAGACCTCGAAGAGCGTCTGCGCGATCTGGAAAAACGCCTGAAGTCGGTCAAGCAGCAACTCGATCACGCCGACAACAACAGCTACGCCCGACTGCGCGAAGAGTTCTCGCAACAGGATGTCGAGCGCCTGATGCGCCTGTTCAACAGCGCGCTGTTCAGCCTGCCGCTGGGCGAGCATGGGATTACGCTGGACGAGGACGGTCAGTGGGTCAAATCCATGGAGCTGATCCTCGACGGCTTCAAAGGCGAGCGCTTCGAAGTGCCGGGCCTGTCCATCGACATCTCGAACATCGAGCCGCCGGCGCTGCAAGCCCTGGCTGACCGTGCAGCGTTGCGCGATCAGAAAGAGCGTCTGGACAAAGAACTCAAGCAACTCAAGACCCAACAAGCCGTCGCCGCCGACCGCGCCGCGAGCAAGACCCAGACGGAAGCGCTGTACCAGCAAGTGCTGGATGCGCAGAAAGCCCTGGAAGACTTCCGTCGCGCGCAAACCTTGAGCGCCGAAGAAGGCGACAAGCTTGAGCAATTGGCGCAGATGGAAGCCGCGCAGGATGAATTGAAACGCTCCAGCGACGCCTTCACCGAGCGTGTCCAGCAACTGTCGGCCAAGCTGCAACTGGTCGGTCGTCAGATCGGCGACATGGAAGCCAAGCAACGCACCCTCGACGACGCCCTGCGTCGCCGTCAGTTGCTGCCGGCAGACTTGCCGTTCGGCACCCCGTTCATGGACCCGATCGACGACTCCATGGACAACCTGCTGCCGCTGCTCAATGACTATCAGGACAGCTGGCAGGGTTTGCTGCGCAGCGACGGTCAGATCGAAGCGTTGTACGCACAAGTCCGCCTCAAGGGCGTGGCCAAGTTCGACAGCGAAGACGACATGGAGCGTCGTCTGCAATTGCTGATCAACGCCTACGCGCATCGCACCGACGAAGCCCTGACGCTGGGCAAGGCGCGCCGTGCGGCGGTCACCGACATCGCCCGGACCCTGCGCAACATCCGTAGCGACTACGACAGCCTCGAGCACCAACTGGCGTTGTTCAACCGCGAGATCAACAAGCGTCAGGTGTCCAACCTGCAGAGCTTCCGCATCGTGCTCGCGCCGAACAAGGAAGCGCTCAAGCACATCGACCAGATTATCCACAGCGCCGGCCAGTACGAAGAAGGCGAAACCCTCTCCGTCTTCGACCTGAGCCAAAGCGCCGAACAGGACAACAAGAACGAAGAGGCCAAGGAATACCTGGCACGGCTGGTGGCGGCCAACCACAACCAGCTCGGTCTCAAGGACTTGTTCGAACTCGCGTTCGAGATCACCAAGGTCAACGGCCAGCCGGTAATTCACACCGACATCGACGGCGCCGCCTCCAATGGCACCACGATGACCATCAAGGCGCTGACCAACATGTATTTGTTGCTGCACTTGATGGACCGCGACCAGGCCGGTCGCGTGCGTCTGCCGTACTACCTCGACGAGGCGGCGGACATCGACGAGAAGAACCAGGCAGCCTTGCTGGAAACCAGCCTGCAATTGGGCTTCGTGCCAATCCTGGCAAGCGTGAAGCCACAAGTGTGCGCCAGTGTCGCGATTGACCTGGAAGGTGGCAGCGGGCCGAGCGGGATCTACATCGACGAGGCGGACTGGAAGTACATCCGTCGTCATGATGAAGTGAAGGCCAGCGTCGTTGTGCAAGCGGATGAGCCGGAGCTGGATGCGGTCTGAGTTAATCCGTTAGATACGGAAAAGGCCGCGATCCAATGGATCGCGGCCTTTTTTATGCCTGTTGCCTGAGCTTATTTGCCGAGGGAGATTTTCGGTGCCCAGGTCAGCCATTCGTCTTCGAACTTGTCGAACAGCGGGAACGTCTGACCAGGCCGCACCGCGCTGCCCATCCGGTCGCCGTCTGGCGTGGCAAAGGCGATGCCGCCCTGGATCATCGTTTCCAGGGATTCAGTACGCACCGTCGCGCCTTTGAACAAACCGAAGTCGAAACCAAATCCGCTGCTGTT
Source organism: Pseudomonas sp. B21-040 (assembly GCF_024748695.1). Taxonomy (NCBI): domain Bacteria; kingdom Pseudomonadati; phylum Pseudomonadota; class Gammaproteobacteria; order Pseudomonadales; family Pseudomonadaceae; genus Pseudomonas; species Pseudomonas sp. B21-040. The sequence continues at coordinate 5,644,222 of NZ_CP087176.1, forward strand.
CCAGAATCGCGTACCACTGCGCACCAGCGGCGCGTATTTCGGCTCAATCTGGATGTGCACCAACACGCGGTCTGCGGTCTGCCCAAGTTCGTAGCCCGTCACTTTGCCCACGGTGATTTCGCGGTACGTTACCGGCACGCCGGTTTTCAGCGAACCACGCCGAGCGGCGCTCAAGACCAGACTCAAGCCAGTCTCTGACTTGGCGGCTTCCGGCGGGTTGGCCAATGCGACGAAATTCTTCTGCGGGCCGAGGTTCTTCGGTGCGGGCTGTACTTCGATGTATTGACCAGTCACCAGGGTTTCGAGATTGGAGGTCTTGATCAGCCCTAACTCAGGTTTAACCACCCAGAACTGGGTGCCTACCCGAGCGATGCGTTCCGGCACTTCGGTGATCCGCGCGGTGAGCAACACCGATTGCAGGTCATCGCTGAGGTCAACGTCTTCAATCTTGCCGACATCCAGCCCTTTGAATCGCACAGGCGTACCGTCACGCAAACCGTCGGCGCGCTCGACCTTGATGGTGACCAGGGTGCCTTTCTGATTGGCTTCTTCATGGTTGGCGAACAAACGAAAACGCGGAATTTTCTTTTGCAGCGGCGCCTTGGCTTGCGGGGTTTCGAAGGCAATGCCGCCGGCCATCAGGCTTTGCAGCGACTCACTTTTAACCTGGATTCCGCCCGTCAATCCGCCCGAGAGTGTGATGCCGCTGGCATTCCAGAATCGCGTCGAGGCGTTGACCAGCCCTTCGTATTCCTTCTCGATGTGAACGCCAATCACCAATTGCTTCTTGGTTTTGGAGAATTGATAACTCTGAACGGAACCGACCTTGACCTGCTTGTAGAGAATCGGACTGCCGACCTCCAGTGAGCCCAGGCTCTCGGTAAACAACACCAGGTGCAGGCCCGGCGAACGCAAATCCAGCGGCGGCGCCTTGGGCCGCGCCACGTATTCACGTTGCGGCGCAGAGCCTTTGTCGCCAGGGCGCACGGCAATGTAGTTACCTTTGACCAGCGCTTCCAGACCGGTGATACCCGCCAGGGAAATCGATGGCTTGACCACCCAGAACTGAGTGCCGGTCACCAGATAATCTTCAGCCAACGGATCAAGGGTCAATTCGGCGGTGGCGCCGGACAGGTCCGGATCGATCTTCAGCGCTTTCAGGTTGCCGACCTGGATGCCTTTGTACATCACCGGCGTACGGCCAGCCTGCAATCCTTCGAAGTCGGTGAGTTTGACCTTGACCCGAATACCGGCGGCAGCGGCGTCAAAGTCTTCATAAAGACGGAACGGCAGGCTCGGATCGGTGGGCGGGCTGTCCTTACGGTTCTCCGGCGTGGCGAACGCGATACCACCGGCGACAATGCTGGCAAGCGACTCACTGCGAATCTTCACACCGGACAGGTTCGCGTCGATGCTAACGCCACTGGCGTTCCAGAAACGCGTGTGTTTGCGCACCAGATTGGCGTAGGTGGGTTCGATGAAAACTTTGAGCTCGACCGTGCTCTGATCCTGCGAGAGCACGTAGCTTTTGATCTGGCCGACCTTGATCTGCTTGTAGAACACCGGGCTGCCACGGTTGAGCGAACCAAGTCGATCAGCCTTGATGGTCAGGTGCAAACCCGGCTTCGCGTCTGACAAGGGAGGTTCTTCAGCCAGCGCCTTGAATTTGCGAACAGGCTCGCCTTCTCCCGGGCTGATCGCTACATAGTTACCAGAGACCAGCGTTTCCAGACCGGTGATCCCGGCCAGGGTCACGCTCGGTTTGACCAGCCAGAAGCGCGTGCTGGTCCTGAGGTATTGCTCGACATCCTTATTCATCTCGACGGTTGCGATCACCCCCTTGGAAGCGCCTTCGTCATCGAGCTTGAGGGCTTTGACCTTGCCGACCGACATCCCTTTGTAGACCACTTCAGTCTTGTTGGCCTGGATGCCTTCACCGCTTTCGAACCGCACCTGAATTTCGATTCCGGTCTCGTTGTAGGCACGCCACCCGAGCCAGCCACCGATGATCAACGCAATGAGGGGCAGAATCCAGATAGCCGACCAGTTCGAGGCCGGTCGGGTTTTTGCTGTAGGCAAATCAGTCATGGTCGTCGTCCGACTCCGTGTTATCCCAAATCAGTCGGGGATCGAAAGATACTGCGGCAAGCATCGTCAAAATCACCACGCTGGCGAAGGCGATGGCGCCAAGATTGGCTTCGATACTGGCAAGCCGTCCGAAATTAACGACCGCCACCAGGATGGCGATCACAAAGATATCCAGCATCGACCAGCGGCCGATGAACTCGATAAAGCGGTACATCCAGATTCGTTGGCGAGCCGAGAGTGGCTGGCGGCGCTGTATCGAAAACAGCAGCAAGCCGATGCCCACCAATTTGAACGTCGGCACTAGAATACTGGCAATGAACACCACTGCCGCGATGGGAAACATGCCGTAATGAACCAGATCAATCACGCCGGACATGATGGTGCTCGGGGCGCCCTTACCGAGTGAATTGATGGTCATGATCGGCAGCAGGTTGGCCGGAATGTAAAGAATCGCCGCGGTAATCAGCAGCGCCCAGGTGCGCACCAGGCTGTTCGGGCGACGGGCATGAACCAGCGCACCACAACGGGTGCAAACTTGCTCGTCGGTGTCAGCTTCCTGCTTGTTCAACTCATGGCATTCCGCACAAATCAGAATGCCTGCATCAATCGCCCGCATGGGCATCCTCTCCTGATAACGCCTGCCAGACCTGATGAGGCGACATCACCACCTCCAACCAGACCTGAATCAACAACAAACTGATAAAGCACACCAGGCCAAGACCTACGGTAATGGCCGCCATATCTGCCAGCTTTACGATCGCGACCAGTACGCCCATGAGGTAAACCTCGAGCATTCCCCAGTCCCGTAAATGGTGATAAATGCGATAGAGCAGCAAGCCGTAGCTGCGTCCGATATCAAAGCGAATGCTCAACAGCACGATTAATTGACAGAGCAGTTTGAGCAACGGAATGCCCATGCTGCACAGGAACACAATCACAGAAACGCTTTGCATACCCGTATCAAACAAGCCGACAACGCCGCTCCAGACAGTGTCCTGCGTCGATTGCCCGAGTAGATTGAGCTCCATGATGGGTAAAAAGTTCGCCGGCACATACAACAATAAAGCGGCGATGACCAAGGCGAGGCTGCGCTGCACGACGTTATGCCTATGTGCGTAGAGTTCATAACCACAACGCGGGCACAGCGCTTTCTCATCGTGGGCGAGTTCAGGTTTGCGCATCAGCAAATCGCACTCATGACACGCGACCAAATCGTTCAGCGGTAATTCTGACAGCCTGGTGGCGTCAACCGGATCTGACATAAAGACTCTGATTCCGAAAAAGTTGGTCCTATTCTAGAGGCATGAGTCGAAAATAACTGCGCCATTTTGTGCGTTAAGCAGGTGAGTACTTTTTCGCAGGCAAAACAAAACCCCAACTGCTTTCGCAATTGGGGTTTCGGAATTTAATCTTGACGATGACCTACTCTCACATGGGGAAACCCCACACTACCATCGGCGATGCATCGTTTCACTGCTGAGTTCGGGATGGGATCAGGTGGTTCCAATGCTCTATGGTCGTCAAGAAATTCGGTAGCCAGGTCGTGCTCTCTTGCAAGATCACGCTCCAGCGAATGGGTATGTAATAGATTTGTGTGTTTCGAATTTTCGACAATGTATCGTCTTCACACACCGCAATCTGATGCTCTCTCGAGTAGTCAAATTGCTTGGGTGTTATATGGTCAAGCCTCACGGGCAATTAGTATTGGTTAGCTCAACGCCTCACAGCGCTTACACACCCAACCTATCAACGTCGTAGTCTTCGACGGCCCTTCAGGGGACTCAAGGTCCCAGTGAGATCTCATCTTGAGGCTAGTTTCCCGCTTAGATGCTTTCAGCGGTTATCTATTCCGAACATAGCTACCCGGCAATGCCACTGGCGTGACAACCGGAACACCAGAGGTTCGTCCACTCCGGTCCTCTCGTACTAGGAGCAGCCCCTCTCAAATCTCAAACGTCCACGGCAGATAGGGACCGAACTGTCTCACGACGTTCTAAACCCAGCTCGCGTACCACTTTAAATGGCGAACAGCCATACCCTTGGGACCGGCTTCAGCCCCAGGATGTGATGAGCCGACATCGAGGTGCCAAACACCGCCGTCGATATGAACTCTTGGGCGGTATCAGCCTGTTATCCCCGGAGTACCTTTTATCCGTTGAGCGATGGCCCTTCCATACAGAACCACCGGATCACTAAGACCTACTTTCGTACCTGCTCGACGTGTCTGTCTCGCAGTCAAGCGCGCTTTTGCCTTTATACTCTACGACCGATTTCCGACCGGTCTGAGCGCACCTTCGTACTCCTCCGTTACTCTTTAGGAGGAGACCGCCCCAGTCAAACTACCCACCATACACTGTCCTCGATCCGGATAACGGACCTGAGTTAGAACCTCAAAGTTGCCAGGGTGGTATTTCAAGGTTGGCTCCACGCGAACTGGCGTCCACGCTTCAAAGCCTCCCACCTATCCTACACAAGCAAATTCAAAGTCCAGTGCAAAGCTATAGTAAAGGTTCACGGGGTCTTTCCGTCTAGCCGCGGATACACTGCATCTTCACAGCGATTTCAATTTCACTGAGTCTCGGGTGGAGACAGCGCCGCCATCGTTACGCCATTCGTGCAGGTCGGAACTTACCCGACAAGGAATTTCGCTACCTTAGGACCGTTATAGTTACGGCCGCCGTTTACCGGGGCTTCGATCAAGAGCTTCGCGTTAGCTAACCCCATCAATTAACCTTCCGGCACCGGGCAGGCGTCACACCCTATACGTCCACTTTCGTGTTTGCAGAGTGCTGTGTTTTTAATAAACAGTCGCAGCGGCCTGGTATCTTCGACCGGCATGGGCTTACGCAGTAAATGCTTCACCCTCACCGGCGCACCTTCTCCCGAAGTTACGGTGCCATTTTGCCTAGTTCCTTCACCCGAGTTCTCTCAAGCGCCTTGGTATTCTCTACCCAACCACCTGTGTCGGTTTGGGGTACGGTTCCTGGTTACCTGAAGCTTAGAAGCTTTTCTTGGAAGCATGGCATCAACCACTTCGTGTACTAAAAGTACACTCGTCATCAGCTCTCGGCCTTAGAATCCCGGATTTACCTAAGATTCCAGCCTACCACCTTAAACTTGGACAACCAACGCCAAGCTGGCCTAGCCTTCTCCGTCCCTCCATCGCAATAACCAGAAGTACAGGAATATTAACCTGTTTTCCATCGACTACGCTTTTCAGCCTCGCCTTAGGGACCGACTAACCCTGCGTCGATTAACGTTGCGCAGGAAACCTTGGTCTTTCGGCGTGGGTGTTTTTCACACCCATTGTCGTTACTCATGTCAGCATTCGCACTTCTGATACCTCCAGCAAGCTTCTCAACTCACCTTCACAGGCTTACAGAACGCTCCTCTACCGCATCACCTAAGTGATACCCGTAGCTTCGGTGTATGGTTTGAGCCCCGTTACATCTTCCGCGCAGGCCGACTCGACTAGTGAGCTATTACGCTTTCTTTAAAGGGTGGCTGCTTCTAAGCCAACCTCCTAGCTGTCTAAGCCTTCCCACATCGTTTCCCACTTAACCATAACTTTGGGACCTTAGCTGACGGTCTGGGTTGTTTCCCTTTTCACGACGGACGTTAGCACCCGCCGTGTGTCTCCCATGCTCGGCACTTGTAGGTATTCGGAGTTTGCATCGGTTTGGTAAGTCGGGATGACCCCCTAGCCGAAACAGTGCTCTACCCCCTACAGTGATACATGAGGCGCTACCTAAATAGCTTTCGAGGAGAACCAGCTATCTCCGAGCTTGATTAGCCTTTCACTCCGATCCACAGGTCATCCGCTAACTTTTCAACGGTAGTCGGTTCGGTCCTCCAGTTAGTGTTACCCAACCTTCAACCTGCCCATGGATAGATCGCCCGGTTTCGGGTCTATTCCCAGCGACTAGACGCCCTATTAAGACTCGCTTTCGCTACGCCTCCCCTATTCGGTTAAGCTCGCCACTGAAAATAAGTCGCTGACCCATTATACAAAAGGTACGCAGTCACCCAACAAAGTGGGCTCCCACTGCTTGTACGCATACGGTTTCAGGATCTATTTCACTCCCCTCTCCGGGGTTCTTTTCGCCTTTCCCTCACGGTACTAGTTCACTATCGGTCAGTCAGTAGTATTTAGCCTTGGAGGATGGTCCCCCCATATTCAGACAAAGTTTCTCGTGCTCCGTCCTACTCGATTTCATGACCAAGAGATTTTCGCGTACAGGGCTATCACCCACTATGGCCGCACTTTCCAGAGCGTTCCGCTAATCTCAAAGCCACTTAAGGGCTAGTCCCCGTTCGCTCGCCACTACTAAGGGAATCTCGGTTGATTTCTTTTCCTCAGGGTACTTAGATGTTTCAGTTCCCCTGGTTCGCCTCTTGCACCTATGTATTCAGTACAAGATAACCATCTTATGATGGCTGGGTTCCCCCATTCAGACATCTCCGGATCAAAGTCTGTTTGCCGACTCCCCGAAGCTTTTCGCAGGCTACCACGTCTTTCATCGCCTCTGACTGCCAAGGCATCCACCGTATGCGCTTCTTCACTTGACCATATAACCCCAAGCAATCTGGTTATACTGTGAAGACGACATTCGCCGAAAATTCGATAATACTCAATTAAGAGCAACTCACAAATTTTACCTTAGCCTGATCCGTTACCAGTGAAAGTAACGTTCAGTCTATCTTTCTATCACATACCCAAATTTTTAAAGAACGAACTAGTCAAAGACTAGAAATCAACATTCACCATCTCTCGATGGAATGCTCATTTCTAAGCTTTCAAACTTCAGAAGCAGTAGTGGTGGAGCCAAACGGGATCGAACCGTTGACCTCCTGCGTGCAAGGCAGGCGCTCTCCCAGCTGAGCTATGGCCCCGTATTTCTACAGGCGTTTCCCACACAAAATTGGTGGGTCTGGGCAGATTCGAACTGCCGACCTCACCCTTATCAGGGGTGCGCTCTAACCAACTGAGCTACAGACCCAATTTCGGGCTGCTTCTTTCGTCTTCTTCAATGAATCAAGCAATTCGTGTGGGAACTTATGGAGCAGCTGATGTCGTCGATTAAGGAGGTGATCCAGCCGCAGGTTCCCCTACGGCTACCTTGTTACGACTTCACCCCAGTCATGAATCACACCGTGGTAACCGTCCTCCCGAAGGTTAGACTAGCTACTTCTGGTGCAACCCACTCCCATGGTGTGACGGGCGGTGTGTACAAGGCCCGGGAACGTATTCACCGCGACATTCTGATTCGCGATTACTAGCGATTCCGACTTCACGCAGTCGAGTTGCAGACTGCGATCCGGACTACGATCGGTTTTCTGGGATTAGCTCCACCTCGCGGCTTGGCAACCCTCTGTACCGACCATTGTAGCACGTGTGTAGCCCAGGCCGTAAGGGCCATGATGACTTGACGTCATCCCCACCTTCCTCCGGTTTGTCACCGGCAGTCTCCTTAGAGTGCCCACCATTACGTGCTGGTAACTAAGGACAAGGGTTGCGCTCGTTACGGGACTTAACCCAACATCTCACGACACGAGCTGACGACAGCCATGCAGCACCTGTCTCAATGTTCCCGAAGGCACCGATCCATCTCTGGAAAGTTCATTGGATGTCAAGGCCTGGTAAGGTTCTTCGCGTTGCTTCGAATTAAACCACATGCTCCACCGCTTGTGCGGGCCCCCGTCAATTCATTTGAGTTTTAACCTTGCGGCCGTACTCCCCAGGCGGTCAACTTAATGCGTTAGCTGCGCCACTAAGAGCTCAAGGCTCCCAACGGCTAGTTGACATCGTTTACGGCGTGGACTACCAGGGTATCTAATCCTGTTTGCTCCCCACGCTTTCGCACCTCAGTGTCAGTATCAGTCCAGGTGGTCGCCTTCGCCACTGGTGTTCCTTCCTATATCTACGCATTTCACCGCTACACAGGAAATTCCACCACCCTCTACCATACTCTAGCTCGACAGTTTTGAATGCAGTTCCCAGGTTGAGCCCGGGGATTTCACATCCAACTTAACGAACCACCTACGCGCGCTTTACGCCCAGTAATTCCGATTAACGCTTGCACCCTCTGTATTACCGCGGCTGCTGGCACAGAGTTAGCCGGTGCTTATTCTGTCGGTAACGTCAAAATTGCAACGTATTAGGTTACAACCCTTCCTCCCAACTTAAAGTGCTTTACAATCCGAAGACCTTCTTCACACACGCGGCATGGCTGGATCAGGCTTTCGCCCATTGTCCAATATTCCCCACTGCTGCCTCCCGTAGGAGTCTGGACCGTGTCTCAGTTCCAGTGTGACTGATCATCCTCTCAGACCAGTTACGGATCGTCGCCTTGGTGAGCCATTACCTCACCAACTAGCTAATCCGACCTAGGCTCATCTGATAGCGCAAGGCCCGAAGGTCCCCTGCTTTCTCCCGTAGGACGTATGCGGTATTAGCGTCCGTTTCCGAACGTTATCCCCCACTACCAGGCAGATTCCTAGGCATTACTCACCCGTCCGCCGCTCTCAAGAGAAGCAAGCTTCTCTCTACCGCTCGACTTGCATGTGTTAGGCCTGCCGCCAGCGTTCAATCTGAGCCATGATCAAACTCTTCAGTTCAAACATCTTTGGGTTTTTAAGAAACCCTAAACTTGGCTCAGCAATCGTTGGTTACATCTTTGATTTCTCGCGGAGTAACTTGTGATGCTGATAATCTTGTTGACTATCAGCCTGACTCCACAAGCACCCACACGAATTGCTTGATTCAGTTGTTAAAGAGCGGTTGGTTAAGATCTTTCGTCTCAACCGAGGCGCGCATTCTACAGCAGCCTCTGTTGCTGTCAAGTGGTTATTTTCAGAAGTTTTCAAAGTTTCGCTTGGAAATCTTTAACAACTTCAACCACTTGCGCTTCCGATCACTCGGTAGCGGGAGGCGAATTCTACAGCGTTACACGCTGCTGTCAACACCTCTTTTTCAACTCCTTTCGGACTTCGATGAACTGAAGCCACTCACTGCCGAAAACTGCGTAACTCTTTGTTTACCAAGGAGTTTTCCGTTTCGACTGCGCCGGAAGTGGGGCGAATTATAGACATCCTGAATCTGCCGTCAACACTTAATTACACCTTTCGTGCAGACGGTACCTTTTTAGCCACAAACCGCGGGATTCGCCGGGCAACTGCTGGCACACGCAGCACTAACAGCAACGCCCCTATCGAGGCGTATACCGTCCACTCCTTCAGATCAGCACGCACGATCCACAACATATGCAGCAACCCAAGCCCGAGAATCACATAGACGAGCCGATGCAGCTTCTTCCAGCGTGCGCCCAAACGCCGCTGACTGTAACGATTAGATGTCACCGCCAACGCCAGCAAACACAGAAACGCCAGCGTACCGACGATAATGTATGGCCGTTTGCGCAACTCAACACCCAGCTGCGACCAGTCAAATCCTAGAATGAACGCCGTATAGCCACTCAAATGCAGAACCACATAAGCAAAGCACCACAACCCCAACTGCCTTCGCACAGCCACCCACCCTGCCCACCCGGTGAGTTTTTGCAGGGGCGTCATACTGAGCGTAATGAGTAGCAAAACAAGCGTGCCCAACCCAAGCCGATCAACCAGAATTTTGCCTGGGTCCGGGCCCAACACATCCGTCCAGGCCTGATACAGCCAAAGCAGCGGCCACACCGCTGCCACTATAAAAACGCCAAGACGCCAAACCGGAAAACGCATCAGTAGTTCTTCCGCAAATCGAGCCCTGTATAAAGAGAGGCGACTTCATCCGCGTAGCCGTTGAACATCTGTGTGTCGCGCACATTGGGCTTGAACAAACCACTGGGCAAACGGCGCTCCCGCGCCTGAGTCCAACGCGGATGATCAACCGCAGGATTCACATTCGCGTAGAAACCATACTCATCCGCTGCAATGCTCTGCCATGTTGTTTTCGGCTGCTCGCTGACCAGACTGATACGCACAATGGATTTGATGCTTTTGAATCCATACTTCCAGGGCACCACCAAACGCAACGGCGCTCCATTCTGATTGGGCAACTCACGCCCATACATGCCGATCGCAAGAATCGCCAACGGGTTCATCGCCTCATCCAGACGCAACCCTTCTACATAGGGCCAGTCGATCAAGGCAAAGCCGGAACGCTGCCCCGGCATACTCTTGGGATCCTCGAGGGTTTCGAAGCGAATGTACTTCGCCTTGGAGGTTGGCTCCACTTGCTTGAGTAATGCCGAAATGGGAAAACCAATCCACGGAATGACCATCGACCAAGCCTCTACGCAGCGAAGACGGTAGATGCGCTCTTCCAACTGATAAGGCTTCATGAAGTCTTCAAGCGCATAGCGTCCAGGCTTGCCCACTTCGCCATCCACTACAACGCTCCACGGCTCGGTCTTCAGTGCGCCGGCATTGGCAGCCGGGTCACCTTTATCAGTGCCGAACTCGTAGAAGTTGTTGTAATGGGTCGCGTCCTTGAATGGCGTAATCGACTCATCCTTGACGTTGACCGCCCCCCATTTGGTAGAGGGAAGCTTTTCAGTAAACCAGGTAGGTGCCTTGCCAGGCTCGACGTCTGCATAACGAGCAACATCTTCGGCCGACGCCCAACGAGGCAGGCTGCTTATCGCCAAGCCCGCAACGGCAGCACCAAGAACTTTTCGACGGGATAGATAGAAGGCTTCAGATGTGACGTCCGACTCATGGCAGTCAGACGCTTTGGGGACTTTGATCAGCATGACAACTCCGCAGCTTTGGAGGACAGATGCACCCATAGACTGCGGAGTATGAGGGAAATTACATCACTCGGCGTTTTTGTGCCGACGAAGACGCAACAAGTACTGCACCGGACCGGAGGCCGCGTAAGCAAGGAAAACCAGCAGCAGGATGCGTGGTGGATCGCTGAATACCACAGCAAACACCAACACCACCGCCAGGATCGCCACAAAAGGCACGCGCCCTTTCAAGTCGAGCTCCTTGAAGCTGTTGTACTTGATATTGCTGACCATCAGCATACCGGCAGCAGCCACCATCAGCGCAACCAGGAAGGACATCTTGGAACCCTGGATGCCGTAGTCGCTGAACGCCCAGACAATCCCGGCAACCACACCCGCCGCCGCCGGACTGGCCAGACCGATGAAGTAGCGTTTATCCGCAGTGCCGACCTGGGTGTTGAAGCGCGCCAAACGCAAAGCCGCACCCGCCACATAGATGAAGGCAACCATCCAGCCGACCTTGCCCATATCACCCAAGGCCCAGCCAAACGCCAATAATGCCGGCGCGACGCCAAAGGCGACCATATCTGACAGCGAGTCGTACTCGGCACCAAATGCGCTCTGGGTATTGGTCATCCGGGCCACACGACCATCGAGACCATCAAGCACCATCGCGACAAAAATCGCGATCGCCGCAAAAGCAAAGTACTTGCTCGCATTGACCGAATCACCGGCGCTCAACGCGGCCTGGGCACTCATCGAGTTGATGATGGAATAAAACCCTGCGAACAGGTTCGCAGTGGTGAACAGGTTCGGCAGAAGATAGATACCACGATGCCGGACTTTACGGCCTTCAGCGTCATGCCCTTCTTCGATGTGCTCATCGATGGGCAGCAGGCTTTCGGCGTCAGAAGCCTGGTTTGGCTCTTCGGGGCGTTCGCTCATGGACATTACCTTGCAACAGGGTGGAAAGTTTTCGACAGGTGTCTGGGGCGACGGTTCGGCCACAAACGATGCAGCTTTATACCAGAACCGGCGAACTCAAACGAAAAAACGCGGCCTAGGCCGCGTTTTCCGTACAAGCGCGTGACTTAGTTTTTAGCTTTGTCGACGATCTTGTTGGCACCGATCCACGGCATCATGGAGCGCAGTTGCTCGCCGATGATCTCGATACCGTGAGCGGCGTTGTTACGACGCTTGGCGGTCATCGAAGGGTAGCCGGTTGCGCCTTCGCTGATGAACATTTTGGCGTATTCGCCATCCTGAATACGTTTCAGGGCGTTGCGCATGGCCTGACGGGATTCGGCGTTGATTACTTCCGGGCCGGTCACGTACTCGCCGTATTCGGCGTTGTTGGAGATCGAGTAGTTCATGTTGGCGATACCGCCTTCGTACATGAGGTCAACGATCAGCTTCAGTTCGTGCAGGCATTCGAAGTAGGCCATTTCCGGCGCATAGCCAGCTTCAACCAGGGTTTCGAAACCGGCTTTGACCAGTTCAACGGTACCGCCGCACAGAACGGCTTGTTCGCCGAACAGGTCGGTTTCAGTCTCGTCCTTGAAGGTGGTTTCGATGATGCCGGTACGACCACCACCAACGCCAGCAGCGTAGGACAGTGCAACGTTTTTGGCGTTGCCCGAGGCGTCCTGGTAGATAGCGATCAGGTCAGGGATACCGCCGCCCTTCACGAACTCGGAACGTACGGTGTGGCCCGGAGCCTTCGGCGCGATCATGATCACGTCGAGGTCAGCGCGCGGAACAACCTGGTTGTAGTGAATCGCGAAGCCGTGGGAGAAGGCCAGGGTGGCGCCCTTCTTGATGTTCGGCTCGATTTCGTTCTTGTACAGGGCAGACTGGAACTCGTCCGGGGTCAGGATCATGACCAGGTCGGCGGCAGCAACAGCGGAAGCAACGTCAGTCACTTTCAGGCCGTGAGCTTCAGCTTTGGCAACGGTGGCCGAGCCTTTACGCAGACCAACAGTCACGTCAACGCCGGAATCTTTCAGGTTGCACGCTTGAGCGTGGCCCTGGGAGCCGTAACCGATGATGGCAACTTTCTTGCCCTGGATGATGGACAGGTCGCAGTCTTTTTCGTAATAAACTTTCATGAAATTCCCCTATATATCCAGGCCGTTCAGGCCATTCGCTAATTTGGTTTAGATGCTGAGTACTTTGTCGCCGCGAGCAATACCGGTCACGCCGCTACGGACGGTCTCCAGAATCGACGCAGTGCCGATGGACTGAATGAAGCTGTCGAGCTTGTCGCTGGTACCGGTCAATTGAACGGTATACACGCTGGCGCTGACATCGACGATCTGCCCACGGTAAATATCGGTAGTGCGCTTGATCTCGGCGCGCTGGGCGCCGGTGGCCTTGACCTTGACCAGCATCAGTTCGCGCTCGATGTGAGCACTTTCCGACAGGTCGACCAGTTTTACCACTTCGATCAGCTTGTTCAGGTTCTTGGTGATCTGCTCGATGACCTCATCGTGACCGACAGTGGTCAGCGTCAGACGCGACAGGGTCGGGTCTTCGGTTGGCGCCACGGTCAGACTTTCGATGTTGTAGTTGCGCTGCGAGAACAGGCCGACTACGCGAGACAAAGCGCCGGGTTCGTTTTCCAGAAGCAAGGAAATAATGTGCCGCATGATTAAGTACGCTCCGTCTTGCTCAACCACATATCGCGCATGGAGCCGTCTTTGATCTGCATCGGGTAGACGTGCTCGCTGGTGTCGACCGAAACATCGATCACCACCAGGCGATCTTTCATGGCAAACGCCTCTTCCATCTTCGACTTCAAATCTTTCGAATCGGTGATGCGCACGCCAATGTGGCCGTAAGCTTCTGCCAGTTTGACGAAGTCAGGCAACGATTCCATGTAGGAATGAGAATGACGGCTGCCATAGCTCATGTCCTGCCACTGGCGAACCATACCCAGCACACCGTTATTCAGGATCAGGATTTTTACCGGCAAACCATATTGCAGACAGGTCGACAGTTCCTGAATGTTCATCTGGATGCTGCCTTCGCCGGTGACACAGACGACATCGTCTTCCGGGAAGCTCAACTTGATGCCCATGGCTGCCGGAAAACCGAAGCCCATGGTGCCCAGGCCACCGGAGTTGATCCAGCGGTTCGGCTTGTTGAACTTGTAGTACTGCGCAGCAAACATCTGGTGCTGCCCTACATCCGAAGCGACATAGGCATCGCCATTGGTCACTTCGCACAGGGTTTCGATCACGGTCTGCGGCTTGATCACGCTGCCGTCGCCCTTGTCGTAAGGGAACAGGCCGCGATCACCACGCCACTCGTCAACTTGCTTCCACCAGCTGGCAACGGACTCCTTGTTCGGGGTCTCGCCGATTTCCTTGAGGATCGCGACCATTTCGGTCAGGACGCTCTCGACCGGACCAACGATAGGCACGTCAGCCTTGATGGTCTTGGAAATAGAAGCCGGGTCGATGTCGATGTGAATGATCTTGGCATTCGGGCAGAACTTGGCCGGGCCATTGATCACGCGGTCATCGAAACGAGCGCCGACCGCAAGGATCACGTCGGCATGGTGCATCGCCAGGTTGGCGGTGTAGCTGCCGTGCATACCGAGCATGCCGATGAACTGACGGTCGGTGCCAGGGTAGGCACCCAGACCCATCAGGGTATTGGTCACTGGCAGGTTGAGCATCTGCGCCAATTCGGTCAGCGGCGCGGAGCCACCACCGAGAATCACGCCGCCGCCTGCGTACATCACAGGACGCTTGGCCGCCAGGAGCATTTCTGCCGCCTTGCGGATTTGCCCAGAGTGACCACGAACGGCCGGGCTGTAGGAACGCAGCTTGGCTTTTTTCGGGAATACGTATTCGTACTTCTCGGCCGGGTTGGTCATGTCTTTCGGGATATCGACAACGACCGGACCAGGACGACCGGATTGCGCCAGGTAGAAGGCCTTCTTCATGACTTCCGGAATTTCCGACGCGTGCTTGATCATGAAGCTGTGCTTCACGATCGGCCGGGAGATACCGATCATGTCGGTTTCCTGGAACGCATCGGTACCCACCATGGTGCTAGGCACCTGGCCGGAAATAACCACCATCGGAATGGAGTCCATATAAGCCGTGGCGATACCGGTGATGGCATTGGTTGCGCCAGGACCGGAAGTCACCAGTACCACGCCGGCTTTACCGGTGGCACGGGCATAGCCGTCAGCCATATGGGTAGCCGCTTGTTCGTGACGAACCAGGATGTGGGTCACTTCCGGTTCTTTGAACAGGGCATCGTAGACATGAAGAAGAGCACCACCCGGGTACCCGTAGATATATTTGACGCCTTCGTCACGCAAGAAGCGGACGAGCATCTCACCGCCAGATAAAAGCTCCACGTTGTTCACCTCTAAAACGCCAGAATACCGCCCACATAAACAGGGACGGGTCTTAATAGGTTTACTTCTCAGCAGAGCATGAGCGACGGTGGTCGCCGACTACGTCAGCACTGACTGAGCAAGTATTGGGATCGTCCCAAGTGTTGCGGGCTTTTCCCACCCAGCGCGAGGTAACGCGTTGCGGGTGTAACAGGTCGGCGCGGATGTGCGCCTCATGATCTGCCGAGTGGGTCTGCTTCTGGCAGTCCCTCTACAGCGGACTTTGGATTCTTCTGTTTCGTCCCCTGCAAGTCAAGTCGTGTATGTGCTTTATTGAAGTAAGCACATGAGAAAGCAAGAAAAAATCGCTAAACAGCCACTGTGTTAGCTTGGATTGCGCAACTAATGACAAGGAAATGGCATGCGAACGACATTCTTCATGGTCTGCCTGCTGATCAGCCCTTTATGCATGGCGGGTCAGATCTACAAATGGGTCGATGCCCAAGGCGTAACGCACTTTGATTCACAACCGCCCCAAGGACAGGAGGCCACCACCGTGCTGCCGCCCTCCTCTTCTGTCAGCAATCCGCAGACGCTGCCACGCAGCAACGCCATAGGCGATCAACAGGTCATCGACAACAACGTAAAAAAGCAGGTCGCCGAGCAGCAAGCTCAGTTGAAGACATTTTGCATGCAGGCGCGAACGAATCTGGCGCAACTGCAGAACAATCCGCGACTTCGGGAAGATGTGGACGGCGAGATTCGCCGCCTGACCGATCAACAACGTCAGGAGCGCATCAGCGAAACACAGAAACAGATTACGGATAACTGCCAGTAAGTACCTGTAGGAGCAGAGCTTGCTCGCGATGAGGGCGAAACACCCAACCGGCCTGTTGAATGTTGCACCGCTATCGTCGGAACGCCGCCCGGAGCAAGCTCGGCTCCTACAGAGATCGGTGTTAGCGGGAGGCGGTGATCAGTAGATCGAACTCTTTGAGCAGCACTTGTAGCTGCCGGTCCTTGCCCTGGACATTGCGCCCGGCGAAGACCATTTCGGCCATCTCCTGAATGCCCGAAGCGTTAGGCAGCGGCAAATCCTGTTCGAGGATGATCTTCATGCGAGGCAAGAAAATCCATTGCAGCCACTGTTCAAAATCCAGCGTATCGACCGAAAACGGCTCGACACTGGCAAGCGCTTCAGCGGAGGGTGGGACTTCATCCCACCACCCCTGCACCCGCAATTCACGCTCGATCAGCAGCAACTGCTCGGCAATCTTCGGAAAGCGGGCATCCATCACAGCGAAACCTTGGCCTTCTGGCGGGCCAGCGTAGCGCCGCTGGAATCACCCTGTTTCTCGCGTGCCTGGGCGATCAATTCCCACAGGCTGGCCTGAAGATCCGGACGACCATTGGCGAACGTCAGCCCACGACGAGCGAATTGTTCAGCCTGCGCGGCATCACCTTGAGCCATGCGCACCTGAGCGAGGCGATAAAGCACTTGTGGCTCACGCGGCGCGACACGCTGGGCGCGCTCGAGACTGGACGAAGCACCGTTGAGGTCGCCGCTGGCCTGTTGCTGCTGAGCCGTGGTCAACAGCGCGAGCACCGGGCCATCCAGTTGCTCATCGGCCGACAGGCCACCGGCGCTGGCCGAAGGAATCCCGCTCGGTGTCGACGGCATGCTGTAGCTGCCCTGATTGATCGGTGCCGACTGGACCGGCGACGTATCGATCGGCCCCGGAGTAATCGGGCCTGGGGTGATCGGCGAGGTACTGATCGGGGCCGAAGTGACGGCGCCGCCACCCGGGACCATCACCACCACACCGGTGTCGCCCTGCGGAATCGCCTGGGTTTGGGTCTGGGCTTGCACAGGACGCTTCACTGTCGTCTTGCGGAAACCGCCATTCGCCGAGATCCGCTCGCTGTTGGACACAGCCGTACCGGAATCCTCAACCGGAATCGAACCGCGTTGTACGGTGGAACAACCGCTGAGCAATGCCACGGCGGCAACCGCTGGTATCAACCACTTGTTCACGTGAATCCCTCTTTGCTTAATTCATCCAGCCCTTGACCCAATCCATCACCGTTTCGCCGGAAGCAGGGCCTTCGCCACCGCAAGCTGCACCGGGAGGTGGTTCGCTGCCGCGAATATACGGCATCTGCACGGCGCCCGGGCAGTTGGCATCGGAGCCTTGTCCGGTATGCGAATCGACCCACGCCTGAACAACGTTATCCGGCTGCGGCATGTCCAGTGGCAATGGATCGGCTTTACGCATGAAGCTGGTCCAGACCTGCAAGGCACCGGTAGCACCGGTGAACGGCGTCTTGCCGTTGTCATCACGGCCCAGCCAGACCACCGCCAGCAGGTCCTGACTGAAACCTGCGAACCAACTGTCCCGCGAGTCGTTACTGGTACCGGTCTTGCCGGCCAGGGTCAGGGTCTTTGGCAACACGTTATAAACCGAACTGCCGGTACCTTCACGCATGACTCGCTGCATGGCGCTCTGGATCAGGTAGATAGAAGCCGGATCAAAACGCTGTTCGATCTGGAACGGATAGCGCTTGAGCGGTTCGCCTTCGGCGGTCAATACGCTGCGAATCCCGCGCATCGGCGTGTTGAAACCACCATTGGCCAGCGTCTGGTACATGGTCGCCACTTCAATTGGCGTCATGCCACCGGCCCCCAGCAACATCGACGGGAATGCCGGGAACTCGCGAGTTACCCCCAGGCGCGCCAGGGTCTTGAGGACATTCGGTACACCCACTGCCAATCCGAGACGCGCAGTCGACAGGTTGTAGGAATGCGCCAGCCCCTGATACAGGAACACTGTACCGTGGGAACGGCGATCATAGTTCTGCGGTTTCCAGACCTGACCGTCCGCGCCCTTGACCGAGAAGGATTCGTCCGACAGCCAACTGGTCAGCGTGTACTGGGTAGGCTTCTCAAGCGCCGTCAGATAAACCGCCGGTTTGATCAATGAGCCGATGGGGCGCACCGCATCCAGCGCACGGTTGAAGCCTGCAAAACTGGCCTGGCGGCTGCCGATCATGGCCTGGACTTCACCGGTTTCCGGGTTGGTCACGACCATGGCCGCTTCGACGTCATCGGAACCCTTGCGACCGGACAGTCGCTTGAAGGTGTCGTTGACGGAAGCTTCGGCTTTCATCTGCAGAATCGGGTCGAAACTGGTGAAGATCCGCAGGCCTTCTTCGGTCAAGTCTTCGTCGCGGTAGTCTTCGCGCAACTGGCGCTTGACCAAGTCGATAAAGCCCGGGAACGAGCTGTCGGCCAGCTTGCCGCGTGTCGTTACACCCAGCGGCATTTTTTTCGCAGCTTCGACCTGCTCGGCGGTGGCGACGCCTTGTTCCTGGAGGACATCGAGCACCAGATTGCGCCGCTCAAGCGCTCGCTCAGGATTGCGACGCGGGTTGTAATAGGACGGCCCCTTGACCATCCCCACCAGCAAGGCAACTTGATGCAGTTTCAATTCGGACAACGGCTGCCCGAAGAAGAACTGACTGGCCAGACCGAAACCGTGCACCGCGCGCTGGCCGTCCTGACCGACGAACACTTCATTGAGGTAAGCCTCAAGAATCTCCGGTTTGTCGTAATGCAGCTCAAGCAACATCGCCATCATGGCTTCGGTGAGTTTACGGGTCAGGCTGCGCTCACTGGTCAGATAGAAGTTCTTGACCAACTGTTGCGTCAGCGTACTGCCGCCCTGGGTCATCTTGCCGCCAGACGTGTTGACCCAGACAGCGCGTGCAATCGACTTGGGTGACACGCCCCAGTGGCTATAGAAATCCCGGTCTTCCACGGCGACCAGGGTCTCCAGCAGATACGGCGGGACCTGATCAATTTTGATCAGGATGCGGTCTTCCAGATTTTTCGGGTAAATACCGCCGATCATCAGCGGTTCAAGGCGCACCACGGAAAGCTTCGAACCGTTGGTCGCCGAGAGTTCAGCAACATAGTCGCCGGAGAAACGCACGCGCACGGGCTGAGGTTTCTCCAGGCCTTCATAGAACTGGAAGCCACGGGTGTTCAGATCGACGGTATTGCCGTTGACCGACGCCGCACCAGGGCCATTGCTCACGCTTTCGCGCCGGTAGCCCAAGGCGTCGAGTTCGGTGAGAAAGTCTTCCTTGCTCAGCTTCTGGCCAGTGAACAGCTCCAGCGGGCGTGCATACACCTTGGCCGGAATGGTCCAGCGTTTGCCGGAGAACTTTTCCTGGACGATAGCGTCGAGGTAAACCGCGAATCCGGCGAGCACCACAAGGCCGACCAGACTGAGTTTAAGGGCCCAGCCCAGCCACGGGTGCAGGCCCCGGGAAGGTGGTTTTTTTGGAGTGCGGGGGGATCGAGTACGAGTCATGGCGGCGGATTATACGCACTTTATTAATACTCAACAGGAGCCCTCCGAGGTTTGCGTCAGGCGGACTTGCGGCCATAATGGCGGCCTTGAATTTTTCCCAGACTCTGAAGGATCGCCTGTGAGCCAGTCCCTGATTGCTGCCCTGCAAAACCCGGCCCTCTACCCGCACCCGGTAGACGGTTTCCAGGTCATCGAGACCCATATTTCCTGGGTCATCCTCACAGGCCCCTTTGCTTATAAAGTGAAGAAGCCGGTGAATTTCGGTTTCCTCGACTTCACCAGCCTGGATGCACGTGAGCATTTCTGCGGTGAAGAACTGCGCCTCAACCAGCGCCTGACCGACGACTTGTACCTGCAAGTGTTGCCAATCACCGGCAGCGCCGAAGCACCGCAGTTCGGTGGCGACGGCCCTGTAGTCGATTTCGCGCTGAAAATGCGTCAGTTCCCACAGAGCCAATTGCTCAGCACCCTGCAGGCCAATGGCGAACTGACTACCGCCCACATCGACGAGATGGCCGCGCAGATTGCTCATTTCCACCTCAACGCACCGAAAGTGCCTGCCGAACACGAAGCCGGCACCCCCGACAGCGTTATGGCACCCGTACGCCAGAACTTCGAACAGATCCGTCCATTCCTCAGCGACAAGGCCGACCTGGTACAACTGGACGCCCTGCAAGCCTGGGCCGAAAGCAGCTTCGAACGCCTCAAGCCGCTGTTCGCCCAGCGCAAGGCCGAAGGTTTCATTCGTGAATGCCACGGTGATATCCACCTCGGCAACGCGACAGTAATCGATGGCAAGGTCGTGATCTTCGACTGCATCGAGTTCAACGAACCGTTCCGCTTCACCGACGTTTATGCCGACACCGGTTTCCTGGCGATGGACCTGGAAGACCGTGGCTTGAAATGCCTCGCGCGCCGTTTCGTCAGCCAGTACCTGGAGCTGACCGGCGACTACCAGGGCCTTGAGCTGCTGAACTTCTATAAAGCCTATCGCGCACTGGTTCGCGCCAAGGTGAGCCTGTTCAGCATGCCGGCCGAAGCCGACCCGGTACAACGCGCCACGACCCTGCGCCAATACCGCAACTACGCCAACCTCGCGGAAAGCTACAGCACCATTCCCTCGCGTTTCATGGCCATCACCCACGGCGTGTCCGCTGTCGGCAAGAGCCACGTAGCAATGCGCCTGGTAGAAGCGTTGGGCGCCATTCGTCTTCGCTCGGATGTAGAGCGCAAGCGTCTGTTCGGCGAACAAACCGTCGCGAATGACCCGCAGGCCGGCATTTATAGCGCCGACGCCAGCGCCACCACCTACAGCCGTCTTCACGAGATTGCTGCGGTCATCCTGCGCGCCGGTTTTCCGGTGGTGATCGATGCCACTTACCTCAAGCACGACCAGCGCGAAAACGCGGCAAAAGTCGCCGAAGCCACTGGCGCTCCGTTCCTGATCCTTGATTGCCATGCACCGCAAGCCGTGATCGAGAGCTGGTTGGCCCTGCGCCAGGCAGACAAAAAGGATCCGTCTGACGCCAACCTGACCGTTATCGCAGCCCAGCAAGCCAATCGCGAACCGCTGACGCCAGCAGAGATTCTGTACAGCAAACGCGTTCAGACCAATGAAAGCGGGACGCTCGACACGGTCGTCGCGCAAATTCGTCAACGCATGCCAGGTCTGTAAAAACTATTTCAGCCGTGAGGCCTCCGCTGGCTTCACGGCTGCCAAATAGTGGCACTATACTGGCGTCATAAAACCATCAGGTGATGCGACATGAGCCAGCCCAAACTTCTCGACACCCCGCTGTATGCCTTGCTGCACAAAGATGACATCGCAGGCTTCAACGCCGAACGCGCCAACTACGGAACTGTCGACATGGTCGGTGGCGATTTCCGAGGCCTGGACTTGCGCGAGCTGAACGCTGATGGTGTCGACTTCACCGATGCCTATTTTCGCTCCGCCGATTTGCGCGGCATCGATTTTCGTAACGCCTCACTGGAAGGTGCCAGCCTGGCACATGCTCAAATCTCCGGTGCCTACTTCCCGCCAGAGCTGAGTGCAGACGAGATTCTTATGTCGATGAACTTCGGCACTCGCCTGCGTTATCGCACCCGCTAAAAACGACGCTCTACCCAACAAATCCAGCGCCCCCGCTTTGCGCTGGATGCCGTGTGGACTGCCCCAGGTTCGACTTCCGACACCCGCCCCCACTGCATTCGCAATGCTTTTTACTCAATGACTGGTGTCTTCCTCTTAGAAGCTTTTGCGTCGAAAACGACCAAACAATCACGCTTTTCCTACTGATGGCTACACTCCTGATAGGCTCGCCCACGCACCGTTCGGCCGTCGCAAGGAGGCTTGATGAATGATGAACTGCAACACCTGAAGAATCTTGGCAAGACGTCAGCACAGTGGCTGCATGCCGTGGGCATCCACAGTGCGTCGGACTTGCGTCGCCTCGGGGCGGTGGATGCTTATCGGGCCGTGCGTACGCGCGGTTTTCGGGCGTCCAAGGTGTTGTTGTATGCGATCGAAGGCGCACTGATGGACGTGCATTGGAATGACATTCCCGCCGAGCGCAAAGAAGCCTTGAACAAACAGCTGGAGGCGATTTCCTCGCGCCACAAGGCTTGAAATCATTGGCTTTGAACCGAATTGACGAGGCATCTCAAAGAAACTGAAAAACAGCGGTTGACATGGTAATGAGAATCGCTATGATTACCACCAGCTGGTCGCGAGACTGGTCGATATTTGAACAGCCCTTGGTTCGGACTCTCAGATATCTCCTCATCAGGCTAATCACGGTTATTTGACCCGGCTCTTGCCGGGTCTTTTTTTGCCTGTGAAAAACCGGCACCAGAGGCATGTTCAACCCGATATATTTTTCAGCGGGCGATGATCAGCGGATGCCCGCGCTCCGGGTGCTGCTGCACCAACACTTCCAGCCCGAACACTGCTTTGAGCGACTCAGGCTTCAAGACGTGCTGCGGCGTATCCAGCGCAACCGGGCGCCCGCCTTCAAGCAGCAACAGACGATCACAGTAACGCGCCGCCAGATTCAGATCATGCAGGATGACCAGCACCGCCGCGCCGTGATCGGCAAACTCGCGCACCGCTTGTAAGGTGGTGTGTTGATGCAGCGGGTCGAGCATCGATGTCGGCTCATCGAGCAGCAGCGTCTGGCCCACCTCACCCGGCCAGAGCTGCGCCAGCACCCGCGCCAGATGCACGCGCTGACGCTCGCCGCCGGACAAGGCCAGATAGCTGCGACCACTCAGGTGCCCGGCATCAGCGGCGCGCAGGGCGCAGGCAACGATCTCGTCATCGCGCACTCGACCGCTTTGATGGGGCAAACGCCCCATACCCACGACTTCTTCAACACGAAAGGCAAAGTCCAGCGTCGACACCTGCGGCAGTACCGCCAGCCGCTGTGCGCGCAGCGGTGCGGCCCAGTGATTCAATTCGCGATCATCGAGCCAGACACTGCCTTGGTCGGCGTGCAACTCCCCGCACAAGGCACCGAGCAAGGTACTTTTGCCGGCGCCATTAGGGCCGAGCACACCAAGCACTTCACCTGGCCGAAGTTCGAGCGTGATGTCCGCCAGTACAGTCTTGCTGCCCCGACGGATTTGCAGGTTTTGCGTGCGCAACATCAGGCGCGACTCCGGAGCAGTAAAAACAGAAAAAACGGCGCACCGATAAAGGCCGTGACGATACCGATCGGCAATTCGGCGGGCGCCAACGCCAGGCGCGCCACCAGATCGGCGAACAGCAGAAGACTGGCACCGGCGAGCACCGAGGCAGGCAGCAACACCCGATGATCAGGACCGGCCAGCAAGCGCACGAGGTGCGGCACCACCAGGCCGACAAACCCGATCATCCCCGCCGCCGCCACCGCCGCGCCGACACCCAAGGCGGTACAGAACACCAATTCGCGCTTGAGCCCTTCAACGTTGATGCCCAAATGGCCGGCTTCCGACTCCCCCAGCAACAATGCATTCAAGGCTTTGGCTCGACGCGGCAGCCAGAGCGCCACGCCCGTGCTCACCAGCAGCAATGGCCAGAGACGCGCGTAACTGGCGCCGTTAAGGCTGCCCAGATTCCAGAACGTCAGCGTACGCAGGGTCGCGTCGTCCGCCAGGTAGGTGAACAACCCCACCGCCGAGCCCGCCAGAGCGGTCAAGGCGATACCGGCCAGCAACATGGTTGCGACGTTGGTCTGACCGTTGCGTCGACCGAGCCGATACACCAGTGCTGTCACACCCAACCCACCGAGAAACGCACACACCGACAACAGGTAAGGCCCGAACGACTCAGGCAGGCCGCCAAACATCGACCCGCCCACAATCGCGATGGCCGCACCCAATGCGGCGCCGCTGGACACCCCCACCAATCCCGGATCGGCCAACGGGTTACGAAACAGGCCCTGCATGGCCACACCGGAGAGCGCCAGCACGCCCCCCACCGCCAACCCCAGCAAGGTTCGCGGCAGACGGATCTGCCCCACGATCAATTCGGCTTGCTCAAGGCCTTGCGGTGCAATCGGCAATCCGGCCAGGCGCAGCACTGCGTGCGCGGTATCGAGCAACGGCAAGCTGACCGGACCCAGCGCCAATGACAGCCAGATCGCCAGCAAACACAAAAGGCTCAGGCCAATGAACAACGCACGAGGTTTAATCAGGAGAGTCATTGGCCGACGGTGCCCGGGAAGAACCCGTCAGACAGTTTTTTCAGGCTTTCCGGCAGCCGCGGCCCCAACCCGCCCACCAACAACGTCGGATCCAGCTCCATGACTCGACCGTCCTTCGCCGCACGGGTCGAGGACAGCATCGGGTTTTCCTTGAACAGCGCGGCCCGCGCCGCATCACCGGTCAGTGCCCGGTCAGCAAACACCAGCACCTCCGGGTCCAGGCTGACCAGCGACTCGACTGAAAAAGGTTTGTAACCAGTATGCGTTGCCAGGTTGTGGCCGCCGGCCTGTCGCAGTATCCAATCGGCCGCGGTGTCCTTGCCTGCGATGAGCGGCTTGCCGCCTGCATGACCGAGCAACACCAACACGCCCGGTGATTTTTTCGTCAGCTGCACCTTGGTCACCCGGACTTTTTGTTGTTCAAGTTGCTCCTGATAACGCTGGAACGCCTGCGCAGCCTGATCTTCAGCCCCAAGCAACTGGCCCAGGTGCTGCAAGTTACCCTGCAATGTCGGCAAATCCGGCTGCGCCGAGAACAATTCGACCTGCACCCCGGCATTACGAATCTGCGACAGCACGGGCGGCGGACCCATTTCTTCGGTGCCGATCAGTATCTGCGGGCTTAAGCTCAAGATACCCTCCGCCGACAACTGCCGCTGATAGCCAATGCTTGGCAGCGACTTGAGGCTTTCAGGATGCTGACTGGTAGTGTCGACGCCGACCAGCTTCGATTCGCCCCCCAGCGCGCTCACCCACTCGGACAATGCGCCACCGGCACTGACCCAACGTTGTGGCAACTCGGCCGCTGCGCCGTGGTGGCTGACGAGAAGTCCGACACAGAGCGCAGCAACGCGGGTACTCAGGCGCATAAACAGCTTCCTTTAAAGTTTTCCCAGGCATCGAGATGGCAGGCCAAGTATTCTCGGCCACTGGCACCTGCGCCCGACGGGCAAGGCGGCCATTTGATAATTGTTTGCATTTGAACGTCAAGCTCGGACATATCTGGTCACGAGACGCAGGACTTGAGGATAGACATGAAGTTTCTTTGCACCGGCGCCGAATTGGCTGACGCCAGCAGTCGCGGTTTCGACATCGACGGCCAGAAGCTCTTCGCCGTACGCCGGGCTGGCCAGGTCTACGTCTACATCAATCGCTGCCCGCACCGCGGCGTTGGCCTGGAGTGGACGCCAGACAGCTTTCTCGACCCCAGCAACAGCCTGATCCAGTGCGCCACCCACGGCGCACT
The DNA here is from genome assembly GCF_024748695.1 of Pseudomonas sp. B21-040. Taxonomy (NCBI): domain Bacteria; kingdom Pseudomonadati; phylum Pseudomonadota; class Gammaproteobacteria; order Pseudomonadales; family Pseudomonadaceae; genus Pseudomonas; species Pseudomonas sp. B21-040. The sequence goes on from NZ_CP087176.1 coordinate 5,669,694, forward strand.
GTTTCTGATTGAAGACGGCGAGTGCGTTTCCGGCCCCTGCGCGGGCCAATCATTGACCACCGTGCCCTGCCGCGAAGACGCGCAAGGCATCTGGGTCAGCCTTTAGCCGTTGAGCAGCACGTCCAGACGCCGATCGACCACCATCTCTTCATGGGTCAACCGCACACCATAGGCCAGCACCTCGACCCCGCACGCGACCGCCTCACGCAAGGCCACCGCGTAGGCCGAATCGATTTCCTCTGCTGGACGTACCGCGTCGATGCCGGTCAGGTTGACGCAATACAACTGAACCGCGCGAATCCCGTCACGGGCCAGATGCGCTAATTCACGCAAATGCTTGGCCCCGCGCTGGGTAACGGCGTCGGGAAACGCAGCTACCGATGAGCCGTCAAAACCCAGGGTGACGCTTTTGACTTCTATATAAGCAGGACCGCCGGGGTAATCGAGGCGGAAATCGATTCGGCTTCTTTCCTGACCGTAGGCGACTTCGCGCTTCAGTTCGGTAAAACCGTTCAACTCGCTGATGACACCGCCGCGCAGCGCCTCTTCGATCAAACCATTGGCTCGCCCGGTGTTAACGCAAAACAGGCGCCCTTGCGGGGTTTCGCCAACCTCCCAGGTACCGGGCAACTTGCGCTTCGGGTCATTGGAGCGGCTGAACCAGACCTGCCCGCCTTCGACCTGGCAATTGAGCATCGAGCCCGTATTGGGACAATGAATGGTCAGCAACTCGCCGCTAACGGTTTCGATATCGGCAAGAAAACGCTTGTAACGGCGGATAAGTCGCCCTTTTTCGAGGGGAGGATGAAAACGCATCAGCCTTGCCAACTCTTCAATCCACGAGCGATCCGCTCGACCGCTTCTTCCAGGCGCGGCAGGCTTTGGGTGTAGGCAAAACGCACATGGTGCCCAGCCTGATATCGCCCGAAATCCAGCCCCGGAGTAAATGCCACATGCTCGGTTTCGAGGAAGTGCCGGCAGAACGCGAAGGCATCTCCGCCGAACTTGCTGATATCCGCATACAAATAGAACGCGCCCTCAGGCTCCACGGCAATGCCGAATCCCAATTCACGCAGGGCCGGCAGCAGGAAATCGCGACGACGACCAAACTCGGCGCGACGCTCTTCGAGAATGCTGATGGTCGCCGGTTCAAAGCAAGCCAGAGCGGCATACTGGGCCATGCTCGGCGCGCTGATATAGAGATTTTGCGCGAGTTTTTCCAGCTCGCCGACTGCCGCTTCCGGCGCCACCAGCCAGCCGAGCCGCCAACCGGTCATGCCGAAGTACTTTGAAAAACTGTTCAGCACAAAGGCGTTGTCATCGACTTCCAACACGCTGGCCGCATCGGTGCCATAGGTCAGGCCGTGATAGATCTCGTCCACCACCAGATGACCATGGCGAACCTTGATCGCCTGCGATAACCCCGCCAGCTCGTCACGGGTCAGGATCGTCCCGGTCGGGTTGGCCGGGGACGCTACCAATGCGCCGACACTGTCGTGGTCCCAATGACGCGCCACCAGATCAGGGGTCAGTTGATAACGCACCTCAGGACCTACTGGAACAAGCTGCGCCGCGCCTTCCACCAATCTCAGGAAGTGGCGATTGCACGGGTAGCCGGGGTCCGCCAGCAGCCAGTGCTTGCCCGGGTCCACCAGCAAGGCGCTGGCCAGCAACAAAGCACCCGAACCGCCGGGGGTGATGAGGATTCGTTGAGGGTCGATGTTCAACCCATACCGCTGCTGATAGAAACCGGAGATGGCGTCTCGCAGCTCGGGAATGCCCCGTGCGGCGGTGTAACGGGTCTTCCCCGCCGTCAACGCGGCCTGGCCGGCCTGAATGATCGGTTCGGCGGTGGTGAAGTCCGGCTCGCCGATTTCCAGGTGGATCACGTCGTGACCGGCGGCTTGCAGCTCATTGGCCCGTGCCAGCAACGCCATGACGTGAAAAGGTTCGATCGCGCGACTGCGGGCACTGTAGGACTGAGCCATTAGCCTTCCTTCAACAGAGAAAAAAATCAATTCTACCCAAGCACAGGAACGAGCGAGAACCTAAAGCGGTCACAACCGTTAATAAGCCCGGCCACAAACGACCCAAACGAGTACCCCAAGTTTGACTAAAATCAATATTTGATCAGGTCTCCAGCACCACCAGACAAGGCTTTGCAATGATTTGCAAGGCCTGCGGGCCACTACCTCGACATCCGGGAGTAGCGCGGTCCGATTTGATCTGGTAAGTTCGCCCGCTTGCAGCCGCGGGGCCGGCAGGTGTCGGTGATGGAGCAATCCTGCGCAGATGGATTACAAGAGTAGAGGCGGTCTATTTCATGTCCACCCAAGCAAAGCAACAACCGAGCCCGACGATCAGCGGCTTCGAACCCTACAAAGAAGTGAAGGGCGAGGAGTACATGGGCAAGCCCATGCGCGCGCACTTCACCAAGGTCCTGAACAAGTGGAAACAGGACTTGATGCAGGAAGTCGACCGCACGGTTGATCACATGAAGGACGAGGCAGCCAACTTCCCGGATCCGGCAGACCGTGCCAGCCAGGAAGAAGAGTTCGCCCTCGAACTGCGCGCCCGCGACCGCGAGCGCAAGTTGATCAAGAAGATCGACAAAACCCTTCAGTTGATTGAAGACGAAGAATATGGCTGGTGCGAGTCCTGCGGCGTCGAAATTGGCGTCAAGCGACTGGAAGCCCGCCCTACCGCCGACATGTGCGTTGACTGCAAGACCCTGGCGGAAATCAAGGAAAAGCAAGTCGGCAAGTAACATCGACTTGAACGAAGAACGGAGCGTGCGAACGCTCCGTTTTTGTTTCTGGTATTTGAAGATACCTGTTGTCTTTAAAATCGCCATCGCGAGCAAGCTCGGCTCCTACAAAGGCTGGCGCGACTTCCTGCAGGAGCCGAGCTTGCTCGCGATGACGGCTTCAAGCCATGCTCAATACGACCAGACAACGTAATCGCCCCTCATGACTGCCATCATCTCTTCCGCTTACATCGGGCGCTTCGCCCCTACCCCCAGCGGCCACCTGCATTTCGGTTCGCTGGTCGCCGCACTCGCTTCATACCTCGACGCCCGCTCGGTGGGGGGCCGCTGGCTGATGCGCATGGAAGACCTCGACCCGCCACGGGAAGAACCCGGCGCTCAAGCGGCGATCCTCAATGCCCTGGAAAGCTATGGCTTTGAATGGGACGGCGAGATGGTCCGCCAGAGTGAACGGCACGACGCCTACGCCGAAGTGCTCAACAGCCTGTTCAACCATGGCCTGGCTTACGCCTGTACCTGCTCGCGAAAACAGCTGGAGCCTTATCACGGCATTTATCCGGGCCTGTGCCGCAATGCCGGCCATGGCACCGAAGACGCCGCGATTCGCCTGCGCGTCCCTGAACTGGAATACCACTTCACCGACCGCGTCCAGGGCGAATACCGTCAGCACCTGGGTCGCGAGGTGGGCGATTTTGTGATTCGCCGCCGCGACGGGCTGTATGCCTATCAACTGGCCGTCGTCCTGGATGACGCCTGGCAAGGCATCACCGATATCGTGCGGGGTGCCGACCTGCTGGACTCCACGCCGCGCCAGCTCTATCTGCAAGAACTGCTCGGCCTGCGCCAACTGCGTTATCTGCACATCCCGCTGATTACCCAGCCCGATGGCAACAAACTCGGCAAATCCTACCGATCGCCGCCGTTGACCGAAGATCAGGCGACACCTTTGTTGTTGCGTGCCTTACGCGCACTCGGGCAAAAACCCGGTACCGAACTGGCTTACGCCACCCCACGGGAAGTGTTGGACTGGGGCATTGCCCACTGGGATGCGTCGCTGATCCCGCGCACACTGAACCTGCCCGAGGCGCAACTGCAGTGATCGCACTTGCAGTGGCGCGCCCATCCGTTACCATCGCCGCACGTTTTCGGGCACACGCATAAAAAAGAGAGGCCGGGATGTACATCTATCGCTTGGTCCTGCTCCTGGTAGTGGGGATTTATCTGTTCTCCCCGGCCATCATGGATTGGTGGATCGACGCCACTGGCGCCTGGTATCGCCCTTATTTGCTCTGGCTGATCCTGATCGTTGTGACCTTCATCCTGCAGAGCCAAAAAGATGCCGATGAGCTTTAGCCTGACCCAGATGATCCTGATCAGCGCCGCGTACCTGGCGGTGCTGTTCGGCGTGGCCTGGGTCAGTGAACGGGGCATGATCCCCCGGGCGATCATTCGCCACCCGCTGACGTACACCCTGTCGCTGGGCGTCTACGCCAGCGCCTGGGCTTTTTACGGCACGGTCGGCCTGGCCTACCAGTACGGTTACGGCTTTCTGTCCAGCTACCTGGGGGTATCCGGCGCATTTCTGCTGGCACCGGTGTTGCTGTACCCAATCCTGAAAATCACTCGCACTTATCAGTTGTCGTCCCTGGCCGACCTGTTCGCGTTCCGTTTCCGTAGCACCTGGGCCGGCGCGCTGACGACGATTTTCATGCTGATCGGCGTCCTGCCGTTATTGGCGTTGCAGATTCAGGCCGTGGCCGACTCCATCGGCATCCTTACTCGCGAACCGGTTCAACATCGCGTGGCCCTGAGTTTCTGCGCCCTGATTACGCTGTTTACGATTTTCTTCGGCTCGCGCCACATCGCCACCCGAGAAAAACATGAAGGCCTGGTGTTCGCGATTGCCTTCGAATCGGTCATCAAACTGATCGCCATTGGCGGCGTCGGCCTGTATGCGCTGTACGGCGTGTTCGACGGCCCGCAACAGCTTGAACTGTGGCTGCTGCAAAACCAGACCGCCCTCGCCGCCTTGCACACCCCGCTGCAAGAAGGTCCGTGGCGCACGCTGCTGCTGGTGTTTTTTGCTTCGGCAATCGTGATGCCGCACATGTATCACATGACGTTTACCGAAAACCTCAACCCGCGCTCGCTGGTCAGTGCCAGCTGGGGTTTGCCGCTGTTTCTGCTGCTGATGAGCCTGGCGGTGCCGCTGATTCTCTGGGCCGGGCTGAAACTCGGCGCCACGACTAATCCTGAGTATTTCACTCTTGGCATCGGCATCGCCGCCAACAGCAAAGCCTTGGCGCTGCTGGCGTATGTCGGCGGTTTGTCGGCAGCGAGCGGCCTGATCATCGTCACCACCCTGGCGCTGTCCGGGATGGCACTGAACCACCTGGTGCTGCCGCTCTATCAACCACCGGCCGAAGGCAATATCTACCGCTGGCTGAAGTGGACTCGTCGGGCGCTGATCGTCGCAATTATCATGGCCGGCTACGGTTTCTACTTGCTGCTGGGCGTGGAGCAGGATCTGGCCAATCTCGGCATCGTCGCGTTTGTCGCCACATTGCAGTTCTTGCCAGGCGTTCTCTCGGTTCTGTACTGGCCGACCGCCAACCGCCGGGGCTTCATTGCCGGTTTGCTGGCAGGGATTCTGGTGTGGCTGGTGACCATGTTGTTGCCACTGGTGGGCAACCTGCAGGGCTTCTACATTCCCCTGCTGAACATGATCTACGTGCTGGACGACACTAGCTGGCACATGGCGGCCATCGCATCGCTGGCGGCCAACGTGCTGATGTTCACCCTGATCTCGCTGTTTACCAACGCCAGCCCCGAAGAGGCCAGCGCCGCCGAAGCCTGCGCCGTGGACAATGTACGTCGCCCGCAACGTCGCGAACTGCACGCCGCGTCACCCCAGGAATTCGCCACGCAGCTGGCAAAACCCTTGGGCGCCAAGGCTGCACAGAAGGAAGTCGAACAGGCGCTGCGCGATCTCTATCTGCCGTTCGACGAGCGCCGGCCTTACGCCTTGCGTCGCTTGCGTGACCGTATCGAAGCCAACCTGTCCGGCTTGATGGGCCCCAGCGTTGCCCAAGACATGGTCGAGACGTTCCTGCCTTATAAGGCGGGTGGCGAGAACTACGTCACCGAGGACATTCACTTCATCGAAAGTCGCCTTGAGGATTACCACTCACGGCTGACCGGCCTGGCCGCCGAACTCGATGCCCTGCGCCGCTATCACCGCCAGACCCTGCAAGAACTGCCGATGGGCGTTTGCTCGCTGGCCAAGGATCAGGAAATCCTCATGTGGAACAAAGCCATGGAGGAACTGACGGGTATTGCCGCGCAGCGTGTGGTCGGTTCACGCCTGAGCACCATTGCCGATCCGTGGAAAGAACTGCTGCAAGGCTTCATCAACCTGCCCGACGAGCATTTGCACAAGCAGCACCTGGCCCTTGATGGCCAGACTCGCTGGCTGAACCTGCACAAAGCGGCGATCGATGAACCGCTGGCGCCGGGTAACAGCGGTTTGGTGTTGCTGGTGGAAGACTTGACCGAAACCCAGATGCTCGAAGACAAGCTGGTGCATTCCGAGCGCCTGGCCAGCATCGGCCGACTCGCGGCAGGTGTGGCCCATGAAATCGGCAACCCGATTACCGGCATTGCGTGCCTGGCGCAGAACCTGCGCGAAGAGCGCGAAGACGATGGCGAGCTGAAGGAAATCAGCGGGCAGATCCTCGAACAGACCAAACGCGTCTCACGCATCGTTCAATCGCTGATGAGCTTCGCCCACGCCGGCAGTCACCAGCACAGCGACGAACCCGTCTGTCTGGCCGAAGTGGCTCAAGATGCCATCGGCCTGCTGGCCTTGAACCGACGCAATTTCGAAGTGCAGTTCTATAATCTGTGCGACCCCGATCACTGGGTCGAAGGCGATCCGCAGCGACTCGCCCAAGTACTCATCAATCTGCTCTCAAACGCCCGCGACGCCTCGCCTGCGGGTAGCGCCGTGCGGGTTAAAAGCGAAGCCGGCGAACACACGGTCGACCTGATCGTGGAAGACGAAGGCAGCGGTATTCCGAAGAACATCATGGACCGATTGTTCGAACCTTTCTTCACCACCAAGGATCCTGGCGAAGGCACCGGTCTGGGCCTTGCACTGGTCTATTCCATCGTTGAAGAGCATTATGGACAAATCACCATCGACAGCCCGGCTGATGTTCAAAGCCAACGCGGCACCCGTATCAGGGTGACCTTGCCGCGTCATGTCGAAGCGACGTCCGCTGTGAACTGAGACCGTCGAGAGTATCGAATCAATGCCGCACATTTTGATCGTCGAAGACGAAACAATTATCCGCTCCGCCTTGCGCCGCCTGCTGGAACGCAACCAGTACCAGGTCAGCGAAGCCGGTTCAGTGCAGGAAGCACAAGAACGCTTCACCATTCCCACGTTCGACCTGATCGTCAGTGACCTGCGCCTGCCCGGCGCACCTGGCACCGAGTTGATCAAACTCGGCCAAGGCACCCCGGTGCTGATCATGACCAGCTACGCCAGCCTGCGTTCGGCGGTCGACTCAATGAAGATGGGCGCGGTGGATTACATTGCCAAGCCTTTCGATCACGACGAAATGCTCCAGGCCGTCGCCCGGATCCTGCGTGACCGACAATCGCTGCCAGCCAACGGTGAACCTGCTGCGGGTAAAGCCGGCAATGGCGCCGCGAAAGCGGGTGCCGACAACAGCAACGGCGAAATCGGCATCATTGGCTCGTGTCCGCCGATGCAGGACCTGTACAGCAAAATTCGCAAAGTCGCCCCAACCGATTCCAACGTCCTGATCCAGGGCGAATCCGGTACCGGTAAAGAACTGGTGGCGCGCGCCCTGCACAACCTGTCCCGCCGCGCCAAGGCGCCGATGATTTCGGTGAACTGCGCGGCCATTCCGGAAAGCCTGATCGAGTCCGAGCTGTTCGGTCACGAAAAAGGCGCATTCACCGGCGCCAGCGCCGGGCGTGCCGGCCTGGTGGAAGCGGCGGACGGCGGCACCCTGTTCCTCGACGAAATCGGCGAACTGCCACTCGAAGCCCAGGCTCGCCTGCTGCGCGTGTTGCAGGAAGGCGAAATTCGCCGTGTGGGTTCGGTTCAATCGCAGAAGGTTGACGTGCGCCTGATCGCGGCGACTCACCGCGACCTCAAGAGCCTGGCAAAAATCGGCCAGTTCCGCGAAGACTTGTATTACCGCCTCCATGTGATCGCCCTGAAGCTGCCAGCCTTGCGCGAGCGCGGTGCGGACGTGAACGAAATCGCCAATGCGTTCCTGGCGCGACAGAGCGCGCGGATCAACCGCACCGACCTGAAATTCGCCGCGGATGCCGAGCAAGCGATTCGTCATTATTCCTGGCCCGGTAACGTTCGCGAGCTGGAAAACGCGGTCGAGCGCGCGGTCATCCTGTGCGAGAGCCCGGAAATCTCTGCTGAACTGCTGGGTATCGACATCGAGCTGAGCGATCTGGAAGAGGACGAGTTCATCGGCCTGGCGCCGCAGCAGGGCAACAACGGCGGTAATTCCAGTCATGAGCCAACCGAAGACTTGTCACTGGAAGATTATTTCCAGCACTTCGTTCTCGAGCACCAGGACCACATGACCGAAACCGAGCTGGCCCGCAAACTCGGGGTCAGCCGCAAATGCCTGTGGGAGCGGCGTCAGCGCCTGGGCATCCCACGGCGCAAGACCGGGGTCGCCAGCGAGAGCTGAACGTCACCTGTCTGAGGCGTGGGTAACACGTGACACGCTGAAAAAACTGTTACCTCAGATTTATCACGTAACAGAAGCCGGGGCTTACGGTAACGAAGCCCCGGTTTTTTTTGCCCCTGAAAAACCCCACCGACCGACCTAACCCCTTGTTTTATTGGGGTTCGCAAAAGTTGGCACGCACCCTGCTATATGTTTAGTACAAGAACAATAACAAGCAATGCAAAAGACAATAAAAATAAGACGAATCGACTCACGCACAATAAAAACAAGACGGCGAGAGGCGCAGCTAACTGATTCTTTTGGAGAGGCGTTGTATTTGGGGCTTGCCCCACGACCAGGCCGAGAATAATAAAAAACTGTCACTCAGACAGTGCCTGAACTGGTTGGATCGCAAGATCACTGCAGCACAGCGACCAAAGCAATCCGTTTGCTCTTGGCTCCCGATTGGGAGGGTCATGAAGGAAAATCTTCATGGCGAGGGCACTTAACAAAAACAAAAAGCCCGAAACCAATAATAAAAATAGAGCATGCAACTACTTCTTGGGGAGCTTCGGCTCCCCTTGTAGTTTCTGGCGTTTACGCGACAGCAATTGCCAACCCCCGTCCGACCTGTAGCAGCTGTCGAGCAACGCGAGGCTGCGTTGGCTCGTGTAGCAGCTGTCGAGCCTGCGAGGCTGCGTTCGGCTGCGCAGCAGTCGTAATACAGACGACCCGTTTCATCTGAAACACCGCAATGACGACGGCTTCGCCGCCGGACGCAGCCTCGTGTTGCTCGTCACCGGCTACACGGATAGCGTCTGCCAGATATCCCCTTCAGCTGCTTGCGCAGCTTCCTACACCATCCCTCGACTAAATGCTAGAATCCCCGCCCATCATGCGGTCATTCTTCTGTTATGGCCGAACATTCCTTCAAACAGTGCATCCCATGCTGAAGAAGCTGTTCCAGTCATTCCGTTCTCCCAAGCGTCATACGCAACACATTCGCAGTACGCCTGAAGTGCTCAACAGCGGCCAACACTCGCTGCAAAAGGCGCAATTCAGCCGTTACGCGGTGAATATCGTCGAACGCCTGCAGAACGCCGGTTATCAGGCTTACCTGGTCGGCGGCTGCGTGCGTGACATGCTGCTCGGCATCACGCCCAAAGACTTTGACGTTGCCACCAGCGCCACACCTGAACAGGTGCGTGCCGAATTCCGCAACGCGCGGATCATCGGCCGTCGATTCAAACTGGTGCACATCCACTTCGGTCGAGAAATCATCGAAGTCGCGACCTTCCGCGCCAATCACCCGCAAAACGACGAGGAAGAAGACAGCAACCAGTCTTCCCGTAATGAAAGCGGGCGCATCTTGCGCGACAACGTCTATGGCACGCTGGAAGAAGACGCGCAACGCCGCGACTTCACCATCAACGCCCTCTACTACGATCCGGTCAGCGAGCGCATCCTCGACTACGCCAACGGCGTACACGACATCCGCAATCACCTGATCCGCTTGATCGGCGATCCGAAGCAGCGCTACCAGGAAGACCCGGTGCGGATGCTGCGGGCCGTGCGTTTTGCCGCCAAGTTGAATTTCGGTATCGAAAAACACAGTGCCCTGCCGATTCGCGAACTGGCACCGATGCTGCGCGAGATCCCGTCGGCCCGTCTGTTCGAAGAAGTGCTCAAGCTGTTCCTCTCCGGCCACGCCGCGGACACCTTCGAGATGCTGGTCGACTTGCAACTGTTCGATCCGCTGTTCCCGGCCAGTGCCGAGGCGCTCGAATACAACCCGACGTATACCCACACCCTCATCAGCGAAGCGCTGATCAACACGGACCTGCGGATCAAGCAGAACAAACCGGTGACCCCGGCGTTCCTGTTTGCCGCCCTGTTGTGGCCTGCCCTGCCGGCTCGCGTATTGCGCCTGCAAGAACGCGGCATGCCGCCGATTCCGGCCATGCAGGAAGCGGCTCACGAGCTGATTGCCGAACAGTGTCAGCGCATTGCGATTCCAAAACGCTTCACCATGCCGATCCGTGAGATCTGGGACATGCAAGAGCGCCTGCCACGCCGCAGCGGCAAGCGTGCCGACCTGTTGCTGGACAACCCACGCTTCCGCGCCGGTTACGACTTCTTGCTGCTGCGCGAAAGCGCCGGCGAGCAGACCGATGGCCTGGGCGAATGGTGGACGGACTATCAGGACGCCAATGACAGCGAACGTCGCGACATGATCCGCGACCTCAGCGGCAAGGACGACGGCACCGGCGCCCCCCGCAAACGTCGCCGCAGCGGTGGCGCCAAGCGCAAACGCGCTGCCGGCGCACCGAGCGTCTCGGGCGAGTAAATCCATGGAACGCATCTACATCGGCATGGGCAGCAATCTGGCTGCCCCCACCGAACAATTGCGCAGCGCCGTCGAAGCGCTGGCGCGTTTACCGCAGACCGAGCTGGTCGATGTGTCCGCTTTCTATCAAAGCGATTCGCTGCTACCCGGCCAACCGCGTTACACCAACGCGGTCGCCGCCCTCGACAGCACACTCGCCCCGCTGGAACTGCTCGATGCGCTGCAAGCCATCGAGAACGGACAGGGTCGTGAGCGCCTGGAGCGTTGGGGCCCTCGTACGCTGGATCTGGACATCGTGCTGTTTGGCGATCGACTGATCGATGAGCCGCGCCTCAAGGTTCCGCATTACCACCTGCAGGAACGGGCCTTTGTCCTGTATCCACTGGCCGAACTGGCGCCTGCGGATTTGCGCCTGGCCGATGGCCGCAATCTGAAGGATCTAGTCGCAGCCTGCCCGTTCGTCGGCCTGGAACGCCTCCCCAAAAGTTGACGCAAATCCCCTGTGGGAGCGAGCCTGCTCGCGAATGCGGTGTGTCATTAAACTTAAAGTTGACTGATCCACCGCATTCGCGAGCAGGCTCGCTCCCACATTGGTTTGGTGTCTGGCATGAGATCGATAGTTGCTGAATCGCATCAGTTACCCCGGTAACACCCCTGTCGTAACAATGCGGTAACACATGCAATTGACTTCCCGAGTTCTCCTCACGACTATAGGCGTCCCGCTGCCGCCAACACGGCGTTGAAGGGCGCAATCCAGGCCGTAAAAGCACGACAACAGACCGTGCGCCTGTATTTAACGAAGAATCACGCGCGTTACTCGCAGTAGTTTCCACAGCGCCTGAATGAGGAACTTTTCATGCCAGCCATCACCCTGACCACGCTGCAAGGTCTCAAGCAAAAAGGTGAAAAAATCACCATGCTGACCTGCTATGACGCGACCTTCGCCCACGCCTGCAATGAGGCTGGTGTCGAAGTGTTGCTGGTGGGCGACTCCCTCGGCATGGTTTTGCAAGGTCACGACAGTACCCTGCCCGTGACGACCGCCGAAATGGCTTACCACGTCGCAGCGGTCAAACGCGGCAACACCGATGCGTTGATCCTCGCCGACTTGCCGTTCATGGCCTACGCCACCACCGAACAAGCCATGACCAACAGTGCCCTGTTGATGCAGGCCGGTGCACACATGGTCAAGGTAGAAGGCGCACTGTGGCTGGCGGACTCGATCCGCCTGCTGGCCGAACGCGGTATCCCGGTGTGCGCGCACCTGGGGCTGACACCGCAATCGGTGAACATCCTGGGCGGTTACAAAGTCCAGGGGCGTAACGAAAACCAGGCCAGGCAGATGCGCGCCGATGCCATCTCACTGGAACAGGCTGGCGCCGCCATGTTGCTGCTCGAATGCGTGCCCAGCGAACTGGCTGAAGAAATCACCCAGGCCGTGAAGATTCCGGTCATCGGGATCGGCGCCGGCAGCGGCACTGACGGCCAGGTCCTGGTCCTGCACGACATGCTGGGCTTGTCGATTACCGGCCGTGTGCCAAAGTTCGTGAAGAACTTCATGACTGGCCAGAACACCATTCAAGCAGCCCTGAGTGCTTACGTGACCGAAGTCAAAGCGGCGACTTTCCCAGGCATCGAACACGGATTCTCTGCATGAACACCGTAAAAACCGTACGCGAACTGCGGGCCGCCGTGGCCCGTGCCCGCAGCGAAGGCAAGCGCATCGGCTTCGTGCCGACCATGGGCAACCTGCACAGCGGTCATATTGCACTGATTACCAAAGCCTCCCAGCGGGTGGATTTCGTGGTCGCGAGCATCTTCGTCAACCCGCTGCAATTCGGCGCTGGCGAAGACCTCGACAAATACCCGCGCACCCTCGCTGCCGACCAGGAGAAGCTGCTCCAGGCCGGTTGCCACTTGCTGTTCGCGCCAGCCGTTGAAGAAATGTACCCGGACGGCATGGCCGGCCAGACTCGCGTCAGCGTTCCACTGCTGTCTGAAGGCCTGTGCGGCGCCAGCCGTCCTGGGCATTTTGAAGGTGTGGCGACGGTGGTCAGCAAGTTGTTCAACATGGTCCAGCCAGACCTGGCGATCTTCGGCCAGAAAGACTTCCAGCAACTGGCGGTGATCAAATCCCTGGTGCATGACCTGAACATGCCGATCCAGATCATTGGCGAACCGACTGTCCGTGCAGCCGATGGCCTGGCGCTGTCATCGCGCAATGGCTTTCTCAGCGAAGAACAGCGTGCCGTGGCGCCCGTGGTCTATCGCACGCTGAGTTCGATTGCCGAGGCAATCAAGCAAGGTGAGCGGGATTTCCCGGCGCTGATCGACGCACAGATCAAACAACTTGAAACCGCCGGTTTGCGTCCCGACTATCTGGAAATCCGCCAGGCGCTGACCTTGCGCCCGGCGACGCCAGAAGATCGCGACCTGGTGATTCTGGTGGCCGCGTTCCTCGGCACCACGCGGTTGATCGACAACCTGCACCTGAACCTCGACGCCCCCGTCTAAACACCACCAAACCCTATGGGAGCCTTGCTTGCTCGCGATAGCGATCTGGTATTCAACAATGATGTTGAATGTGCGGGCCTCATCGCGAGCAAGCTTGGCTCCCACAGGTTTTTTGGTGGCTCTGAAGATTGCATTTCAGCTGTATTGCCGCCCACAAACCCTTCGGGCAAACTGCCCGCCGTTCGATTCCGACCTGGGGAAACACTCATGCACGCCATCATGCTCAAGGCCAAGCTGCATCGCGCCGAAGTCACCCACGCTGTCCTCGATTACGAAGGTTCCTGCGCCATCGACGGCGAATGGCTGGACTTGTCCGGCATCCGTGAATACGAGCAGATCCAGATCTATAACGTCGACAACGGCGAACGCTTCACCACCTACGCCATTCGTGGCGAAGAAGGTTCGCGCATGATCTCGGTCAATGGTGCCGCAGCCCACAAGGCCAAGGTCGGTGATCGCGTGATCATCTGTGCTTACGCCCATTACAGCGAAGCCGAATTGCTCAACTTCAAACCGCGCATGCTCTACATGGCGCCGGGCAATGAGCTGAGCCACACCAGTAACGCCATTCCGGTTCAGGTCGCCTGATCGCACCGAAGCGCTGCCGACCCTCCGTTTGTCGGGTTGTTCCTGACTTCGATGTTAAAAAAGTACAGGAAACAGGTCAGACAAAGTCAAGACAGATCAAGGCGCGGGGTTTACTGTAGTCGCCCTGCGCCATGAGATCGTGTCGACGCAGTTGACCGGACGCGCCACCCCAGGCGCTCCGGGATTTTTAGTGTTCAAAAGGCCGTTCAAGTAAAAAGGAAACCCGCAGCGATGGCGTACTACCGCACCCCTCACGACGTTACCGCTCTGCCCGCCTGGCAAGCGTTGAATGATCACCGCCAAGCCATGCAGGATTTCAGCATGCGCGAGGCCTTCAATGCCGACCCGCAGCGTTTCACTCAATTCACCCTTAGCAGCTGCGGTTTGTTTCTCGATTACTCGAAGAACCTGATCACCACCGAGACCCGCAATCTGCTGGTGGGTCTGGCCAACGAAGTCGACCTCAAGGGCGCGATCAAATCGCTGTTCGAAGGCGAAATCGTCAATGCGTCCGAAGGTCGTCCGGCCCTGCACACCGCACTGCGCCGCCCGGTTGGCGACAAGTTGTCGGTCAATGGCGTCAACGTGATGCCGGAAGTGCACAAAGTACTGAACCAGATCACCGACCTCGTGGGCCGCATCCACGACGGCTTGTGGCGCGGTTACACCGAGAAGCCGATCACTGACGTGGTGAACATCGGCATCGGTGGCTCGTTCCTCGGCCCGGAACTGGTGTCCGAAGCCTTGCTGTCCTACGCCCAGAAAGGCGTGCGTTGCCACTATTTGGCAAACATCGACGGCAGCGAATTCCACGAACTGGCCATGAAGCTGCGCGCCGAGACCACGCTGTTCATCGTCTCGTCGAAATCTTTCAACACCCTCGAAACCCTGAAAAACGCCCAGGCCGCACGCGCCTGGTACCTGGCTCAGGGCGGCTCGGAAGCCGAGCTGTATCGCCACTTCATCGCCGTTTCCAGCAACAATGCAGCGGCCGTGGCCTTCGGCATTCGTGAAGAAAACATCTTCCCGATGTGGGACTGGGTCGGCGGTCGTTACTCGCTGTGGTCGGCCATCGGTTTGCCGATTGCCCTGGCCATCGGCATGTCCAACTTCAAGGAACTGCTGTCCGGTGCCTACACCATGGACCAGCATTTCCAGACCGCGCCGTTCGAGCAGAACATGCCGGTACTGCTGGCCTTGCTCGGCGTGTGGTACGGCAATTTCTGGGGTGCACAAAGCCACGCCATCCTGCCGTATGACCACTACTTGCGGAACATCACCAAGCACTTGCAACAGCTGGACATGGAATCCAACGGCAAGAGCGTGCGTCAGGATGGCACGCCAGTGTCCACCGACACCGGTCCGGTGATCTGGGGTGGCGTCGGCTGCAACGGCCAACACGCCTATCACCAGTTGCTGCACCAAGGCACCCAACTGATCCCGGCTGACTTCATCGTGCCGATCGTCAGCTTCAACCCGGTGTCCGACCACCACCAGTGGCTGTACGCCAACTGCCTGTCGCAAAGCCAGGCGCTGATGCTCGGCAAGACCCTCAGCGAGGCCGAAGCCGAACTGCGTGACAAAGGCATGAGCGAAGCCGATGTGCAGAAACTCGCACCGCACAAGGTGATCCCGGGCAACCGCCCGAGCAACACCCTGGTGGTCGAGCGCATCAGCCCGCGTCGTCTCGGTGCATTGGTGGCCATGTACGAACACAAAGTCTTCGTGCAAAGCGTGGTCTGGGGCATCAACGCCTTCGACCAGTGGGGCGTGGAACTGGGTAAAGAGTTGGGCAAAGGCGTCTACAACCGCCTCGTCGGCAGCGAAGAAACCCCGGCTGACGATGCTTCGACCCAAGGCCTGATCAACTACTTCCGCGGTCGTCACCGCGGTTAACACCCCACTCCCGTAGGAGCCGGGCTTGCTCGCGATGAACGATGACGCGGTGTATCTGATCCACCGCGACGTCTGCATCGCCAGCAAGCTCGGCTCTTACAGGGGCGGTGCAAGGCTTGAACCCACTCGCTACTCGGCGCATCTTTATCCTTGTCGCAAAACAAGCATAAGGAACCGTCATGTTCGATATCAGCACGTTCCCCAAAGCCGATGCCGTCCGCCGGGCTGCGCATTTGAGTCAAGACGACTACCAGCGCCTGTATCGCGAATCCATCGAACACCCCAGTACGTTCTGGGCCGAACAAGCCACGCGCTTTCTCGACTGGAGTACGCCGTGGGACACCGTCCAGCGCTATAACCTGAAAACCGGTGAAGCGAGCTGGTTTGCCGGCGGTCAGTTGAACGTCAGTTACAACTGCATCGACCGTCATTTGAAACAACGCGGCGATCAAATCGCGATCATCTGGGAAGGCGACGATCCCGCCGAATCCGCGCAAATCACCTACAAAAAACTCCATCACAACGTCTGTCGCCTGGCCAACGTGCTCAAGAGCCGCGGCGTGAAGAAAGGCGATCGCGTCTGCATTTACATGCCGATGATCCCCGAAGCCGCTTACGCCATGCTCGCCTGTACACGCATCGGAGCGGTGCATTCGGTGGTGTTTGGGGGTTTCTCGCCGGACTCCCTGCGCGACCGGATTCTCGACGCTGACTGCCGCACGGTAATCACCGCCGATGAAGGCGTGCGTGGCGGTAAATTCGTGCCACTCAAACACAACGTCGACAAGGCCCTTCAGAGCTGCCCGAACGTCAGCACGGTCATCGTCGTCGAGCGCACCCAGGGCGATGTGAACTGGGTTGAAGGCCGCGATCTCTGGTATCACCAGGCCTTGCGTGATGTCAGCGACGACTGCCCGCCGGAACCGATGGACGCCGAAGATCCGCTGTTCATCCTCTACACCTCCGGCAGCACCGGCAAACCCAAAGGCGTGTTGCACACCACTGGCGGCTACCTGCTGCAAGCAGCGATGACCTTCAAATACGTGCTCGACTACCGTGATGACGAAGTGTTCTGGTGCACCGCCGATGTCGGCTGGGTCACCGGTCACAGCTACATCGTCTACGGCCCGTTGGCCAACGGCGCGACCACGCTAATCTTCGAAGGCGTACCGAGTTACCCGAGCACCTCGCGTTTCTGGCAAGTCATCGACAAGCACCACGTCAACATCTTCTACACCGCGCCCACCGCCCTGCGCGCCTTGATGCGTGAAGGCCGCGAACCGTTGCAGGAAACGTCCCGCGCAAGCCTCAGATTACTCGGCACTGTGGGTGAGCCGATCAATCCGGAGGCGTGGGATTGGTACTTCAATGTGGTCGGCGAGCAGCGTTGCCCCATCGTCGATACCTGGTGGCAGACCGAAACCGGCGGCATCATGCTCAGCCCGCTGGTCAGCGCGCAACGAATCAAACCCGGCTGCGCCACGCAACCGATGTTTGGTGTACAACCGGTGTTGCTCGATGAAACGGGCAAGGAAATCAAAGGCGCCGGCAGCGGCGTGCTGGCGATCAAGTCCAGTTGGCCGGCACAGATCCGCAGTGTCTACGGCGACCCGCAACGGATGATCGACACCTACTTCAAGCCCTACCCCGGTTATTACTTCACCGGCGACGGCGCGCGACGCGATGAGGACGGCGATTACTGGATCACCGGGCGCATCGACGACGTGATCAACGTCTCCGGCCACCGCATCGGCACTGCCGAAGTGGAAAGCGCCCTGGTGCTGCATGACAGCATCGCCGAAGCCGCCGTGGTCGGTTATCCCCACGACGTCAAAGGCCAGGGCATCTACGCCTTCGTCACGCCCATGAACGGCACCGACCCCAATGACGAACTGAAGAAGGAATTGCTCGACCACGTCAGCAAGGACATCGGCAGCTTCGCCAAACCGGACTTGATCCAGTGGGCTCCGGCCTTGCCTAAAACCCGGTCGGGCAAGATCATGCGGCGTATTCTGCGCAAGATCGCCTGCAATGAGCTGGACAGCCTGGGCGACACCTCGACCCTGGCCGATCCGAGTGTCGTTCAGGGCTTGATCGACAAACGCCTGAACCAATGATTTGTTGTTGCATCCCACCCGCGCGGCCAGCGATGGCCGCGCCTTTTTTTCGCCACTGAGTCGCCATGGAATTCATCCGTACCCGCATCGAAACCCAAATCATGAGCCTGAGCGGTCTGTCACTGGGCAAGCTCGATCTGGAAAATCCCAAAGGTGATCCCGGCCTGTTCGGCCCCGACTCGGTGAGTTGGCAAGTGCACGGCGATTTCAGCAGCATGCTCATTGGCGGCATCAGCGCCCTGATGCTGCAAGCCCTGCATCCACTGGCGCTGGCCGGGGTCTGGGATCATTCGAATTTTCGTGAGGACATGCTCGGCCGACTGCGCCGCACCGGGCAGTTCATCTCTGGCACCACGTTTGGTTCGCGAAAGGATGCCGACTGGCTGATCGAGAAAGTCCGCACCATCCACCTGCAAGTCACCGGTACGGCACCGGACGGACGCCCCTACGCCGCCAGTGATCCAGACTTGCTGACCTGGGTGCATGTGGCCGAGGTCAGCAACTTTCTCGCCGCGCATTTGCGTTACCGCAATCCGGCGCTGTCGCTGGCCGATCAGGATCGCTACTACGCAGAAATCGCCATCGTTGCCGAACGCCTGGGTGCCCGCGATGTACCCCGCTCGCGACAGGCCATTGCCGATTACCTTGCGCGCATTCGCCCTCAGTTGCTGTGCGACGAACGCAGCCGGGAAGTGTTGCGGTTGCTGCTGAGCGCGCCCTCCCCCAGCCGTTTGGCCAAGCCTTTTGGCGGTTTGATGATGCAGGCGGGTATCGATCTGCTACCGGACTGGGCCAGTGCCATGCTCGGCGTCAGCCAGAATCCACTGCAACGCAAACTGATCCGCGCCAGCGTTAACCGCAGTGCACCGATGCTGCGCTGGGCAGTGCGCAATGGCTCGGTGCAGCGGGCGAAGCGGCGGATGGGGCTGTTGACCTGACGATTGATCGTTCCAACGCTCCGCGTGGGAACGATCAGTGGCTCGGGATCAGGTGCAATGCTGTTAAACTCCCGCGCCAAATTCCCTCCTGCAAGGCGCCCAGCATGTCTTCCTTGAATCAGGCGCTGCGCGCCGCCCTCGAACATCGCCAGGACCTGCTTGCCGAACTGCATCAGCAAGGCACCGATTGCTATCGCCTGTTCCACGGCAGCCAGGAAGGCGCCGGTGGCCTGACCATCGACCGCTATGGTCCGCAACTGCTGGTGCAAAGCTTTCACCAGTCTCTGGAACGCGACGCCCTGCTGCAATTGCACGACGCCATAAATCAACACCTGGGCCTGGAAACCCTGTTGGTCTACAACGACCGCTCCCGTGGCAATTCGCGCATCGACCGCGAAGACACCGTCTACCAGGCCGATGAAGCCGCGCTTCAGGATCTGGTCGGCCACGAGTGGGGCCTGAACTACCGGGTTCGCGGGCGCCATGCCGGCCAGGACCCTTTGCTATTCCTCGACCTGCGCAACACCCGTGGCTGGGTCAAAGCACACAGCCAGAACAAAAGCGTGCTCAACCTGTTTGCCTACACCTGTGGCGTGGGGCTGAGTGCAGCGGCCGGTGGTGCCCGCGAGGTGTGCAACCTCGATTTCGCCGAGGGCAATCTGGCGGTCGGCTGTGAGAATGGGCTGCTCAATCCGCAATTGCCCGCCATGGAGTTCATCCAGTCCGATTACTTCCCGGCGATCCGCCAACTGGCAGGGCTGCCGATCAGTCAACGCCGTGGGCAGAAGTTGCCGAGTTATCAACGCCTGGAACAGCGTCAATACGACCTGGTGCTGCTCGACCCGCCCGCCTGGGCCAAGAGCGCCTTCGGCACCGTCGACCTGCTGCGCGACTACCAGAGCCTGCTCAAACCCGCACTGCTGACCACCGCCGACAATGGCGTGCTGATCTGCTGCAACAACCTGGCAAAGGTCACCATGGACGACTGGCGTGAACAGGTATTGCGTTGCGCCGAGAAAGCCGGGCGACCGGTGCGCGAATGGACAGTGATGACACCGGGCGCTGATTTCCCGTCGATGGATCAGCAACCACCGCTAAAAACATTGATCCTGCAGCTCTGAAACCCAGGCAGCATTTCAGACAAATCCTGCAAAGCGTGGTTACTTCGGAACTGCAATCGCATGCCATACTCCAAGGCACTCCGATTCAGACAGATGAAGCCGCACATGCCCAAAGGATTGATTCGCGCTATCGGCGCCTTGTTGACTGCTCTGGCTCTCTACAGCTTGCTGGGGTTTCTGATTTTACCGGGCATCGCCTTGCGGGTTGCCAACCAACAATTGGCCAACTACGCCACGGTGCCCGCCCACCTCCAGCGTATCGAACTCAACCCGTTCAGCCTTGAAGTGACCCTTTGGGGCCTGGTCATCGGCGAGCCGGGCAAGGAACAGATCGGCTTCGAACGCCTGTACGCCAACCTGCAAATCGACAGCCTCTGGACCAAGGCCGTGCATCTGTCCGATATCGAACTGGACAAACTCAAGACTGAAATCCTCTTCGGCAAGGACGGCAAGCTCAATCTGCTTGGGCTGTTCAAACTGCCAGCAAGCGAACCCACCCCCGCCGACCCGGATGCCAAGCCGTTTCCACTGCGCATCGAGCGGATCCAGCTGGCGGGCGGCGCCTTGCACTTTGAAGATGCCCGGCCCAGCGAACCCATCGAGTTTCTCTACGACAAACTCGACTTCGAGCTGAAAAACCTCAGCACCCTGCCCGAAGACAGCGCCGACATGACCTTGGTGGCCATCGGCCCCAACGGCGGACAGATCGACTGGACCGGCAACTTCAGCCTGATCCCGCTCGCCTCCGAAGGTAAGCTGAAAATCACCGATGGCAAGATGAAAGCCTTCTGGCCCTATGTCCGCGACGCAGTCCCCCTGGACCTCGAAAGCGGCATCATGAGCCTCAGCACCGACTACAAGCTCAATCTGTCCAAGGAAACCGAACTGCTGTTGAGCAATGTCGCTGTCAGCGTCGCGCCTTTCGCGATCAAGGCTCCGGACGGGCGGCCGCTGGCGAAGCTCGAACGATTGGACATCAGCGACACCACCGTGGACCTGGCCAAGCAACAAGTGGTGGTCGGCAAAGTCCGCAGCCACAAACTGGAAACCTGGGCCGCCCTCGAAGTCGACGGGCAACTTGACTGGCAAAAACTGTTCGCCAGCCAGCCATCCAAACCCGCTGCCAAAGCCAAGGCCGAACCGGCCACTACACCCGCGGCTGCCGACTCACCGAAACCGGAACCTGCGCCACCGAGCAAACCGTGGCAAGTGCTGCTCAAAGACGTGCAACTGCGCGATTACCAGGTGCACCTGGCCGACCGCAAGGCGCAACCCGCCGTCGCGCTGGAAGTGGGCCCGTTGAACCTGGACCTGCAGAACTTCGACAGCCTCAATGGCTCGCCTTTCAATCTCAAGCTCGACACCGGCCTGGGCAAGCAGGGCAAGGTGTTGGCAGACGGCGTGGTCAATCTCGCCCCGATCAGCGCCAAACTGAAGATGCAGACCAAAGACATCGACCTGCGTGTCGCCCAGTCATACATCACCCCGTTCATTCGCCTGGAACTGCGCAGCGGCATGCTCGGCAGTGATCTGGCAGTCGATCTGAAAAGCACCGAGCCTCTGGCGTTCAGCGTCACCGGTCGCGCTCAGGTCGATCAGTTGCACACCCTCGACACCCTGAAAACCCGGGACTTTCTCAAGTGGCAGCAGGTGGTGGTCGAAGGCCTGAACTATCAACACGGTGACAGCCTGTCGATCGACAAGGTCAACCTGTTCCAGCCCTATGTGCGCTTCATGATCAATGAAGATCGCACCACCAACATTGATGACTTGTTGATCCCGCAACCGCCCGACACCGGCGCGAAAACCACCGCGGCCAAACCGGCCGGCAACGGCAAACCACTGGGCATCCACATCGGCGGCATTGCCATCAATGACGGTTCGGCCAACTTCGCCGACTTCAGCCTGACCCCGAACTTCGCCACCGCTGTGCAACAGCTCAACGGGCAGATCGGCACCATCGACAGCCGTCAGCCAAAACCGGCCAGCGTTGATGTGAAAGGCAAGGTAGATCGTTATGCACCCGTGACGATCAAGGGCGCAGTCAATCCATTCGACCCGATGGCCAGCCTCGACATCGCCACCAGTTTCAAACGCGTTGAGCTGACCACGCTCACCCCTTACTCCGGCAAATTTGCCGGGTATCGCATCCGCAAGGGCCGGCTCAATCTCGACGTGCATTACCTGATTACCAAAGGTCAGCTCAAGGCCGAAAACAAAGTGGTGGTCGAGCAATTGCAGCTAGGGGAAAAAGTCGACAGCCCGGATGCCGTGAGCCTGCCACTGAAGCTGGCGATCGCTTTGCTCAAGGATGTCGACGGCAAGATTTCCATCGAATTGCCCGTCACCGGTGACCTCAATAATCCGCAGTTCAGTGTCATGCCGATTATCTGGCAAACCCTGCGCAACCTGATCGTCAAGGCAGCCGCTGCGCCGTTCAAAATGATTGGCGGGCTGGTCAGTGGCGGCGGTTCCGAAGACTTGGGCAGCGTGTCATTCGCGCCGGGTTCAAGCGACCTGGGCAAGGATGCCGAAGCGGCATTGGTCAAACTGTCCAACGCCCTGAAGGAACGCCCGGCCCTGCGCCTGGAAATCGAAGGCACGGCGGCGGCGAGCAGCGATGGCCCGCTGATCGCCGAGCAACGCCTGGAGCGGGAATACCAGTACAACTACTACAAAATGCTCCAGCGTCGTGGCGACAAGGTGCCAGCACAGGCCTCATTGCTGGATGTTCCGGACAACGAGAAAGGCCCGCTGCTGGAAGGCATCTACCGCACCCGCCTGAAGACCCAGCCACCCGCCGAATGGAAGGACCTGGGCAAGGAAGATCGCACCGCGAAAATGCGTGCGGACGTGATCAAGTTCTGGAGTACCAGCGATGTGCTGTTGCGTCAGTTGGGTCAGGACCGCGCCAGCAGCATCAAGGATTATCTGGTCGACAAGGGCCAGTTGGCCGATGACCGCGTGTACTTCATCGACGCCAGCCTTGGCGAAGCAGAAAGTGATGGCCGGGTGGTGACGCCGATGCATCTGGACGCCGAGTGAAGGTCAGGCGATTGCTCTCAGGCCTGGTGCTGGTGATGGGCGCCAGCCAAGTCTCCGCAGCCGACACCTTGCGCTGTGGCAGTCAATTGATCAGCGTCGGCGACAGGTCCAGCGAAGTGCTGCAAAAGTGTGGAGAACCTGTCAGCCGCGATTTGCTCGGGTACAAACGCAGTGCCAATCGACGTGAAGAGTTCCAGGTGGAGGAATGGACCTACGGGCCCAACGGCGGGATGTACCAGTTCCTGCGTTTTGAAGGCAATCGCCTGACCCAAATCACCAGCAAACGCGGCAATTAAATCCCCACCCCTTCAAGTCTAAACATACAAGCGAGCTTGCTCGCGATGGCGGTCTAACAGTCAACCTGGATGTTGAATGTTATGCCCTCATCGCGAGCAAGCTCGCTCCCACAGTTGTTTTGTGTTGCCCATATAGAACAGGCCCCCGACACGAATGTCGGAGGCCTGTAATGGCCACATCCTTATGGCCGTTCGCATGAACTCCCAAGAAGCGGCAGGCGTATTGCTCAGCCCGTCTGCCACACCTTCTCCCGGTCCAGGCGAGAAGTCTTGCCTTACTCGGCTTTCAGGCCGTCAGCGGAGACCGCTTTGACGCCTTTGATTTTCTTGGTGATCGCCACAGCGGTGGCTTTCTGAGAATCAGTCACGGCAACCGTGGACGACAGGGACACAACACCTTTGTTGGTTTCGACTTTGATGTCGGTGCCAGGAATACCTTTTTCAGTCAGCAGGTCGCTTTTAACTTTGGTGGTGATCCAGGTATCGGAAGTAGCTTCCTCGACCTTGGCAGCCTCACCAGAAGCCAATGTCAAAGGGGCTTGAGTGGTGGTGGTCTGCGCGAATGCTGCGTTGGCCAGGGTCAGGGTCAGCGCGGTAGCAGTAGCGGCAGCGATAGCGAACTTCTTCATACGAGTAACTCCTGTTTTTCTAGAAAGTCTGCTGGTTGTCTTCTCAGCAGGGTTACTGGGGATATTGCGAACGCTGTGCCAACTTTGAAACAACTAACAAATTCTTATAAATCAATAACTTATAAATTCGACCCATTTTCGAAATCATGCAAAATGCATGACCTGGTAAATCTCTGCATGCAACATGCGGGTTTTCACAAAGTTCCTAACACGCTGAATTTTTTGGCTTTTTTTCTGTGTCTGCGAGACATTCGCAAGCAAAAAAAGCCCCGTGTCCTTAGAAGCGGGGCTGTGCCGGATCTCAGCGTTTACGTAGCGGAACCCGTGCAGCCTTTAGGCACGTAGTCTTGTTGAGCAGTGCTGGTACACGCCCAGCCATTAGTGGCATCACGGGTCAATGTGATGGTCTTGCTCAACACAGGCCCCGGTGCATTCAAGATCGTGCACGTGATGGTGCCGGCACCCGTGGCAACCGTACCTGTCACTGCGACCGTGCAATTGCTGGTGGTGGCATTGCCCGCCGGCGCCACGTTGGCCACCGTTGGCGCAGTCCCCTGGTTGATCACATCTTCATACGGAACCTTCATGGCGGAAATCTCGGCCAAGCCTGCCGTCACTTTCGCCCGAGCCTGATATTTGGAATACATCGGCAACGCAAACGTCGCCAGAATCCCGATGATCGCCACCACGATCAGCAGTTCGATCAGGGTAAAACCTTTCTGAGTCTTCATAGACACGCTCCATGCATGAGTTGAAATCTCATGATCTGCAAGAGCATCAGCACAGCCCATGCCAAGCGCCAGAGCCCCTGCTGGCGGGGCGCGAAGTCGAGCCGAAGGGCTTTCGAGCCCCCTGCAACCGCACTATCTGACACTTTTTGTCACCTCAACGCCGCTGGTTTGGTTCAGCGCCTTGACTAGGCTATAAGTCTTGAACTGTCTGTGTCCGGTATCCCCATGAACGACATCGCCCTAAGCGGTCTGGCCAAGCAATTGGTCCTGGCCGAGCTGCTCACTGACAAAAGCGCGCAACAGGCGTATCAGCAAGCCCAACGCAACAAGATTTCCCTGGTCAGTTACCTGGTACAGAACAATCTGGCGAAGAGTCGACAGATCGCCGAGATTGCCTCGGAGCATTTCGGCATGGCGCTGCTGGACCTCTATTGCCTGGACAAGGAAACCCAGCCCAAAGGACTGGTCAGCGAAAAGCTGATCCGCCAGCACCATGCGCTGCCTCTCTGGCGACGCGGCAACAAGTTGTTCGTGGGGATTTCCGACCCGACCAATCATCAGGCGATCAATGACATCCAGTTCAGCACCGGGCTGAACACCGAAGCCATCCTGGTGGAGGACGACAAGCTCAGCGATGCCATCGAGAAATTCTTCGACAGCCATGCCAGCGGCCTGGAAGACATGGCAGATGTCGATCTCGACGGGCTGGACATCGAGTCGGTCGATGACAACAAAAAGGACGCTATCGCCGGGCAGGATGCCGACGATGCGCCCGTCGTGCGTTTCGTCCACAAAATGCTGCTCGACGCGATCAAGAGCGGCTCGTCCGACCTGCACTTCGAGCCCTATGAAAAAACATACCGGGTGCGGATGCGCACCGACGGCATGTTGCGCGAAGTGGCCAAGCCGCCCACTCAATTGGCCAACCGCATTGCGGCGCGGCTCAAAGTCATGGCCAGCCTCGACATTTCCGAGCGCCGCAAACCTCAGGACGGGCGGATAAAAATGCGCCTGTCCAAGAGCAAGTCGATTGATTTCCGGGTCAATACCCTGCCGACGCTATGGGGCGAGAAAGTGGTGATCCGGATCCTCGACCCGTCCAGCGCGCAAATGGGCATTGATGCCCTCGGCTACGAGTCCGACCAGAAAGACTTGTACATGGCCGCCCTGAAGCAGCCACAGGGCATGATTCTGGTCACCGGGCCCACCGGCTCGGGCAAGACCGTGTCGCTCTACACCGGCTTGAATATCCTCAACACCGTGGACATCAATATTTCCACCGCCGAAGACCCGGTGGAGATCAACATGGAAGGCATCAACCAGGTCAACGTCAATCCCAAGCAGGGGCTGGATTTCGCCCAGGCGCTGCGTTCGTTCCTGCGCCAGGACCCGGACGTGATCATGGTGGGCGAAATCCGCGATCTGGAAACCGCCGAAATCGCCATCAAAGCCGCGCAGACCGGGCATCTGGTGCTGTCCACCCTGCACACCAACAGCGCCGCCGAAACCTTGACCCGTCTGCATAACATGGGCATTCAGGGCTTCAACATCGCCACCTCGGTCACCCTGATCATCGCCCAGCGTCTGGCGCGCAAATTGTGCAACCACTGCAAGCAATCCATCGACGTCCCTCGTGAAACGCTGCTCAAGGAAGGTTTTCCCGAGGAACGCATCGGCTCATTCGCGATCTATGAGCCGGTCGGTTGCGATCAGTGCAACAACGGCTACAAAGGGCGCGTCGGGATTTATGAAGTGGTGAAGAACACCAAGGACCTGCAACGGCTGATCATGGCCGAGGGCAACTCACTGCAAATCGACAGCCAGATGCGCAAGGACGGTTTCAACGACTTGCGCACCTCGGGCCTGCTCAAGGCCATGCAAGGCGTCACTAGCCTTGAAGAAATCAACCGGGTCACCAAGGACTGAACATGGCGGTCAAAGCAGCAAAAATCAGCGTCTATGCCTGGGAAGGCACAGACCGCAAAGGCACCCGAATGACAGGCGAGTTGAGCGGCCAGAACCCGGCGTTGATCAAGGCCCAACTGCGCAAGCAAGGCATCAATCCCGGCAAGATACGCAAGAAATCCGCCTCGATTTTCAGCGTCGGCAAACGCATCAAGACCCAGGATATTGCCCTGTTCACCCGGCAGATGGCGACCATGATGAAAGCGGGCGTGCCGCTGCTGCAGTCATTCGACATTATCGGCGAAGGCTTCGATAACCCGGCCATGCGCAAACTGGTGGACGAGGTGAAACAGGAAGTCGCGGCCGGTAACAGCTTCGCCGCGTCCCTGCGCAAGAAGCCGCAGTATTTCGATGAGCTCTACTGCAACCTGGTGGACGCCGGCGAGCAGGCTGGCGCTCTCGATACCCTGTTGGAACGGGTGGCCACCTACAAGGAAAAGAGCGAAAGCCTCAAGGCCAAGATCAAGAAAGCCATGACCTACCCGCTCGCGGTGGTGTTTGTCGCGATCATTGTCACGGGGATTCTGCTGGTCAAGGTGGTGCCCCAGTTCGAGTCGGTGTTCAAAGGGTTTGGCGCTGAACTGCCGGCGTTCACCGTGATGGTCATCGGCCTTTCGGCGTTCATGCAGCAGTGGTGGTGGGCGCTGCTCGGCGGGTTGATCGCGGGCATTTTCGGTGTGCGCCACGCTTTCAGGAAGTCCCCCGGGTTTCGCGACTGGACGGACACCTGGCTGTTGAAGCTGCCGCTGATTGGCACGCTGATGTACAAATCTGCCGTGGCCCGTTACGCCCGTACGCTGTCGACCACCTTTGCCGCAGGTGTCCCGCTGGTCGAAGCGCTGGAGTCCGTGGCCGGCGCCACTGGCAACATTGTGTTCAAGCGTGCGGTGCTGCGGATCAGGCAGGACGTGTCGACCGGCATGC
Organism: Pseudomonas sp. B21-040; assembly: GCF_024748695.1. Taxonomy (NCBI): domain Bacteria; kingdom Pseudomonadati; phylum Pseudomonadota; class Gammaproteobacteria; order Pseudomonadales; family Pseudomonadaceae; genus Pseudomonas; species Pseudomonas sp. B21-040. Next base: position 5,697,301 of record NZ_CP087176.1, read on the forward strand.
AGTTGAACTTCTCCATGCGCACCTCGGGCATCTTCCCCAACATGGCGATTCAGATGACAGCGATTGGCGAAGAGTCCGGCGCACTGGATGACATGCTCGACAAAGTCGCGAGTTTCTATGAGGACGAAGTGGACAACATGGTCGATAACCTCACCAGCCTGATGGAGCCGTTCATCATGGTCGTGCTCGGTGTTATCGTCGGAGGCCTGGTGGTTGCAATGTACCTGCCCATCTTCCAACTCGGCTCAGCGATCTGACATGCCCTTGAATGAAATCCTGACTGTTTATCCGCTGGCGTTCGTGGCCATTGCACTGGTTGTAGGTCTGCTGGTGGGCAGTTTCCTCAATGTGGTGGTCTGGCGCCTGCCGAAAATGCTCAACCGCGAATGGCGGTTGCAGGCCCATGACGTGCTCGGTGTCCCCGCCGAAGCACCAGGCCCGCCCTACAATTTGATGCTGCCCCATTCCCATTGCCCGCATTGCGACCATCGAATTCGCCCATGGGAAAACGTTCCGGTGCTCAGTTACCTGTTTTTAAGGGGGCGGTGTTCAAACTGCAGCGCACCGATCAGCAAGCGCTACCCGCTGACTGAACTGGCCTGCAGCCTGCTCTCGGCGTTTATCGCCTGGCATTTCGGTTTCGGTTGGCAGGCCGGCACGGTACTGGTCCTGAGTTGGGGATTGCTGGCGATGAGCCTGATCGACGCCGAGCACCAATTGCTGCCGGACGTGTTGGTGCTGCCGCTGTTGTGGCTCGGGTTGATCGTCAACAGCTTCGGGGTTTTCGTGTCATTGCATGAAGCCCTGTGGGGAGCAGTGGCCGGGTACATGGTGTTGTGGACGGTGTACTGGCTGTTCAAGCTGCTCACCGGCAAAGACGGGATTGGCCACGGTGATTTCAAGTTGCTGGCCATGCTGGGGGCCTGGGGCGGCTGGCAGATTTTGCCTCTGACGATTCTGCTGTCATCGCTCGCGGGGGTATTCGTCGGCGTGATTTTGCTGCGCTTGCGCAATGCGAATACATCGACGCCGATCCCCTTCGGCCCCTATCTGGCGATTGCCGGCTGGATTGCCTTGCTCTGGGGTGGTCAAATAACCGACTTCTATTGGCAGTTTGTCGGTTTGAAATGAATACCCCTGTGGAAAAACCCTGGATTCTTGGCCTGACCGGCGGCATCGGCAGCGGCAAAAGCGCCGCTGCCCAGCACTTCATCGACCTGGGCATCCATGTCGTGGACGCCGATCACGCGGCGCGCTGGGTGGTGGAACCGGGTCGCCCGGCGCTGGCCGCCATCGCCGAACACTTCGGCCCCGGTGTGCTGCAAGCCGACGGGCAACTGGATCGCGCGGCTCTGCGCAGCTTGATTTTTGAAGTGCCGGAGGAACGCCGGTGGCTCGAAGGCTTGTTGCATCCGTTGATCGGTGAAGAAATTGCTCACAATCTAGCCAAGGCACAATCGCCTTACGCGATTCTGGTTTCACCGCTGCTGATCGAATCCGGGCAGTACGCCATGACCCAACGTGTCCTGGTGATCGATGCCCCTGAAAAACTACAGATCGAACGCACCTTGCAGCGTGACCAGACCAGCGAGCAACAGGTCCAGGCGATCCTCAAGGCCCAGTCCAGCCGCCAGGACCGCGTGAGCCATGCCGACGACGTCGTGGTCAACGACCGTGACCTCGCCTGGCTGCACAGCGAGGTCGAACGCCTGCATCACTTTTACCTTACTTTGCGTGGAGGCCAGTCATGAGCCAGACCCCAACCGTCCAATGCCCAACCTGTGGCGCTCCTGTTGAATGGAGTGCCGAGAGCACCTTCCGGCCGTTCTGCTCGGATCGCTGCAAACTGATCGACCTCGGGGCGTGGGCATCGGAAGAACACAAGATTCCCGTCAGCCCGGACGCCGAAGACGAAATGTTCAGCGAAGATTTCGAACCGCGCCACTGATGTTCAAGGCCGCGTAAAACCGTAGTCCTGGCCGTCATCGAGGTTTTCCGCGAGAAAACGCAACTCGTCGGCCAGGTCTTCGGCACTGCGCACCGCTTTACTCTGCTGCACCACGGCACTGAGCAGGGCGCGCAAGCTCAAGCCCGGATCAAATCCCACCTCCTGCGCCCCATCCAGACTCTGACGCAACTCCTGCCGTGCCCATTCGTAAACACTCATGCCCATGCTCCTGAAGGTTTTGCCGAGCATGAGTTCACCCGCGTCAGAAAGATTTGATGCGGATCAAGACTTCGGATCGTCGTCATTCCAGGGTGCTGAAAGATAGCGTGTGCGGTTGAACGTCTCCAGCCACTCGGGGCAAAACACCACCAGTGCGCTGACCAGCATGCCGTTGATGAACGCTTCCGGAAAAATCAGCAGCCACAGATAGCCGACAAAATCTTCCAGCCAATACGGCATGGCAAAGCGTTCGTCGTACCACAACACAAACAGCGCCAGCAGCAGGCACAACAACGCCGACAGCGCGGCGGCAAAAAAACCGGAACAGAAGATATACACAAAGGGATTACGCGGTTGTGCGCGCTCCACCAGGATGGCGATGCACTCGGTAACCCACACGGGCAGCAAAATCAGCAACGCCCCGTTTACGCCGATAGCGACCAGGTCCTGACGTCCGAGCAGCACCAGTCCGAACTGCGCAATCAAGCCGCCGACGATTGCCAACGGCCAATCCAGCAACAAGGTCACGGCCGTCATGCCGATGAAGTGATAAGACACGCCGGTGTCGAAATCCCGTCGCACCAGCCACAGCATAAACAGCGCGAACACGGTGCCAAACAGCAAATGCTGGCGGCGGCTGTCGGTGAACAGCTCAACCCAAGGCGCACGCCAGATGGCCCAGAGCACGATGGGCACAAAGATCAGCCAGCCGACTGTCAGCGTTTCGGGTGACAGCAGCTCGGCGCCGATCATGGCCGGGCCTTCTCTAGCGCCTCATGCAGTTGCGCGGCCGTGGCATATTCGTGTTGTGCCAACAATTGGCCGTCCTTGAGTTGCAACCACAGTACTTTGTCCTCAGCCCCAGGGTAGCGCGGCGCCACACGCCCCTCACGGTCCAGCATTACCCGGTAGGAGTAATCACGCATGGCCGGAATGGCAACCATCTTCGCGATCAACCGTGGCATGCGCTGAATGTCCGCTAAAAATACGACGTGCCGCGCCTCCAGATAGCCTTTTGGCTGGCCTTGCAGCGCAGCCTCTACCAGTTTGGCGGCATCCATACTTCGCGCCACCAGCAGCGTCTGAGTCTTGGTCTGATTATCCAGTGTAAACGCCTGGTCGTACTGATCGAGCAAGGTCCAGGGCGCCAGCCGCTCGCCCACTTCCAGCGCCTGGGCCCACAAGGGCAGAAATCCGAGCAGCAACACCGGCCAATATTTCACATTCATCCCCTTGTCCTATCGCTTCTGCATGATGGCCATCAGTCTACACCGCCCTTTCAGACTGCCCAGTGACGTCCATTGCCGGTAAACGCTTTCTGCTTGTCGCATTTGAACGCTAAGCTTGGGCCTATGGATGACTCAGATTATTTACGCCTGCTGACCATCGCGGCCGAGCAAGCCAACGCGTTCCTCTCCAATGCCCGCAAATGGGAGCGGGAGCGTTGGGTATGCCAGCGCCTGCTGCAAGGCTTGAACATTCCCTACCGCGCCGACGAATTCGCCCCGGCCGGCGAGCCGCCGGACGTGCTGTTTCGCGAGGCGAATTTCGAAGTGTTCTTCGTGCTCGATGAGGGCCGGCGCCTGAACGACGAATGGCGCGACGAGTTGCAACGTCGCCGCAGCGCGTTTTCGTTGAGTCAGTTAGTACGACGTGAAGCCAAACCCAAACGCATCCCCGCCAATGAATTTTTGCTGAGACTGGCGCCGACCTTGCGCAAAAAAGCGCACAACTACAAAGAACGTGGCATGGACCTGGGGGAGCTCGACATCATCGCCTTCGCCAGCCTCAAGCGCGAAGTGCTGGACCTCAATAGCCACTTTCCACCCCCGACCGAATATTTGCGCCAAGGCTGGCGCTCGTTATCGCTGGTCGGCCCGACATTCGCCCGGGTGCTGTTCGCGCACCCCGAAGCCCCGGATTTCCTGCGCAGCAACCTGGGTCGCAGCATCGTCTTCGATGTCGGCATCAGCCTGTGAGCCCACTGCAGGAATTGATCGCGCAGGTCCCGCAAACCGGCCGCGTACGCTGGATCGGCGTGCGCCCGCAATCACGCTCGCCGATGATCGCACTCGATGCTGTGGAGGCGCGGTTTGAAGCCGGTTTGACCGGCGATCACGCCCGGCCCGGAGCGCGCAATGCGCGGCAGGTGACGTTGATTCAATGGGAACACCTGGCCGCCATCAGTTCGCTGATGGGCCGGCCCGACGATCAACCGGTATTGCCGCAGGACCTACGGCGCAACCTGGTGGTCAGCGGCATCAACCTGTTCAGCCTCAAGGGCCGACGCTTCAAAATCGGCCAGGCCATTTTTGAAACCACTGGTTGGTGCCAGCCCTGCGCGCGCCTTGAACACAACCTCGGCCCCGGGACCTTTCAGGCCGTGCGCGGCCATGGCGGAATCACCGTCCGAGTGTTACAAAGTGGCATCATTCGACTGGACGACACGGTGAGCGTCGAGCCCATCCCGGACAGCGGCTATGCTCCGTTCAACGTTCGTTAACTCAGCCTGTAGCTTCTACACATTCAGCAACGTCTACTGACGAGGCCTATATGACCAGCCGCTTGAACCCAGACGACCAGAAGCATGTCGAAGAGTACCTGCACCTGTCCCAGCACCGAGTCGAGCGCCGGCCTTTCCGGCCGTGGATGCTCCTGGTGGTGGTGTTGGCAGTGACCATTGGTCTGGGCCTTTTGAGCCGACTTATCAGTTACCTGACGCTATGAGCCGCATCGCGCTCGCTCGGGTAATTGCACCGATTTCTTTTAGCCTTGCGAGTTATCCCCATGTCCCATCGTATTGTTATTGTCGGCGGCGGCGCCGGCGGTCTGGAGTTGGCTACCCGTCTGGGTAAGACTCTGGGCAAGCGTGGCACGGCCAGTGTGATGCTGGTCGACGCGAACCTGACCCACATCTGGAAGCCGTTACTGCATGAAGTGGCGGCCGGGTCGCTGAACTCTTCCGAAGACGAACTCAATTATGTTGCCCAGGCAAAATGGAACCACTTCGAGTTCCAGCTGGGGCGCATGAGCGGGCTTGACCGCACGCAGAAAAAAATCCAGCTAGCCGCCACCTATGACGAGGCCGGCCTGGAATTGGTCCCTGCCCGCGAAGTGCCCTACGACTCGCTGGTGATCTCCGTCGGCAGCACCACCAACGATTTCGGCACTCAGGGCGCGGCGCAGCACTGCCTGTTCCTCGATACCCGAAAACAGGCCGAACGTTTCCACCAGCAACTGCTTAACCACTATCTGCGTGCCCATGCCGGGCAAACCGACAAGGTCGAACAGATCAGCGTGGCCATCGTCGGCGCCGGTGCCACGGGCGTGGAACTGGCCGCCGAGCTGCACAACGCCGCTCACGAGCTGGCCGCTTATGGCCTGGACCGGATCAAACCGGAAAACATGCACATCACCCTGATCGAAGCCGGCCCACGGGTGTTGCCCGCCCTGCCGGAACGTATCGGTGGGCCTGTGCATAAAACCCTGGAGAAACTCGGGGTCAATGTGATGACCAATGCGGCGGTCAGTGAAGTGACGGCCGACAGCCTGATCACCGCCGATGGCAAAGTGATCAACGCCAGCCTGAAAGTCTGGGCGGCGGGCATTCGCGCACCGGGTTTCCTCAAGGACATCGACGGCCTGGAAACCAACCGCATCAATCAACTGCAGGTACTGCCGACCCTGCAAACCACGCGCGACGAGAACATCTTCGCCTTCGGTGACTGCGCGGCCTGCCCGCAACCGGGCACTGACCGTAATGTGCCGCCGCGAGCACAGGCAGCGCACCAGCAAGCTTCGTTGCTGGCCAAATCGCTGAAGCTGCGTATCGAAGGCAAGGCATTGCCGACGTACAAGTACACCGATTACGGCTCATTGATCTCGCTGTCGCGTTTTTCGGCTGTGGGTAACTTGATGGGTAACCTGACCGGCAGCGTGATGCTGGAAGGCTGGCTGGCGCGGATGTTTTACGTGTCGCTGTACCGCATGCACCAGATGGCGCTGTATGGCGCGTTCCGCACGGCGATGCTGATGCTGGGCAGCAAGATTGGTCGCGGGACTGAGCCTCGGCTCAAGCTGCACTAAAGTTTCCGGCGTCAGCCAGGGCCTCATCGCGGGCAAGCCACGCTCCCACATTGGATCTGTGCACGACGCAGATCCAATGTAGGAGCGCGGCTTACCCGCGATGCAGGCGCCTCGGTCTAACCGGCGAACACTTCTGTGTCTCACTGTATCTGCCCCCGCGATTTGCCCCTTCGCTTACAAACTCCCCCCTTGCGCGACACAGTAGCGATACACCCATCCCGCTAAATGGCCACACCCGAGCAAGGCACCCCGCCTGCACTGGTTATCGCCGCACTCACGTGGCGTCCTTTATCGAACGGTTGTGTCGCGCAACCCAGGAGATTTGAAATGTCCCGTACCACCAAAAACACTATCGGTTTGCTTGGCGCTGTTTTGGCCGGTGGCATGATGTTGACCGGCACCGTATTCGCTTCGCAGCCGCTGACTCAAGGCTATCTGCTGGCTTCGGCCGAACAGGTGGTGAAAACCCCTGAGGGCAAATGTGGTGAAGGCAAGTGTGGCGATGCGTCGATGGCCAAGACCGACACCGATGGCGACGGCAAGGTATCCCGCGCGGAATTCCAGAAAGTTGCGCCGAAGTCCAACTTCGACAAGATCGACACCAACCACGATGGCTTCATCGACGAGAAAGAGGCTTACGACAACGTGAAAGCCAACTTCGAAGCGAACGGCAAGAAAATGCCAAAAGGCTTGTTCGAGCACCTGAAAGACCAAGACGGCGCCTAAGCCTTCGAGTACCCAGCCCCGCTCTCCAACGAGAAGCGGGGCTTTTTTGTCTGGCGGATTTACACCTGGAAGCGCTGTACCAAGCCCTGCAGAGCGTTGGCCAATTTTGACAACTCATGACTGGAGGCGCTGGTCTGATCGGCGCCGGTGGCGGAACGCACCGACAGATCACGAATGTTCACCAGGTTGCGGTCCACTTCGCGGGCCACTTGCGCTTGTTCTTCGGCGGCGCTGGCGATCACCAGATTACGTTCGTGAATTTCATGGACCGAGGCAGTGATGGTCTGCAGCGCGTCACCTGCCCGCTCCGCCAGGACCCGCGTGCTGGCAGCACGGGAAGCACTGGCGTTCATCGAGTCCAGCGCCAGGCTCGAACCATTGCGCATGCCTTGGACCATTTGCTCGATTTCCTGGGTCGATTGCTGCGTGCGATGCGCCAGCGCACGCACTTCATCGGCCACGACCGCAAAACCGCGTCCGCTTTCACCCGCGCGCGCCGCCTCAATCGCCGCGTTGAGCGCCAACAGGTTGGTTTGCTCGGCGATAGCCCGAATCACATCCAGCACTTTGCCGATGTCCTGAGACTGGTTGGCCAAGGACTGCACCAACTCACCGGTATGCTGCACGTCATTGGCCAAGGCGCTGATGGCACTCGCGGTTTCGCTGACCCGCTCCTGCCCCAGATGCGCCGATTCGCTGGACTGACGGGTGGCATCGGAGGTCGACACCGCGTTGCGCGCAACTTCTTCCACGGCGATGGTCATTTGATTGACCGCTGTGGCGGCCTGCTCAATCTCGTTGTTCTGTTGTTGCAGACCTTGAGTGCTATTAAGCGTGACGGCGTTCAACTCATCCGCCGCGGTGGCCAGTTGCGTGGCCGAACCGCTGATGGCTTGCAGGGTTTCGCGCAAATTGCGCTGCATCGTCGCCAGGGCTTTGAGCAAGCGGCTGACTTCGTCATTGCCATGGGTTTCGATAGGCCGGGTCAGATCGCCTCGTGCCACACTTTCCGCTGCGGTCAGGGCTTCGTTCAATGGACGGACGATGCTGCGGGTCAGCAACATGGCCAGGCCGACGGTGGCCAGCGCCGCCAATGCGATGAACAGGCTGACGATCGTTCGCGACGTGTCGTAATGCGCTGCGGACTTCTCACTCTCAGTTGCAACTTGTTTGGCGAACAGGTCGGCCAAGTCATTAAGCTGCTTGCCGGAGCCGTCGACCACGGTTTTCATGTCGATCAACAACAGTTTGGTCAGTTCGTCATGGCGACCTTGCTCGGCAAGGGTGAAAGACTGGGCAATGCCTGTGCGATAGGCCGCGAAAGTGGTTTTGAACTGGTCATACAAGGCTTGGCCTTCGGGGGTGTCGACCAACTTGTCGTAAGTCGCGATTTTCTCGCTCAGTTCTTTGTCTCGGGTGTCCATTTGTCCGCGGTAGACCGGAATGTTTTTCGGGTCTTGGTCCAGGGCCATGCGCAACGAAATGGTACGAATGCGCAGCATCAACTCGCGGATCTCGTCCCCACCACGAATACTCGGCAGCCATTGCTTCTCCACTGCCACCTCACTGTCGCGAATGCTCGACATCTGCCCCAGCGCAAATACGCCGAGCAAAGCGACCAACACAGCGATCAGGGCAAACCCCAGCGCTGCTCGAGGAGCAATATTCAACTGACGAAGCAACATAACGAACGCCCTTTTTCTTGTAATGACTTGGATAAGGGGCAGTTACGGCAGGACCCCGTCGCTTGGCTATCGGCAAGTTGTACGATGACCTGAAGGGAATTGCCTTTTCGGCAGACAAAAAAACGGCAGACAAAAAAAATCCCCGTATCTTTCGATACGAGGATTTTTAATATGGTCGGGGTAAGGGGATTCGAACTCCTGACATCCTGCTCCCAAAGCAGGCGCGCTACCGGACTGCGCTATACCCCGGTAAAAAAAAGGCGACCTTTGCAAGTCGCCTTCTTCGATCAGCGCTTTTGGCCTCTGATCTTAAGATTCGATTCCAGCGTTAACTGGTTTCAAAAATGGTGGGTCGTGTGGGATTCGAACCTACGACCAATTGGTTAAAAGCCAACTGCTCTACCAACTGAGCTAACGACCCAAAAATGGTCGGGGTAAGGGGATTCGAACTCCTGACATCCTGCTCCCAAAGCAGGCGCGCTACCGGACTGCGCTATACCCCGGTTTGAAATTGGCTCCGTGACCAGGACTCGAACCTGGGACCCAATGATTAACAGTCATTTGCTCTACCGACTGAGCTATCACGGAACTACATATTTCAATTTACAACGGTGAAGCTTTTTGCGTTCTCTTCGACCCGTTCGCATCGCTGCGTTCGTGTGTCTGAGGCGCGCTATTCTACAATCTTAAGCACCTCTGTCAACCCCCTAAATTGCTTTCAAGTTAATGATTTGCAACTTATTTCAGATTTCCGCTTGGGGAGCAGAAACCCTTCCGGGTGACTTACTGCGGGGCGCACTTTACAAGCCTTTTCCTTAGAGTTCAACAGCCTGGCGAAAAAAAGGCCTCGCAATGCGAGGCCTCGTCAGTTTTGTTGCCAGGATGGATCAGACGAATACGATTTCGTCGTTTTCCACCACACCCTTGGCGGTATCGCCGGGCATGAAGCGACCCGACAGAATCAACTGAGCCAGCGGGTTCTCGATCCAGCGCTGAATCGCTCGTTTGAGCGGACGTGCGCCGTACACAGGGTCGTAACCCACCGCAATCAGCTTATCCATGGCCTCAGGGCTCAGTTCAAGCTTGAGCTCGCGCTCGGTCAGGCGACTGCGCAGGCGACCCAACTGGATCTCGGTAATGCCCGCGATCTGATCCCGCGCCAGTGGCTCGAAGATCACCACTTCGTCGACCCGGTTAATGAACTCCGGCCGGAAGTGGCTGGAAATCGCATCCATCACCGCCGCACGCTGCGCCTCACGATCACCGACCAGTTCCTGGATCTGCACCGAGCCCAGGTTGGAGGTCATGACGATCACGGTATTCTTGAAGTCCACCGTGCGGCCATGGCTGTCGGTCAAGCGACCATCTTCCAGCACTTGCAGCAAGATGTTGAACACATCCGGGTGGGCCTTCTCGACCTCATCCAGGAGGATCACCGAGTAAGGCTTGCGACGCACCGCCTCGGTCAGGTAACCGCCCTCCTCGTAGCCTACGTATCCTGGTGGCGCACCGATCAGTCGGGCCACGGAATGTTTCTCCATGAACTCGGACATGTCGATTCGCACCATGGCCTCTTCCGTATCAAAGAGGAACTCGGCCAACGCCTTGCACAGCTCGGTTTTACCGACACCGGTCGGGCCGAGGAACATGAACGAACCGCTCGGGCGATTCGGGTCGGACAACCCGGCCCGGGAACGCCGCACGGCGTTGGAGACCGCGACCACGGCTTCGTCCTGACCGATCACACGCTGGTGCAACAGGCTTTCCATCTTCATCAGCTTGTCGCGCTCGCCTTCGAGCATTTTCGACACCGGAATGCCGGTCCACTTCGACACGACTTCAGCGATCTCTTCTTCGGTCACCTTGCTGCGCAGCAACTGGTTCTCGCTTTTACCGTGCTGATCGACCATTTGCAGGCTGCGCTCCAGGTCCGGGATCACCCCGTACTGCAGCTCGGCCATGCGGTTCAGGTCACCTTTACGGCGCGCGGCTTCCAGTTCCTGACGGGACTGTTCGATTTTCTGCTGGATCTGCGCAGAGCCCTGGACTTCGGCTTTTTCCGAGTTCCAGATTTCTTCGAGGTCCGAGTATTCACGCTCATGACGCGCGATTTCTTCCTGGAGTTTTTCCAGGCGTTTCATCGCCGCTTCATCGCTTTCTTTTTTCAGCGCCTGGGATTCCACCTTCAACTGAATCAGGCGACGCTCCAGACGATCCAGTACTTCCGGCTTGGAGTCGATCTCCATACGAATACGGCTGGCCGCTTCGTCGATCAGGTCGATGGCCTTGTCCGGCAACTGGCGGTCGGTGATGTAGCGATGACTGAGCTTGGCCGCAGCGATGATCGCGCCGTCGGTAATCGCCACTTTGTGGTGAACCTCGTAACGCTCTTTCAGGCCACGCAGAATGGCGATGGTGTCTTCCTCGCTCGGTTCGTCCACCAGTACTTTCTGGAAGCGCCGCTCAAGGGCTGCGTCCTTCTCTATATATTGGCGGTACTCATTGAGCGTGGTCGCACCGACGCAATGCAGTTCACCGCGAGCCAGCGCAGGCTTGAGCATATTGCCCGCATCCATCGAGCCTTCGCCTTTACCGGCGCCGACCATGGTGTGCAGTTCGTCGATGAACAGAATGATCTGCCCTTCCTGCTTCGACAGCTCGTTGAGCAGCGATTTCAGGCGCTCTTCAAACTCACCGCGATACTTGGCACCGGCAATCAGCGCCCCCATGTCGAGGGACAGCAGGCGCTTGCCCTTCAGGCCATCCGGCACTTCACCATTAATGATGCGCTGGGCCAGACCTTCGGCAATGGCGGTTTTACCCACGCCAGGTTCACCGATCAGTACCGGGTTGTTCTTGGTGCGACGTTGCAGGACCTGAATGGTCCGGCGAATTTCGTCGTCTCGGCCGATCACTGGGTCGAGCTTGCCTTCTTCGGCGCGCTTGGTCAGGTCGACGGTGTACTTATCCAGCGCCTGGCGCGATTCCTCGTGGTTGGCATCGTTGACCGCTTCGCCACCACGCAGGTTGTTGATCGCGTTTTCCAGGGCTTTCTTGCTCACGCCCTGACCCAGCAGCAATTTGCCGAGCTTGCTGTTCTCGTCCATGGCGGCCAGCAGCACCAGTTCGCTGGAGATGAACTGATCGCCCTTCTGTTGGGCCAGGCGATCAGCCTGATTGAGCAGGCGCGCCAAGTCCTGCGACATGTTCACGTCGCCGGTCGGGTTCTGGATTTTCGGCAGTTGATCGAGCTCTTTGGTCAGCTCTTTGCGCAAACTGTTGACGTCGAAACCGACCTGCATCAGCAGGGGTTTGATCGAACCACCCTGCTGTTCAAGCATGGCTTGCATCAAGTGCGCCGGTTCAATGCCGGAATGGTCAAGGCCGACGGCCAGAGATTGGGCGTCGGATAGTGCTAACTGCAATTTGCTGGTTAAACGATCTATACGCATGGGTCACCTTCCTTTTGAGCAGGCCGGACCTATAAAACATCCTGAATGAAGAAACCTGCCAGATACCGTTATAGATGCGGTCGATTCTGGGAGTTTCAAGCGTCGATCAGTTGATGCAGATCAGAGAAGTTTAGCGTTCGAGCCAGATAAGGGAGGCAAAGCGACCCGTGCGAGGACTGCGACGATAAGAAAAGAAGCGCGGATCGGTCACGGTGCAGAAACCGCCACCATAAACAGCCGTGACACCGCGAGTAGCCAGACGCAAACGCGCCAGCTCATAGATGTCAGCCATAAATTTGCCAGCATTGGCACTCGGCACAAAGGCTTTGGCGGCTTCCGGCAATTGCTCAACGAAGGTTTCGCGCACTTCCGGGCCGACTTCAAAGGCTTGCGGGCCGATGGCCGGGCCAAGCCAGACCAGTACGTCGGCGGGCGGCACGTCCAGGCTGTCGAGCGTCGCTTCGAGCACACCCGCCGCCAATCCACGCCAACCGGCATGGGCCGCCGCCACGCGAGTGCCGGCGCGGTCGCAAAACAGCGCAGGTAAACAGTCGGCGGTCATCGCCGTGCAGGCGATGCCGGGTGTTGCCGTCCAGCTGGCGTCAGCCGTGGCGACCTGGCTTGGGTCTGCATGAGCCACGACGATGCCGTGAACCTGCTGCAACCAGGCCGGTTGAATAGAGAAGTGATCGGTCAGGCGACGGCGATTTTCGGCAACAGCTTCAGGGCTGTCATCGACGTGATCGCCGAGATTGAGGCTGTCGAACGGCGCCAGACTGACGCCGCCCGCACGGGTGGTCACACAGGCTTTCACCCCGGTAGGCGCAGGCCAGTCGGGAATCAGCCAGTCACTCATCCGATGAACGCCTCACGGTCTTGCTTGAGCAGGGTCAGCAACCAGACGAAATCGTCCGGCAGTGGCGATTCCCAGCTCATGCGCACGCCAGTAGTCGGGTGATCCAGCTCCAGGAACCGTGCATGCAGGGCCTGGCGCGGGAACGCCTTCAACGATTCGACCATGGTCGGGTTAGCTGCCGGCGGGATGCGGAAGCGACCGCCGTAGGCAGGGTCTCCGACCAACGGGAAGTTGATGTGAGCCATGTGCACACGAATCTGGTGGGTACGACCGGTTTCCAGCTTCACCCGAACGTGGGTGTGGGAGCGGAAACGCTCGAGCACGCGGTAATGGCTGACGGCTTGCTTGCCCCCTTCCATCACGGCCATGCGCTGGCGTTGCTGACCGTGACGACCGATGGGCGCGTTGATCTTGCCACCCGCCGTCACCACACCGATCACGATGCATTCGTAGATCCGGCTTACGCTGCGGCTCTGCAATTGCGTGACAAGCTGTGTCTGCGCTTGAATGGTCTTGGCCACCACCATCAGACCGGTGGTGTCCTTGTCCAGGCGATGCACGATACCGGCGCGGGGCACATTGATAATGTCCGGCACGTGATGCAGCAAGGCGTTGAGCAAGGTGCCATCAGCGTGACCGGCAGCCGGATGCACCACCAGGCCCGCAGGCTTGTTGATCACCAGGATGTCGTCATCTTCATAGACGATGTCCAGCTCGATGTCTTGAGCGATCCATTCGCCCTGAGCTTCCTGCTCGGCAGTCAGTTCAAGAATGGCGCCACCGTGAACGATGTCTCGCGGGCGGATAACCGCCCCATCCACAGTCAGGCGGCCGTCTTTGATCCAGGCGGAAAGGCGCGAGCGCGAGTGCTCAGCGAATAATTGTGCGGCGACTTGATCGAGGCGTTGGCCGCCCAATTCGGACGGCACCTCTGCGCGAAGTTCAATTTTATCGGACATGCTCAGACTAGGCGTCGGCACAGCCTTTGGTTTCGGCTGCGCGCTTGTGGTTAAATACGGCGTCTTTTGCCCCGAGGCTATTCAACGGGGCGCTCATCATAACAGGACGGCCTCGCCCAAGACAGCGGCCGTCATAGGGACGCAAGCCGCCATGCAAGTGAAACACCTGCTGCTGATCGCCATCCTCGCATTGACCGCTGCTTGCTCATCGAAGGAAGTCGTAGACGAAAACCTTAGCGAAGTCGAGCTGTACCAGCAGGCTCAGCAAGATCTCGACAATAGTAGCTATACCAGCGCCATCGCGAAGCTGAAGGCTCTGGAATCGCGTTATCCGTTCGGTCGCTACGCTGATCAGGCTCAACTCGAGCTCATCTACGCCAACTACAAGAACACCGAGCCAGAAGCTGCAAAGTCTGCTGCCGAGCGTTTCATTCGTCTGCACCCGCAGCACCCGAACGTGGATTACGCCTACTACCTGAAAGGTCTGACTTCCTTTGATCAGGACGTTGGCCTGCTGTCGCGTTTCCTGCCGCTGGACATGACCAAGCGTGACCCGGGCGCTGCCCGCGACTCCTACAACGAGTTCGCCCAGCTGACCAGCCGCTTCCCGAACAGCCGTTACTCGCCAGACGCCAAGCAGCGCATGATTTACCTGCGTAACCTGCTGGCGGCCTACGAGATTCACGTTGCCGACTATTACCTGACCCGTCAGGCCTATGTCGCCGCCGCAAACCGTGGCCGTTACGTGGTAGAAAACTTCCAGGAGACGCCTTCGGTCGGTGACGGCCTGGCGGTCATGACTGAAGCCTACATGCGCATGCACCTGGACGAGCTGGCGGCCACCAGCCTTGAAACCCTGAAGCTCAACTACCCGAACCACCCAAGCCTGGAAGACGGTCAGTTCAAGCCTTCGGTCGCCGAAGCCGACAACCGTTCGTGGTTGAGCAAGGCCACGCTGGGCCTGATCGAATCCAGCCCACCGCTGCCGCCGGGCGAAACCCGCGCCAACCAGGACGTGCAGCGACAGTTCCAGGACGCCAAGGACGCAATTCCGAGCGAGCTGAAGCCTAAAGACGGAAATGGCGACGCGATCGAAGAAGAGAATCACGAGGCCGAAGGCAACAACAGCGACCGTTCCTGGTTCAGCTACATGACCTTTGGCGTGTTCGACTGACACCTCAGGTTGTACAAAAGGAGCCTTGCGAGGCTCCTTTTTTGTGGGCGTGATTATTAGGCTGTGCGCTCGGCATGTCCTTGGCTAAACTGCTGAATCACTCGCCAAATAGCAGCTCATCATGCTTCGTTTACTGTTCTGGATCGCCCTGATTGCCGCTGCGGTATGGTTCTGGCGCAAATTCAAGGGCTCGGCTTCCGCCCCCAAGTCCTCCCCTGAGCTGGAGGCCGCCCCCATGGTCCGCTGCGCCCATTGTGGCGTGCACCTGCCTCGCGACCGTGCGCTGAGTCTTCAACAGCAATGGTATTGCAGCCAGGCTCACCTTGAGCAAGGCCCGGGCCCGAGTGGTCGCTGAGACGTCCAGTCCCGGCGGCAAACAGGCTCAGCGGCTGCTGCGCCTTTATCACCTCTATCGCTTAAGCGTCGGCATCACCTTGGTGTTGCTGACTACCAGCAACCTGGACAACCAGTTACTGACGTTCGCCAGAGACGACCTGCTGCGCAATGGCAGCTGGTTGTACCTGGTGCTGAATATTCTGCTGGTGGTGTTTCTGGAAAACACCCAAAAACCAGCACAGCTCTTCAGTCTGGCACTGGTCGACGTCTTGCTGCTCTGTGGTTTGTTCTACGCCGCAGGCGGCGTGGCCAGCGCCATCGGCAATCTATTGATCGTGTCGGTGGCCATCAGCAATGCCCTGCTGCGTGGACGTACCGGCCTGTTGATAGCCGCTGTCGGCGCACTGGGGATCGTCGGCTTGAGTTTCCTCCTGAGCTTCAGCCACCCGACCAGCCCCAACGACTACCTGCAAGTCAGCACGCTCGGCGCACTGTGCTTTGCCGCAGCATGGCTGGTACAAGGCTTGACCAGGCGACTGGAGGTCAGCGAACACCTCGCCGAACAGCGAGCCAGCGAAGTGGTAGGCCTCGAAGCACTCAATGCGCTGATCCTGCAACGCATGCGCACCGGCATTCTGGTGCTGGATGAACAACGACGTGTGCAACTGGCCAATCACAGCGCCTTGACCTTGCTGGGGCATAAAGCACTCGATGGACATCGGATCGACGACTTTTCACCCGCACTGGTCGAACGTCTTCAGCTCTGGCTCAACAATCCGACGTTGCGCCCGCAAAGCCTGAAAAACGCCCGCAGTGGCCTGGAACTGCAACCCAGTTTCATCGCTCTGGACCAGAGCCCAAACCATCAGACCCTGGTGTTTCTCGAGGACCTCGCTCAGGTCGCACAACAGGCACAGCAGTTGAAACTCGCCGCCCTCGGTCGACTGACGGCAGGTATTGCCCATGAAATCCGCAACCCACTGGGTGCCATCAGTCATGCCGCGCAATTGCTGCGCGAATCCGAGGAACTCAATGGCGTGGATCGGCGTCTGACCCAGATTATTCAAGATCACTCAGCGCGAATGAATCGGGTTATCGAAAACGTCCTGCAACTGTCCCGCCGCCAGCAAACAGTACCGCAACGGCTCGATCTGAAGCCGTGGCTGGAACGATTCGTCACCGAAACCCGTGAGGGTGCCCCTCTGGGTCAGCACATTCACCTGCGTACCGGGCCAGGCGACTTCAACACCTTGATGGACCCGAACCAGCTCACCCAGATTCTGGACAATTTGTTGCGCAATGCCTGGCGCCATAGCGCCCTCAATCACGACGAAGCCCAGGTCTGGCTTGAGCTGTTTGTCGATGTCGACAGCCAGTTGCCCATACTGGAAGTGCTGGACGATGGGCCCGGCGTGGCACCGGACCAGCAGGTGCATTTGTTCGAACCGTTCTTTACCACCAGTAGCCAAGGCACAGGCCTGGGGCTCTATCTGTCCCGTGAGCTGTGCGAAAGCAACCAGGCCCGCCTAGACTTCCAACCACGCCAAGGCGGCGGCTGCTTTCGCATCACTTTTGCTCACGGACGGAAACAAAGTTGAACATGAGCCCACGGCCAAAAGTCCTGATCGTCGACGACGAACCCGATATCCGCGAACTCCTCGAAATCACCCTCGGACGGATGAAACTCGATACCTTCAGTGCCCGTAACGTGGGCGATGCCCAAGCCTTGCTGGCCCGGGAAACATTCGACCTGTGCCTGACCGACATGCGCTTGCCTGACGGCACCGGCCTCGAACTGGTGCAGCATATCCAGCAGCGTTATCCGCAAGTGCCGGTGGCGATGATCACCGCCTACGGCAGTCTCGAAACTGCGATCAACGCGCTCAAGGCTGGCGCCTTCGACTTCCTGACGAAACCGGTCGACCTCACTCGCCTGCGGGAACTGGTCACCAGTGCCCTGCGCCTGCCTGCACCGGGCGGAGCCAGTACGGCCAGTGATCGTCGCCTGCTGGGTGACTCACTGCCTATGCGCAGTCTGCGCAAACACATCGACAAACTCGCCCGCAGCCAGGCACCGGTGTACATCAGCGGCGAATCCGGCAGTGGCAAGGAGTTGGTCGCACGGCTGATTCACGAGCAAGGACCGCGAGCCCATCATCCATTTGTCCCGGTCAACTGCGGGGCGATTCCGTCAGAGCTGATGGAGAGCGAGTTCTTCGGCCATCGCAAAGGCAGTTTCAGTGGCGCCATCGAAGACAAGCGAGGGTTGTTCCAGGCAGCCCATGGCGGAACGTTGTTTCTCGACGAAGTCGCGGATCTACCTTTGGCGATGCAGGTCAAACTGCTGCGCGCGATTCAGGAGAAAGCGGTTCGCAGCATCGGCGAATCACAGGAAACGGTGGTCGATGTGCGCATCCTTTGCGCCACCCACAAAGACCTTGATGCCGAAGTCTTTGCAGAACGTTTTCGTCAGGATTTGTATTACCGGCTCAACGTGATCGAGCTGCCGGTTCCGCCCTTGCGCGAACGCCGTGACGACATCGAACCACTGGCCAGCCACGTGCTCAAGCGCTTGGCAGCCAGCAGCGGCCAACCTGCCGCAAAGCTCCACCCTCTGGCCCTGGAGGCACTGAAAAGCTACCGATTCCCGGGTAACGTGCGGGAACTGGAGAACGTGCTCGAACGGGCTTACACCCTGTGTGAAAACAAGCAGATCGAAGCCAGCGACCTGCGCCTGGCCGAAGGCAATTGCACGGCAGAGACCGGCGTGCCGGACCTGACGCAGATCGATAATCTTGAACACTATCTGGAAAACGTCGAACGCAAACTCATCCTCCAGGCGCTGGAGGAAACCCGCTGGAACCGCACGGCGGCGGCTCAGCGGTTGAGCCTGTCATTTCGGTCGATGCGTTACCGACTGAAGAAATTCGGACTGGATTGAGGGCCTCTTCATCGGCCGCGATTAAATCCGCCCGATGGGAGCATAGGGCTCAGGATCAATGATCGGCTTGCGATCCAGCATCACATCGGCCAACAACTGACACGACGCCGGCGCCAGCACCAGGCCATTGCGGTAATGCCCACAATTGAGCCAGAGCCCATCGAACCCTGGCACCCGACCGATGTAGGGAATGCCTTCAGGCGAGCCTGGCCGTAATCCGGCCCAATGCCCTACGATCTCAGCGTCCGCCAGCGCAGGAATCAACTCGACTGCTGACGCTTTCAGGCTTTCCAATGCAGCCTCTGTCGGCGTCTTGTCGTAGCCTTCATGCTCCAGCGTGCTGCCGATCAAGATATGACCGTCGCGCCGGGGAATGGCATAGCGCCCCTTGGCCAGCACCATGCTCGGCAGGAAATCCGCCGCGCACTTGTAGAGAATCATCTGCCCTTTCACCGGCTCGACCGGCAGCACCAGCCCAAGACTTTTCAGCAGATCACCACTCCAGGCACCTGCCGTCAGGACCACCTGATCACCGCGAATCGCGCCCGCCGAACTCTGCACTCCGACGACTTTATCGCCGTCACGGATAAACCCGCTGACTTCGCACTGTTCATGAATCGTCACATTCGGCAGTGCCTGCAATGCAGCCTTCAACGACTTCACCAGCCTCGGATTGCGCACATTGGCCACATCGGCCATATGGATTGCCCGCGAAAAACCTGCGCCCATCACCGGCACCGCGTCGTGCACGGCCGAGATATCCACAGCACGCAGCGGACGATTCTCGCGCCTGGCCCACGCCAGTGCCTCGGCCTCATCATCCAGATCGAGCCAGTACAGGCCGGTGGTATGAACTTCAGGATCAACACCCGTCGCGGCGAACAGTCGCTCACCAAGCTGTGGATAAAAATCCTGTGACCAATGCGCCAACGCCGTGACCGCCGGGCTGTAGCGCCACGGGTACAGCGGCGAAACAATCCCGCCCCCCGCCCATGAAGACTCCTGCCCGACGTTCGAGCGATCCAGCAGCACGACACTGTGCACTTCGGACGCGAGATTGAACGCCGTCAGCAGCCCAATCACGCCGCCGCCGACAATCACCACTTGCTTTTGCCTGGTCATGTTCAGATCCAACCGTTAAATAGACAGAGGGCGCAAAAGACACCCGAAAGAAGATTTCAACGCCCCCAGCAATCCTTGGTGGTCAAACCGGCTGTCGCGCTGACCATGCTCCTGACACCGGTATTGGTGAGGGTGAAATCCCCGCACTTGTCGGTTGCCATGCTGGTACCAGCCTTGCGCACCGCTGTCAGCAGGAAAGTCTGATCGGCAAGGGTCGGGGTGATGGTGTAGTAGTCGTTTCCAGCGCTCAGGCCGGTCGCATTGGTGTAGACATTGTTCTTGGAGTAGAACCGTTCAAGGATCTGCGCCTGTTCGGATAGCAGCCCGGCGACTTCGCTGCGCCGGCCCTTCTTCAGGTACTCGGTAATGCTCGGGGCGGCGATGGTCATGACGATGCCGATGATCGCAATCACGATCATGATTTCGATCAGGGTGAAACCTCGGTTGGATCTACGCATGCCTCAATTCTCACTTACTGTATTTGGCGCCACATGATGCGACGGCTGCCGCCGCCGGATTTTTCCACCAGCGTGGTGATACCGCCACTGGAATCGTTCACGATTTTACGGGTTGCTCCGTTGACGATGGCGTTCAGGGTCGGAATGCCACCGGTAAAAATCACCCCGCTCGACACCGCATCGGTGCTGTCTACCACGCCGTCGCCATTGGTATCGAGAACCGCATAGTTGAGCATCTTACCGCTGAATGCCTCCAGCTCGACCAGTTTGCCGGTACCGAAACTGGCGCACGGGTCCGTGGTATCGACACCTGCCGTGGTGAAAATGATTCGTCCCAGCACCAGGCTTGCCTGATTGAGCACCCGTTCGCCGAGCAGCGCGTTGTTGTACACCAATGGCAAATACCAGCCTTTCTCCGCCGGGTAAGTTACGTCGTTCTGAGTGGTGGTGATGAATTGACCGGTGCTGCCCGAGAACACCCCCGTCACCGCCTGGGCCTGCAAACTGGAGACAGTGATTTGACCCGATCCTCCGTCCGCATCCCACACCGCATAAAACGCCTGCAGATCCTTGTTGGTCTTGTCGGCGGTCTCGTTGAACTTTCCGGTACCAAAAAACACCTCCTTGCCGCCCAGTGAATTGTCCGCCAGCAATGGCTGCGCCGTGATGGGCTGAGTGGAGCCGCCCGCAGTGGTAAACAGCGGCTTACCTGAAAAGGCCACGCCCCAGCTATCGGGCGCCGTGGCACTCAGATCGAATTTCCACAGCCGCCCCTTCAAGTCTCCGCCATAAGCGGCCTGTACCACGTTCTGCGAGTTGACCCGGAGTTTCACCGAAGACAGGCCATTGTTGGTTTCGCTGCTGTCGACCACGACTTTCCTGATCAGCGAACCGTCACGAACATCCACCACGTACAGCGCCGCGACTCCGGAGTTGCTGCCGTAGCCGTTGGAAATAAACGCCGCCCATCGACCATCGGCCAAGCGTGCCACCTCCGGCCGCGCATAGGCATAACCCAGATCATTGAAAACGTTCGCCGTACTGGCTATGGCAGGCGCAGTCATTTCCCACAGCGCTTTAAAGACGTTCCCCGCCGCTGCATCGAACAATTGCAGGGCATAAAAGGTTTTGCCGCCCGCCCCGGTGCCGCCGATGGCCAGGGTTTTCCAGGCGCCGCCGAGCTGGGCGTCGAACACGCCGACCTGACCGTCGACCAGAAACTTGTGGCTCACGCCGTTGATATAAGTCGGATCGGCGATGTAACGCAGCGATGGCAAAACGCTGGAAGGCATGTAGGCATAACGCCGGGCACCGGTGGCCGAGTTGATGACATTCACAAAGCCGTCGTTGGCGTTCACCACCAAGCTGGAATTCATGGTGGCGGCCTTGGTGTTCAGGTAAGTGCTGTAAGTGGTGTCCCCGGCCAGATCGGAGGCGGTTTTTTCCGTCGGGGACGCCAGCACCAGAGGTGAGTTGATGATGTCTCCGAGCAATACGCTGCGTACCTTCAGCCCGGTTTTGTTGATGCCTTTGCTCCACTCGACCAGATCATTGCCGGTGATGCCGGTGGGCAAGCCTTGATTCAACGACGTCTGCTGCGCCGGGGAAAAGCTGCTGTAGGTCAGCGTGACGGCAGCGTTGTTCAGGGTGTTCCAGGATTGGTAGGTGGGAGCCGTGGCACCCGGGACGATGGTCGTGTCAGTTGTCCACAGCACGGCCGAAGTATTCACCGCGCCCGCCGAATTAAAACCGAAGGACTTGACGGTGCCGCGCCAGTCTTTCGGGTCATAACTGGTCTGGAAGTAGCTCGAACCACTGGCCAGGGTCGTGCCACTGGAGACACCACTACCGCCGGAACCGGCCTTGGAGGTGATGTCGCTCAATGCCGACGACAAGGCGCTGTTGAGCCCTGTGCTATCGGTCGCCTGATAGTACTTGCCCTGCCCATAACCGGCCGCGTCCGACAACATCTGATTCGCGGCGGTAAAACCTACGGTGTAGGTATTCATGTTCTGCTTCGGGAAATCCACGGCGTTCCAGCTCTTGCCCGCCGCGTCGGTGCCGGTGGAGCGCATGTCGATGTCAAAAGCGAACTTGGCGATGTCGTCGAGGTAAAGGGTGTCCCCTTCGCGATCACCTTCGGGGTTGTTGCCATCGTTGTTCACGCCATCCCAGTTCGGCAGTGAAGTTTTTGCCAAGGGGTCGTTGGCCGGAAAGGTCCGATCAAATGTCGGCAGGCCATCGGTGATGACTACGCCGTAGTTTTTCTGGCAGCGGTACTGGATCGGGCTGGTGTAAGTGGTGGGCGTCGAGTTGTAGTAAGGCGCCAGCCCCCGGAAATACCGGGTGACTTCGTAATAGGTTTCCGCCAATGGCGTGTTGGCCACGGCACTCAAACCATTGATGGAGGCGATCAGGTTGTTGTAATTGGTATCGGCCTGAGACTGCGTGACGCTGCCGCTCACTACCGACAGGTCGCTGACCGACCGGGCGATGAAACCACCATTGCCAGAGTTGTTGTTATTGGCCGGATTGAAGGTCGCCAGGCCCATGCGCAATCCGCGGTTGCTGCTCACCAGGGCTGTGGACACATTTCGCGCCACGTTCATGCGGTAATCGTTGGGAATCGAGCCTGTGGTGAAGTCGCGGTTGCTGCCGTTGGCCAGCCCCACCAGATAAGACAGGTAATCGTCGGAGTACCGAGTATTTTCATTACCGACCGGGTCGGGCAACTTCAGGCACAGCGGCGCCACGCTGTTGTTGTAAAACGCGTAGCCGCCACCGGAACATCCGGACTGCGGCAGGCTGGAAAGGAAGATTGAATCACCGACGATATCGCTCCCGTTCGAACACAGCCCGGCGAAATAATTGCACTGCCTGGCGGGGGTCCGTCCAGTGACCGTGGGATCGAACCCGGCGGCATAAATGATGCTGTTCATGCTGCCCGAATCGTCGATCAACAACATCACGTTCGGCGCGACTGCCGCGGCGCTTAACAGCGGTGAATCCGAAGGCGTGAAGGCGTAGACCGGGGCTGATAGATACAACCCGAACACTGCGCCACACAGCAGCCGCCAAACCCTGGCAAGCCTTTCAGTACTTCGCATAAATACTCTCCACGACGCTGCGCGAGTTGCCCGCGATGCCGACGGCGGTCACCCGGTAAAGCGTCGCGGAGGTATTGCTCGGCACATTGACGGCGGTGAGCGTGGTGCCAATGTTTTGCACCCCGTAAAAACCACTGCCGGAAGCGACCCACGTCACCCCGGAGCTGGAGTTGAGACCGGCGGCAGTGATGACCGTGGCCTCGGGCGGCGGTGCGCACTGGCTGCAAACCGGCAGAGAATAGGTGTCGAGTTGCACTGCACTTTCACCCACGCGCAACGCCGCTTCGGCGCCCTGGAACGACTGGTTGCGCAAACTCACGCTGCCGGCCATTTTCTCCTGCAGGGTGGCGTTCTGCATCGAAGAAAGGCCGATCAGCGTCAGCAATAGCAGAAACACCAGGCTGACCAGCAGCGCCATGCCGCGCTGAGCGTAAGACGTCATGGCAGCGGCCCTCATGGCAAGCGGTTGCGCAAGGCGGCAACCACGCTGAAGGTTTGATTGCGCACCCGGTTGTTCGGGTCAGTGAGGGTCAGGCTCAGCCGCACGCTGCGAATGCGTGCCGGATCCGACGGATTACTGCTGTAACTGGAGGCCGCGACATCGGCGGCCGAACTGGCGAGGCCAAAGCTCACGTTAAACGCACTTACGTTGTTCACCAGCACGAACTGGGTTGGCGTGCCGGCGCCGGTCCCCATCAGGATCTGGTTATTGCTGAAGCTGTAGACCCATCGCCGTATCGGAAACGCCAGAAACCCCGTCGCAGGTGTCCGCACGCCTGTGTACGCGGTCGCCGAGTTTCGGCAGTCAGACACCACTGTCCAGGTCGGCACTGCGCCCGTGCCGCCGACATCCGCCGTCACCAGGGTCAGCTTGAGGCTCGCGTTATCCCAATTGATGGGGGTTATCTGACTCGCGTTGAAATCACCTGCCGAAGTGGCGTCAGTGATGGCGCCCAGACAGCCGAACATGCCGACCATACGGATTTCCTGAATCATTTTGCTCAACACAAAACGCGCGTCCTCCTGCATGCCGGCGGAGACGTTCTGGCTGACGTAGGTATTTTTCGCTGCGATGAAAATCTGCGCCACACCCAGTACCACGATCAGGCTCAATGCCAGCGCGATCAGCAACTCGATCAGGCCGAACCCTCGGCTGCAGCGGCTCATGGCGTGGAAACCGGGTCGACGGTGGCGCGACTGGTCAGCACGAAACTGCGGCGCGAGTTGGCGGAATTGGCGGCGCGCGAGTCATCCCAATTGATGGTGATGGTGTAGACCCGCTGGTTCAGTGCCACGCTGCCGGTAGCCGTCGGGCCGCCGAAATTGATGATGTTGGTGGTGAAATCGTAGAGGTCCTGGTCCCGCGCGACACTCAGGTTGCCCGAGGTCGGTGGCGCGACCGTGTAATCGGCAGCGGCGTTGGCGCGGATGCGATCCATCATGTCGTAGGCGATAAAACTGGCCTGACTCGTCATCCGTGAACTGTCGGTGTACTTCAGCGCATTGAGCTGAATCGCCGCAGCCCCCAGTAGCCCCACTGTCAGTATCAACAACGCAACCAAGACTTCGATCAGCGTCATGCCCTCCTGTGCACGCTTGCTCCATACCCTCATCCGCAACTTCCACCCAATAGAATTCGTCCGTTCAAACACACGTTCAGCGTCCTGCTTTGCGTCCCCAGTACATAGTTGATGACCACGGCGGTGGACGGCGTCGACAAACCGCCCAGATTGTTGAAGTCCAGAGCGGTCACACCTGAGGTTAGCGTCAGAGTGGCGCCACTGCTCATCGCTGGAACAACCCGCAATACATTGGCCGGCGTGCCGGTACCGTCATAAACCGTCAACTCACCGGTCCATACGCTACCGCCGGCCGTTGGACGAACCCGGGTGGTGATGCCTCGGTCGATGGCCTCCAGTCGGGCGAAATTGAGTCCCCGTTGAAGGTCGCCGACCTCAGTGTCGGCCCTCGTGGTTTGTACCGAACGGGTAAACGCGGGCACGGCCAGGGTCACCAGGATCAGAAACACCGCGAGCGTGACCAACAACTCGATCAGCGTGAAACCTTTTGTACGATGATCCATCGATGCCCTCCGTTGCCGTCGGCTATACCTGCCTCTACACGCTAGAACATTCGACCGGCGCAGGCAGGTTGTTTGGCTATGACTCGCGCAAGGAATGCGCGGTACACAACGCTCCAGGGAGGGAAATGCCATGCATCAACAGGGCTTCAGCCTGATCGAACTGTTTATGGGACTGGCAATTGCCGCAATTGTTCTGCTGTTGGTCAGTCCGGCGTTCGCATCACTCACTGAATCGAACCACCGGGAGCAGGCAGCACAGGCGCTGGCCAGCGGTCTACGCAACGCGAGGACAATCGCCATCACACGCCACCAGACCGTTATAGTTCATGGGATCAACGGGGACTGGGGACAAGGCTGGCGGATCATTCTGGACATCAGTGGCAAAGGGCCGGAGGACAGCAGCAATCCGCTGCTGGTTGAGCGCGAGAGTGGCGCTCGGGTGCCGATTGTCGGCAATTGGCCGGTCAGGCAATACGTTCGATTCAATGGGGCAGGCGAACCACAGATGCCCGGGCGGGCCTTTCAAGCGGGGACATTGCACGTTTGTGCAGCCCGCGAACCGGTCAGCCAGCTCCAGGTGGTGCTGGCGGCTACAGGTCGCATCAGCCTGCGCAGCGTTAAGGCTGAGCAGGCGCTATGTCCGGGAGGGAAGCGTTTTAAAGCACCGAACGCACGCGCAGCTCTTTAGGCATGGAGAACGTGATGTTCTCTTCACGACCTGCCAGCTCATCGGCACCGGTCGCACCCCAGGCCTGCAATTGCTGGATCACACCACGCACCAATACTTCAGGAGCAGAGGCACCAGCGGTAATGCCGATACGCTCGACACCGTCAAACCAGCTCTTTTGCAGGTCTTCAGCGCCGTCGATCAGGTAAGCCGGAGTGGCCATGCGCTCGGCCAGTTCACGCAAGCGATTGGAGTTGGAACTGTTCGGGCTACCGACCACCAGCACCACGTCGCACTCGTCAGCCAGTTGCTTCACGGCGTCCTGACGGTTTTGCGTGGCGTAGCAGATGTCATCCTTGCGCGGACCACCGATCGCCGGGAAGCGCGCACGCAACGCGTCGATCACGCGGCTGGTGTCGTCCATGGACAGGGTGGTCTGGGTCACGAAGGCGAGTTTTTCAGGGTTGTGCACTTGCAACGCGGCGACGTCTTTCTCGTCTTCGACCAGGTAAATCGCGCCGCCATTGCTGCCATCGTACTGGCCCATGGTCCCTTCGACTTCCGGATGACCGGCGTGGCCGATGAGGATGCATTCACGGCCATCACGGCTGTATCGCGCAACTTCGATGTGCACTTTGGTCACCAGCGGACAGGTCGCATCGAATACTTTCAATCCACGACCCGAAGCCTCGGTACGCACGGCCTGGGAAACGCCGTGGGCACTGAAGATCACAATGACGTCGTCCGGCACCTGATCCAGCTCTTCGACAAAGATCGCCCCACGAGCACGCAGGTCTTCGACGACAAATTTGTTGTGAACCACTTCGTGGCGCACGTAGATCGGCGGCCCGAACACTTCCAGGGCGCGGTTGACGATTTCGATTGCGCGGTCCACGCCGGCGCAGAAGCCACGGGGGTTGGCGAGTT
Source organism: Pseudomonas sp. B21-040 (assembly GCF_024748695.1). Taxonomy (NCBI): domain Bacteria; kingdom Pseudomonadati; phylum Pseudomonadota; class Gammaproteobacteria; order Pseudomonadales; family Pseudomonadaceae; genus Pseudomonas; species Pseudomonas sp. B21-040. The sequence continues at coordinate 5,724,047 of NZ_CP087176.1, forward strand.
TGATTTGCATGCTGTGCCTCGTGTCTTGCGCGCAAGAAATTAAAACATTGTAGGAGCTGAGCTTGCTCGCGAAAGCGGTGTGTCAGTCAACATTGATGCTGAATGTGGTGACGCCTTCGCGAGCAAGCTCTGCTCCTACAGGTGACCGTGTTCGGTCAGTTACAACGATCTGACGCTGATGATTTCTACGTCAAACGTCAATGTCTTACCGGCCAGCGGGTGGTTGAAGTCGATGGTCACTTGCTCGTCATCGAATTCCTGCACCACGCCGGGTAACTCAGTATTCGCCGCATCGTTGAAGATCACCAGCAAACCCGGCGACAGGTCCATGTCCTTGAACTGCGAACGCGGAATGATCTGTACGTTCTGCGGGTTTGGCTGGCCGAAAGCGTTTTCCGGCGCAATCGTCAGCGTGCGCTTGTCGCCAGCCTTGAAGCCGAACAGTGCCGCTTCGAAACCTGGCAACAGGTTGCCGTCGCCGACCTTGAAGGTCGCCGGGGCTTTGTCGAAGGTGCTGTCGACGGTATCGCCATTCTCCAGGCGCAGTGCAAAGTGCAAGGTGACTTCCGTGTTCTGGCGGATGCGTTGTTCAGCCAATACCTGTTCAGTCATGAACGGCTTCTCCGGTCTTTTTACTTTTGAACATATCCAGTGCCAGCATCACGGCACCGACAGTAATAGCGCTGTCGGCAAAGTTGAACGCCGGGAAATACCAGCGGTTCTGCCAGTGCACCAGGATGAAATCGATCACATGACCCAAGGCAATGCGGTCGTACAGGTTGCCCAGCGCACCACCCAAAACCAGGGCCAGCGCAATCGCCAGCCAGGTTTCATTGCGCCCCAGACGCTTGAGCCACACCACCAGCACCGCACTGACCACCACTGCGATCAGGGCAAACAACCAGCGCTGCCAACCCGAGCTGTCGGCCAGAAAGCTGAACGCGGCACCGGTGTTGTAGGCCAGGGTCCAGCTGAAATAATCGGGGATCACCACGATTTGCTGGTACATGGTGAGCGAGCTTTCGAAGTGGAACTTGCTGGCCTGGTCGATGACCAGGACCAGCAAACTCAACCAGAGCCAGCCCAGCCGCCCAAAGCGGCCAACGGCATTAGGCATAGTGACGGACCTCGCCATCGCCGCTGATGTTGTCGACACAACGACCGCAGATTTCCGGATGCTCCGGGTTCACGCCGACGTCTTCACGGCAGTGCCAGCAACGGGCGCACTTGGCGTGGCTCGACTTGACCACTTGCAGCTTCAAGCCGCTGACTTCGGTGACTACCGCGTCCCCTGGTGCCTTGATAAACGGCGCAACGGTGGCGGTCGAAGTAATCAATACGAAGCGCAATTCGTTGCTCAACTTGGCCAGGTCGGCGCTCAGCGCTTCTTCGGCGAACAGCGTCACTTCGGCTTGCAGGTTGCCACCGACGGCCTTGGCCGCGCGCTGGATTTCCATTTCCTTGTTGACTGCAACCTTCACTTCCATGATGCGATCCCAGTAGGCGCGACCCAGCTCGAAGCCTTCCGGCAACTCGGTCAAACCTTCGTACCAGGTGTTGAGCATCACGGATTCGTTACGCTCGCCCGGCAGGTATTCCCACAGTTCGTCAGCGGTGAAGGCGAGGATCGGTGCGATCCAGCGCACCAGCGCTTCGGAGATGTGATACAGCGCGGTTTGCGCCGAACGGCGAGCCTTGCTGTTGGCGCCAGTGGTGTACTGACGGTCCTTGATGATGTCGAGGTAGAAACCGCCCAGCTCCTGCACGCAGAAGTTGTGGATCTTGGAGTAGACGTTCCAGAAGCGATATTCGCCATAGTGCTCTTGCAACTCGCGTTGCAGCAGCAAGGTGCGGTCCACGGCCCAACGGTCCAGCGCGAGCATTTCTTCAGCGGGCAGGATGTCGGTGGCCGGGTTGAAACCGGTCAGGTTGGAGAGCAGGAAGCGCGCGGTGTTACGGATACGCCGGTAGGCGTCCGCGCTGCGTTGCAGAATCTGCTCGGAAACCGCCATTTCACCGGAGTAGTCGGTGGAAGCCACCCACAGACGCATGATGTCGGCGCCCAGGGTGTCGTTGACCTTTTGCGGCGCGATCACGTTGCCCAGCGATTTGGACATCTTGCGGCCGGACTCATCGACGGTGAAGCCGTGGGTCAACAGCTCGCGGTACGGCGCGTGGTTGTCGATGGCGCAACCGGTCAGCAGGGACGAGTGGAACCAGCCACGGTGTTGGTCCGAGCCTTCCAAATACAGGTCGGCACGTGGACCAGTTTCGTGGCCCATCGGGTGCGAACCGCGCAGAACGTGCCAATGCGTGGTGCCCGAATCGAACCAGACGTCCAGGGTGTCGCTGATCTTGTCGTACTGCGGCGCTTCGTCACCGAGCAACTCGGCGGCGTCCATCTTGAACCAGGCTTCGATGCCTTCGACTTCGACGCGCTTGGCGACTTCTTCCATCAGCTCGGCGGTACGTGGGTGCAGCTCGCCGCTTTCCTTGTTCAGGAAGAACGGGATCGGCACGCCCCAGTTGCGCTGACGGGAAATGCACCAGTCCGGACGATTGGCGATCATTGAATGCAGGCGCGCCTGGCCCCAGGCCGGAACAAACTTGGTGTCTTCGATGGCTTTGATCGCCCGCTTGCGCAGGGTCTCGCCGGTCGCAGGCTCTTTGTCCATGCCGATGAACCACTGCGCGGTGGCGCGGTAGATCAACGGGGTCTTGTGACGCCAGCAGTGCATGTAGCTGTGTTCGATGATGGTGGTGTGCAGCAGCGCACCGACTTCAGTCAGTTTGTCGACGATGGCCGGGTTGGCTTTCCAGATGAACTGGCCGCCGAAAAACTCCAGCGAGGTCGCGTAAACACCGTTGCTCTGCACCGGATTGAGGATGTCGTCGTTGACCATGCCGTACTTCTTGCAGGTCACGAAGTCGTCCACGCCGTACGCTGGCGCGGAGTGAACCACACCGGTGCCGGCGCCCAGTTCAACGTATTCGGCCAGGTAAACTGGCGACAAACGGTCGTAGAACGGGTGACGGAAATTGATCAGTTCCAGCTCTTTGCCGGTGGTGGTCGCGATGACCGAGCCTTGCAGGCTGTAACGGGCCAGGCACGACTCGACCAGCTCTTCAGCCAGCACCAGCAGTTTGTCGCCGACGTCGACCAGGGCGTAATTGAACTCTGGATGAACGTTCAGCGCCTGGTTGGCCGGGATGGTCCATGGGGTGGTGGTCCAGATCACGATCGAAGCCGGTTTGGCCAGCGACGGCAGGCCGAACGCGGCAGCCAGCTCAGCTTCGTCGGCAATCGGGAAGGCCACGTCGATGGTCGAGGATTTCTTGTTCTCGTACTCGACTTCCGCTTCGGCCAGGGCCGAACCGCAGTCAAAGCACCAGTTCACAGGCTTGAGGCCCTTGAACACGAAGCCGCCCTTGACGATTTCTGCCAGGGCACGGATTTCACCGGCTTCGTTCTTGAAGTCCATGGTCTTGTACGGGTTGGCGAAGTCGCCCAACACGCCCAGACGGATGAATTCGGATTTCTGGCCTTCGATCTGCTCGGTGGCGTAGGCACGGCACAGTTCGCGGGTTTTGTCCGCGCCCAGGTTCTTGCCGTGGGTCACTTCGACTTTATGCTCGATCGGCAGACCGTGGCAGTCCCAGCCCGGCACATAAGGTGCGTCGAAACCCGACAGGGTCTTCGAGCGAATGATCATGTCCTTGAGAATCTTGTTCAGCGCATGACCGATGTGAATCGTGCCGTTGGCGTACGGAGGACCGTCGTGCAGGACGAACTTCGGACGATCCTTGCCAATTTCGCGCAACTTACCGTACAGGCCAATACTGTCCCAACGCTGCAGAATCTGCGGTTCGCGCTGTGGCAGGCCGGCCTTCATTGGGAAGGCGGTGTCCGGAAGGTTTAGCGTGGCTTTATAGTCGGTCATTTAAGGCTCTTCATTAGCGATTGGCGCTAGGTGCGACAGGGCACGGGCGGCGGCGACATCCGCATTGATCGCCGTCTTAAGCGCCTCCAGAGAGGCGAAACGCTGCTCTTCACGCAGCTTGTGGTGGAAGACCACCGTCAAACGCCGGTCATACAGATCGCCGGCAAAATCTAAAAGATGCACTTCGAGGTGGGCCTTGCCATCACCTTGAACCGTTGGCCGCACGCCGATATTGGCGACACCTGGCCAGGTCTTGCCGTCGATGTCGACGTTGACCAGGTAAACCCCGGAAAGCGGAACGCGACGGCGCTTGAGTTGTATGTTGGCCGTGGGCGTTCCCAACTGGCGCGCCAGCTTCTGGCCGTGCAGCACCCGCCCGGTAATCTGGAACGGCCGCCCGAGCAGTCGCTCGGCCAAGGCAAAATCAGCTGCGGCCAGGGCATTACGGACCTGGGTGCTGCTGACGCGAATGCCGTCCAGCTCGACGGTTTGCGCCGCTTCGACGGTAAAGCCCTGAACACTGCCGGCTTGTTGCAGGAAATCGAAGTCCCCTACCCGGTCACAGCCGAACCGGAAGTCGTCGCCGACTTCCAGGTGCTGGACGCCAAGGCCGTCCACCAGAATGGTATCAACGAATTCACTGGCGCTGAGCTTGCTCAGCCGCTGATTGAAGGCCAGGCACAGGACGCGGTCGACACCTTCGTCGGCCAGCAGCTGCAGTTTGTCCCGCAGCCGGGCCAGACGGGCCGGAGCCGTGTCCGGGGCGAAGAATTCTCGCGGCTGCGGCTCAAAAATCACCACGCAGCTGGGCACGCCCAACTCGAGCGCGCGCTCACGCAGCCTTGCCAGGATAGCCTGGTGACCACGGTGAACACCGTCAAAGTTGCCAATAGTGGCGACACAGCCCCGATGCTGGGGGCGCAGATTGTGGAGGCCTCGAACCAGCTGCATAACGCGCTTCTTGCTCATAAAGTGGTCGATTATAACCACACCCGGCGGCCGACGACAGGCAACACCGTAACCAAAGTGATCGAGCCGACAAAACTGCCGGCTCGCCCGTGTTTATCGAGGTCGCGACCTCAGCTCAGCGCCTTGCGATTGAAGTCGCGCAAACGGAAGCCCATCAGAAGCAACATCCCGAAATAGCTAACGATGCCGGCCGCGACCAAAGCGCCCAGGCGCAGGAACCGCTCAAGCATATGCCCTTGATCCCACGCTGGCATGAAATGCATGCCGAGCAACAACACGGCAGACATCACCAGCACGGCAATCACCAGCTTGAAGCCGAACTTCGCCCAGCCCGGCTGCGGTTGGTACATCTGCTGCTTGCGCAGTTGATAAAACAACAAACTCGCGTTGATACACGCACCCGCGCTGATGGCGAGGGCCAAGCCGGCGTGGGCCAGAGGACCTATCAGCATCAGGTTGAACAGCTGTGTGACCACCAGGGTGAAAATTGCGATTTTTACCGGCGTGCGGATGTTTTGTTGCGCATAAAACCCCGGTGCCAGCACCTTAATCACGATAATTCCGAGCAATCCGACCGAGTAGGCGATCAGCGCCCGTTGCGTCATGGACGCATCGAAAGCGCTGAACTGCCCGTATTGGAACAGGGAAACGGTCAGCGGCTCGGCAAGAATTCCCAACGCCAGGGAACACGGCAACACCAGTACGAAGCACAGGCGCAGGCCCCAGTCGAGAATGCGCGAATACTCGTGACGGTCCTTGCTGGCGTAGGTTTTGGCCAGGGTCGGCAGCAAAATCGTGCCCAACGCCACACCCAAAACGCCGGACGGCAACTCCATCAAGCGGTCGGCGTAATACATCCAGGACACGGAACCGGCCACCAGGAACGACGCGAAAATAGTGTTGATGATCAGCGAAATCTGGCTGACCGATACGCCGAGAATCGCGGGCAGCATTTGTTTCATGACCCGCCAGACGCCACTGTCACGCAGGTTCAGGCGTGGCAATACCAGCAAACCGATTTTTTTCAGGTGCGGCAGTTGATAGAGCAATTGCGCCAGACCACCCACCAGAACTGCCCACCCCAGCGCCATGACCGGCGGATCGAAGTACGGGGTCAGGAACACTGAAAAGACGATCATGCTGACGTTGAGCAGCGTCGGCACGAAGGCCGGCACCGAAAAACGGTTGTAGGTATTGAGGATCGCCCCGGCCAGGGACGAAAGGGAAATCAACAGGATGTAGGGAAAAGTCACCCGCAACAGGCTGGTCGTCAGCTCGAATTTTTCCGGTGTATCGGTAAAACCCGGCGCGGTCGCCCAGATCACCCAGGGCGCAGCCAGCATGCCCAACGCCGTGACCAGCGCCAGCACCAGCGTCAGCAGGCCCGACACGTAGGCAATGAACGTTCGCGTCGCCTCCTCACCTTGCTGGCTTTTGTATTCGGCCAGAATCGGCACGAATGCCTGGGAAAAAGCCCCCTCGGCGAAGATCCGCCGCAGCAGGTTGGGCAGTTTGAAGGCGATAAAGAAGGCGTCTGTCGCCATCCCGGCACCAAATATACGTGCGATGAGCGTGTCACGAACGAACCCCAAAACCCGGGAAATCATCGTGATAGAGCTGACGGCGGCCAACGATTTGAGCAGATTCATTGAAAGAGTTTGTGCCTGTCGATAAACAGCAGGCGAACAAAGCGCCTACTTATGCGATACTCCGCGCCGCAACAGCACAGAGCCAAAGCTCGCGAGTTTACAGGTCAAGCGCCGGAAATAAATATCCCGCCTCTTTACACCTACCACTTAGCGGAACGTCTCAACCGCCCTTGACAAGACATCAACTCATCGGCATGATTCGCGGCCTATTTTGTTTGCTATTTCCTAAAAAGTCTTTCGAGGAGCTCGACGGTGGCCAACACACCTTCCGCCAAAAAACGTGCAAAACAGGCTGAGAAGCGTCGCAGCCACAACGCCAGCCTGCGTTCCATGGTTCGTACCTACATCAAGAATGTAGTTAAGGCCATCGACGCAAAAGACGCTGCTAAAGCTCAAGCTGCTTACGTTCTGGCCGTGCCAGTTATCGACCGTATGGCCGATAAAGGCATCATCCACAAGAACAAGGCTGCTCGTCATAAGAGCCGCCTGAACGGTCACGTCAAGGCTCTGAACCTTGCTGTTGCCGCATAAGCGATAAGCTTGTTGAAAAACCGACCTCAGGGTCGGTTTTTTATTGCCTGCGATTTGGCAGACACAACACAAAAAAGCAGGAGTGAGCCTGCTCGCGATAGCGGTGCAACATTCAACACTGATGTCGACTGTTACACCGCTATCGCGAGCAGGCTCACTCCCACTATTTGGGTCTTCGCTAGCTTACTGAGCGTGCGCCCAGGGCAGAATTGGAATCGCCGTCACCGCGTTCTGGGGGCTACCCTCGATCAAACGATCGCTATAAACCAGATACACCAGCGTATTGCGCTTCTTGTCGAGGAAACGCACCACCTGCATGGTCTTGAACACCAGCGATGTGCGCTCCTTGAACACCTCATCACCATCTTTCAGCTCACCCTTGAAGCTGATGGGCCCGACCTGACGGCAAGCGATAGACGCCTCCGCACGGTCTTCAGCCAAACCCAGACCACCCTTCACGCCGCCGGTCTTGGCGCGCGAGAGGTAGCAGGTCACGCCTTCAACCTTGGGGTCATCAAACGCCTCGACGACGATGCGGTCGTTCGGGCCGACGAATTTGAACACCGTCGACACCTGGCCAATTTCCTCAGCCGAAGCCAGCAGCGGGATTGCCAGCAGCAGCCCCAATAATCCTTTTGCCACGCGCATTCAGATATTCCTTCAGACCAGAATCAGGTTATCGCGGTGAACCAGTTCCGGCTCAGCCATATAACCCAACAGACCGACAATCGCCTCAGACGACTGACCGATAATTTTTTGTGCCTCCAAGGCACTGTAATTGGCCAGGCCGCGAGCAATTTCACGACCGTCCGGCGCCACGCACACCACCATTTCGCCACGGCGGAAGCTGCCTTGCACCAGCTTCACGCCCACCGGCAGCAAACTTTTATTGCCCTGGGACAGCGCCGTCACGGCACCCGCATCCAACACCAGCGTGCCGCGGGTCTGCAAATGTCCGGCCAGCCACTGCTTGCGCGCCGCCAGCATGCCGCGCTCAGGCGATAGCAAGGTGCCGATGCGCTCGCCCGCCTTCAAGCGATCCAGCACGCGCTCAATGCGCCCGCCGACGATGATGGTATGCGCCCCGGAGCGAGCCGCCAGACGCGCAGCACGCAGCTTGGTTTGCATGCCGCCACGCCCCAACGCGCCGCCGGTACCGCCAGCCACCGCGTCCAGCGCCGGATCATCGGCGCGCGCCTCGTAAATCAGGTTGGCATCAGGGTTGTTGCGCGGGTCAGCATCGAACATGCCATCGCGATCCGTAAGGATCACCAGCAAGTCGGCCTCGACCAGGTTGGCAACCAGCGCAGCCAGTGTGTCGTTGTCGCCAAAACGGATTTCGTCCGTCACCACGGTGTCGTTTTCGTTGATCACCGGGATCACCTTCAACTCCACCAACGCACGCAAGGTGCTGCGGGCATTCAGGTAGCGCTTGCGATCAGACAAGTCATCGTGCGTCAGGAGAATCTGCGCGGTATGCCGGCCATGCTCGGCAAAGCTCGACTCCCAAGCCTGCACCAACCCCATCTGACCGATGGCAGCGGCAGCCTGCAATTCATGCATCGCACTGGGTCGTACGCTCCAGCCCAAGCGGCTCATGCCGGCAGCCACAGCCCCGGAAGACACCAACACCAGTTCGACGCCAGCCTCATGCAACGCCACCATCTGCTCGACCCAGACACCCATTGCCGCGCGATCCAGGCCTTTGCCGTCCGCCGTCAGCAAAGCGCTGCCGATCTTCACGACCCAACGCTGCGCACCTGTCACCTTGCTCCGCATCATCTTCAACCTTAGCTTGAGGACAGCGCGACCTGGCACTGCCCGTGACGTTATTCGTGGCTATTCGTGACCAACTACCGATTTCCAGATACTAAAACGCCGCTCAATTGAGCGGCGCTTAGAGAGCCGGTCTGCCAGCGATGATAACACCGCGATCAGACAGATAAACCGCCATCGCGGGCAAGCCCGGCTCCTACCGAATCAGTCACGCACGTAAATGATTTCCGGACCGTCTTCGTCATCCACATCTTCTTCATCCCAATCATCGTCGCCGATGTCATGGACCGACTTCACGCCGCTACGACGCAGGGCACGCTGGTCATCCAGGGCCTGCAGTTGAGCACGCGCTTCGTCTTCGATGCGCTGATCGAGCTCAGCCAACTCTTCCTTGTAGGCCGGGTCGGCAGCCAGGCGATCAGCACGGTCTTCCATATAACGCATGATGTCGTGACACAGACGCTCAGTGCCCAGCTTGGAGATGGCCGAGATCACGTAAACCGGACCGGTCCACTCCAGGCGATCAACGATTTCCTTGACGCGAGCATCGTGCTCTTCTTCAAGGATCTGGTCGCACTTGTTCAGCACCAGCCAGCGATCACGCTCAGCCAGGGACGGACTGAACTTGGTCAACTCGCTGACGATTACTTCAGCAGCATCCGGCGCACTGGTGTCATCCAGTGGCGCCATGTCCACGAGGTGCAGCAGCAAACGGGTACGCGACAAGTGCTTGAGGAAACGAATCCCCAGGCCGGCGCCATCGGAAGCACCTTCGATCAGCCCCGGAATGTCCGCAACCACGAAGCTCTTCCAGCGATCGACGCTGACCACACCCAGGTTCGGCACCAACGTGGTGAACGGGTAGTCGGCGACTTTCGGCTTGGCGGCCGATACCGAGCGGATAAAGGTACTTTTACCGGCATTCGGCAAGCCCAGCAGACCGACGTCAGCCAGTACTTTCATTTCCAGCTTGAGATCACGCGCCTCACCCGGCTTACCCGGAGTGGTCTGACGCGGAGCGCGGTTGGTACTGGATTTGAAACGGGTGTTACCCAGACCGTGCCAGCCACCGTGAGCCACCAGCAGCTTCTGACCAGCCTTGGTCAGGTCGCCGATCACTTCTTGAGTGGCCGCATCGATGACAGTGGTGCCAACCGGTACGCGCAGCACCAGCTCTTCACCTTTTTTGCCAGTGCAGTCGGTGCTACCACCGTTGGAACCGCGCTCGGCATCGAAGTGACGGGTGTAACGGTAGTCGACCAGGGTGTTGAGGTTTTCGTCGGCGATCATGTAGACCGAGCCGCCATCACCACCATCACCGCCGTTCGGGCCGCCGTTTTCAATGAATTTTTCGCGACGGAAGCTCATGCAACCGTTACCGCCGTCACCAGCCTTTACTCGAATCGATACTTCATCAACAAACTTCATAACAAAACGCCTCTCGCCATACGGACGAGCCGAAAAAATCTAGACATAAGACTCTTGCAAAAATGAGCGCAGCGACCTCATTCAACGACCGCAAAAACCTGCGCTGGAGCCCATCACAAACAGCTTTGCAAGAGACTCACCCCACAAACGAAAAAGCCCCGTCGCAAGACAGGGCTTTTCCAGCAACCACGTAATTATGCCGCGACGACGTCAGTCTTCGGGACAATGCTTACGTAACGGCGGTTGAAAGCGCCTTTTACTTCAAACTTGATCACGCCGTCGATTTTCGCGAACAGAGTGTGATCTTTACCCATGCCAACACCGTAACCGGCGTGGAATTGGGTGCCGCGCTGACGCACGATGATGTTGCCCGGAATGATAACCTGGCCGCCATACATCTTCACGCCAAGGCGTTTGGCTTCTGAGTCGCGACCGTTACGGGTACTACCACCAGCTTTTTTGTGTGCCATGAGTCAATTCTCCTAGTGAGGAATTAGGCTGAAATTAAGCCTGAATACCGGTGATTTTGATCTCGGTGTACCACTGGCGGTGGCCCATACGCTTCATGTGGTGCTTACGACGACGGAACTTGATGATGCGGACTTTATCGTGACGACCTTGGGAGATCACTTCAGCCACAACGGTAGCGCCAGCAACAACTGGAGCGCCGATGTTCACGTCATCGCCATTGGCGACCAACAGAACGCGATCAAAAGTAACGGATTCGCCGGTAGCGATTTCCAGTTTTTCGATCTTCAGGTATTCACCTGGGGCGACCTTGTATTGCTTGCCACCAGTAACAATTACTGCGTACGACATGGTATTTCTCCGATAATCCTGCTCACCCAGCTCTTTATAAGAAGAGGTATTGGCTGGCATGGCTGCATAGGGCTGGAAGGCCTGTTTGCAATTGCGTAAGGCAGGTGCTGCCCAGGAAGTTCAGGGTGCGCGATTGTACGCAAGCTGCCGGAGCGATGCAAGAGGCCGTCTATCGTGCCTTGACACCCGCCGACGTGGGTCCTAGCATGCCGCGCAACCCTTCTGGAGCAACTGTCGCTGATGCAACCCCAAGCTTTCTACCGCGCGGTGGCGGACGATTTTAGCGCCGTCGACGGCATCATCAAGAAGCAGCTGACTTCCCGAGTGCCGTTGGTATCGAAAATCGGCGATTACATTACCTCGGCTGGCGGTAAACGCCTTCGTCCTTTATTAGTGTTGCTGTGTGGCAAGGCGCTAGGCCGTGAAGGCGATGACCTGCGCCTGCTGGCGGCAACCATCGAATTCCTGCACACCGCGACCCTGCTGCACGACGACGTGGTCGACATGTCAGGCATGCGCCGTGGCCGCTCGACGGCAAACGCCATGTGGGGCAACGCACCGAGCGTGCTGGTTGGCGACTTCCTCTATTCGCGCTCCTTCGAAATGATGGTCGAACTGGGCTCCATGCCGGTCATGAAGATCCTTTCGCAAGCGACCCGCATCATCGCCGAAGGCGAAGTGTTGCAGCTGTCGAAGGTCCGTGACGCCAGCACCACTGAAGAAACCTACATGGAAGTCATCCGCGGCAAGACTGCGATGCTCTTCGAAGCGTCGACCCACAGCGCCGCCGCTCTTTGCGAAGCCACGTCGGAACAGGCTGAAGCACTGCGCACCTTTGGCGACCACCTGGGCGTGGCTTTCCAGCTGGTGGACGACCTGCTGGACTACAAGGGCGATGCCGAAACCCTGGGCAAGAACGTCGGTGACGATCTGGCCGAAGGCAAGCCAACCCTGCCGCTGATCTTCACCATGCGCGAAGGCACGCCAGAGCAAGCTGCGCTGGTGCGCAAGGCGATCCAGAAAGGCGGCATCGAAGACCTGGAAAGCATCCGCGAAGCGGTAGAAGCGTCTGGTTCGCTGGAATATACCGCGCAACTGGCTCGTGATTACGTGGCCCGGGCTATCAAGTGCCTCGACGCACTGCCTGCCAGCGAATACCGCGATGCACTGGTCGAATTGAGCGAATTTGCGGTCGCCCGCACGCACTGATCCCACCTGTTAGAACCCGGCTCCTGTAGGAGCCTGGCTTGCCCGCGATGGCATCAACCCGGTCTAACGATAAACCGTGGTGATGCCATCGCGGGCAAGCCCGGCTCCTACAAAGATCGCGCTGCCCCACCATCCGCCAAAAACCCTATATAATGTGCGCTTTTTAGCGATCCTGAATCCAAGGAGCTTTAGTGAGCACGTTGCCACCCTGCCCAAAATGCAATTCCGAATACACCTATGAAGACGGCGCACAGCTGATCTGCCCCGAGTGCGCGCACGAATGGTCTGCCAGCGGTGAAGCTGACGTGGCGTCCGATGACACGGTGAAAAAGGATTCGGTCGGCAACGTCCTGCAGGACGGCGACACCATCACCGTGATCAAGGACCTCAAGGTCAAAGGCACGTCGCTGGTGGTCAAGGTCGGCACCAAGGTCAAGAACATCCGCCTGTGTGATGGCGACCACGACATCGACTGCAAGATCGACGGCATCGGCCCGATGAAGCTCAAATCCGAGTTCGTCAGAAAAGTCTGAACCTGCTGTATTCCATCCCGCGCCCTGCGTGGGATGGTGCTTCGCCCTCCCCCGTTTCAATCCGCAAACACGAGATATAGCCAAACGCCAGCCGTTTGACCTTGCGCAGTCTTTACCCAGAAAAAATCCCGATCCGCCAATAGGCCCTTGCTATTTGATGAATAAGAATTATTCTCATTGAAATCCGTCAATGGAGATGAGACTCATGACTTACTTAATCGATGCCTGGCTCGACCGCCCACACCCTTACCTCAGGATCCTGCATCGGGAAACCGGGGAAGTCTGTGCGGTACTTGAAGAAGAAGCGCTGAATGAACTGCAGGATCAGGGTGACCTGGACGTCAATGGCCTGAGTTCCAGCGAGCCACTGGTGCTAAAGGAACTGGTGCGTAATCTGTTTCTGTTCTGCTATGCCCGGGCGTTGCGCCCCAGCAGTGAACTGCACCACAGGATCGAGATATGAAAAACTCCGAAAATCCTTGTAGGAGCAAAGCTTGCTCGCGATACAGACGATTTGGTTTCGCCTTGAAAACGAGTTGATGCCATCGCGGGCAAGCCAGGCTCCTACAGGGGGGATTACAGAACGTCGAGCAGTTCGACGTCGAATACCAGTACGCTGTGCGGCGGAATGCTGCCAACGCCTTGAGCGCCGTAAGCCAGTTCGCTCGGCACGTACAGACGCCATTTGCTACCGGCGTTCATCAGTTGCAGGGCTTCGGTCCAGCCAGCGATCACGCCGCCAACCGGGAACTCTGCAGGCTGGCCGCGCTCGTAGGAGCTGTCGAACACAGTGCCGTCGATCAGGGTGCCGTGGTAGTGAGTACGCACTTGATCTTCACGGGTTGGCTTGGCGCCTTCACCGGCAGTCAATACTTCGAATTGCAGGCCGGAAGCCAGGGTGGTGATGCCATCACGCTTGGCGTTTTCAGCCAGGAAAGCCAGGCCTTCGCCAGCAGCCGCTTCAGCTTTGGCAGCCGCTTCGGCCTGCATGATTTCGCGGATCACCTTGAAGCTCGCGGACATTTCTTCCTGGCCAACACGGCTTTCCTTGCCGGCGAAGGCATCGGTCAGGCCAGCCAGGATCGCGTCCAGGCTAACGCCCGGTGGCGGGTTGTCGCGCAGTTGGTCGCCCAGCTGACGGCCAATACCGTAGCTGACGCGGGTTTCGTCGGTGGACAGATTTACTTCGGACATGACACTGCTCCGCTGTGCGGACGGCTCGGGAACTTGCCGTGCGTGCACAGCGCGTCCCGGAGCGCCCGGAACCAAAAGGGCCAGCAGACTAGCACAGATGCCGTAGCGTTGATTAGGACCTCAGTGGTGCCATGCGCTCTGGAAGGCGAGTTGCACCTTCAGGTTTTCCTCTGCATTGGAAACAAGCCCGCACATTTCATCATGAACCAGGGTATGCACAAGGTTGAATGGCAATGTGGGGAAGTCATGGAGTATCTGACGCGCATGCTCGACCGAACGCAGATTGAACATTTGGTCATGGGCATCACTCAAGGGATACGCTGCGCCATGCATGCGTGCTTCCAGCAAGTAGATCCCGCCTTCCATGGAGATCAGGTTCAGCTCATCGATTTTCCCTGCGATGGCATAAGCACGTAATTCAACAAGGTTCATGGAGGCACCCCTACAGTGACGAGCCGAGACTACTTACAGGGATAGGCTTCGGCGCATCAAAGTACAAGCCAGAAACGACACCGCCCGTCCGGTTCGACCGAATAACCCCTCTAGGAGCATGGCTTGCCCGCGATGGCATCACCGCTGTTTATCGTCAGACCGAGGTGCAGCCATCGCAGGCAAGCCTTGCTCCTACAGGGGTTGGGCTAATCAGTGCTTGGTCAGCTTGTCCAGGTAGCCCATGGCGAACGCCGATATCACGAACGTCATGTGAATGATCACGTACCACTTCAAATGCTCGGGATCGACGTTCTTGGCATCCATGAAGATCCGCAGCAGGTGGATAGAGGAAATCGCCACGATAGAAGCCGCCACTTTCATCTTCAGTGAAGATGAATCCATGGTGCCCAGCCAGTTGAGCTTTTCCTTGTGTTCGTCGATGTCCAGTTCAGACACGAAGTTCTCGTAACCGGAAATCATCACCATCACCAGCAAACCGCCCACCAGCGCCATGTCGATCAGCGACAGCAGCACCAGAATCAGATCCGACTCCGCCATCGAGAATACGTTAGGGATAACGTGGAAAACTTCCTGAAAGAACTTCAGCGCCAGAGCCAGTAGCCCGAGGGACAGTCCGAAGTAAATTGGCGCCAGCAGCCAGCGGGAGGCGTACATTGCGTTTTCGATAAAGCGTTCCATTGAATCTCACACAGGGTTGGAAATGGCGGCGAGTATATCAGCCACCTGTCTATACCCAGAAGCAGCCAGAAACCGTCGAGAAATCCGCCACCTGCGCGTGTGTCACAAAGTTTTTCTGCTAGTGTCCAGACTATTGACCGCTCAGCGACATCGGACAGGAAGACTGGAAAATGGATGTGCGATTGCCTTTATCGAGTGCCGGTATCTGCCTGATTCTGCTGATGAGCGGCTGCTCGCCCGGCGAGGATAAGCATCAGGTCAGCCTCGAGGAAAAAACCGCGCAGTTCGAGCAGTCACTGGATAAGATCCAGGACCCGAAACTCAAGGACGCGGTCTCCGAACTCGGCGGTTCACTCCTGCTGCTTGAACGTGCGCAGCTCAAACTCGACAGCAAACCGGTGGAAACCGAATACGGCGAAGATGCCCTCGCCGTGCTCAAGCACTACCCCACGCCCCAGGCCCTGGTCGACACCTACATCAATGGCCTGTTTGTGCTGCACAAGGATTCCAGCTCCGATTACCTGACCGACCTGCAACCGGTGTTCCCCTTCAATTTCAGTATTCCGGCAGCGTTCCTGTTCCCCCATGGCCTGGAATGGCAGTCGGTGACACTGAGCAACAAACGAGTCATCCCCTTCCAGCCCGAATGGTCGGAAACCGATCCCGGCATTCAACTCAGCCCGTCGAGTTCCAACCTGACCAACCCCGATGACCTGACGGTGACTTACCCTTTCATCGAAGGCCTGGATGTCGACAAAAAAAACCAGCCGCAACCGGTGAGCCTGCAAGGCAAAGTCGAAGTGATCGCACCGCACCGGCTCTATAGCTTCGACCTGAGCAAAAAGGACGTTGGCCAGACCCGCACCAACGACAACCTCAGCGTGACCCTGTTGAAGCTTGAAAAGAACTACGCCGAGATCGAATACACCAACAGCGCGCCAGTGGCCCCCGAAGTCGGTGAAACGCCGCTGAACCCCCTGATTGTCCAGGCCAAAGACACCACCGGGCAATTTCTCTCGCGGGCCGGCTCGATCAACGAAACCGCCACGCAAATTGCCTTCTATCAAAAACAACTGGCGAAAATGCAGCAACAAAAGGCCTGGAGCGAGGCGTTCGAACATCAGCTCGATGAAGAACAGCGCACGTTCGAGAAGCAGCAGGGCCAGCACTATTCCAAGGTGTATTTCAACGGGCCGATCGAGACCCTTGAAGTCAGCCTGCTGGACTTCTCGAGCGTCACCGTAACCCGCAAGGACCTGAAGCTGACGGTACTGAGCTTCGACACGCATACCACGGCAAAAACCATTCAGCCGCTGACCTTGCCGGTGGTGGTGTACGACGATCAGGTACCGAACTGGCTCAAGGGCGCGACACTGAGTGAGGAACAGCTGAAAAAAAGCATCAACGTCAATCAGTCGGTGGAGGACCCGAGCGCAGCGCGTATCGAGTTCACTCACCCTAGAAGCTTCAATGACGAATTGCTTGGCAACTCTTTCAGCCCCGGCGATAGCCCGGTCAGTTTTTTTACCGCGGACAGTAACGGCAAACGCGATGAACCGATCGAACTGCCACCAGAGGCTTACCAGGTCGACCCTCTGCGCGGCACGATCACCTATGACCTGAACCTGTTTACGCAAACACCGGCCTTCGCAGTGGGCTCCATGCCGTTGTTTCTGGCCACCGTCGACAAACAGACGCTCGACACCCGCAAATTACCCAAGGGCCTGGAGCTCAAAGGCAATGCGCTGATGGTGGATGTGAAGTTGTTTCCTGCGCAGGACTGGCGATTTTTCACCAAGGATGACAGCGGGAACTACCTGAAGGAGATTCTTGCGGTCACGCACGACGCCAGTGCCGATGGCCCGGCGTTATTTGACGTGCACTACTTCTATGGCCAGCCCACACAACTGGAAAGTTATCAGCGAACCGACCTCGCCACCGTGCAGTACGGTTTCGAAGTCAAACTGGCCAAGGCTGATATGAGCCAGCTTGATCAATAAGCCGCTCAGTGATCGGGCCGATACTCGAACCCGCCGAGATTGCGGCAACGGCCACCATTGATTTCCCGCAGTTGGGCTTGCAGGTGCAGGCACCAGATTTGTGGATCGTCGGCCAGTTCGTAGCCGTGCAGGGTCAAGCTTTCAACGATGGTGTCGAGGATGGATTCAGCCACGAAAGGGCCATGAAACGGGCCTTGCGCCTTGATGGCCGAGGGTTGCTCGCCAGCCATTCCGGCGGCGAAGAGCAGGGTCCACATGCCCGTATCTCCCGCCAGAGGGCGGATAGCACATTCGATACGGGTGACAAGGCCCAGGCATTGACGGGTAAGGCAGAGGTTGCGCGACATGGCGGCGACCCTCGGTAGATCCGGTATTCAGCCCCCCACGGGAAGGCTGTCTCGATCCTGTGATTACTGTCGATATCCCTGAACCAGAGAATAGAAGAAAAGTTTGACTAGCACGCCAGGCGAGACCAGAAGGCGCCGAATGGTCATTGTGTGAAGATTGACGCCAGAGTGATGGCACTTTCGGCATACACCACAAAAAATTGTGGGAGCCGAGCTTGCTCGCGATAGCGGACTTTCAACCAACAAAGATGTTGAATGTCAGTGCCTCATCGCGAGCAAGCTCGGCTCCCACAGGAGGTGTATGAACTCAGCTCAAAACCGCGTCACGCTGGTTTTGTTTCGGCCAACGCCTCCTGCGCCATCTCTTTCTCGGCTTCCTTGAGGTCTTCCTCGCTGATCATCTCGGCAATCACCCGCAGACGCTCCACCACCCGCGCATTGACGCTGCCTTCGGGGAATTCGCCATTTTCATCCGGCGCACCTGCCGGTTCGCCCACCAACAGGCTCAAGGCTTCGTCCGCCTGACGCACCGCGTAGACATGGAACTGCCCCGCGCGCACGGCGGCCAGCACTTTCTCGTCGAGCATCAGCGTGGCAACGTTCGCCTGCGGAATGATCGCCCCTTGATGGCCGGTCAGCCCGCGCGCTTCGCAAAGCCGGAAGAAACCTTCGATCTTCTCGTTGACCCCGCCCACGGCCTGCACTTCGCCGAACTGGTTGATGGACCCGGTGATCGCAAAGCACTGCTTGAGCGGTGTTTTCGACAAGGCCGAAATCAGCGTGCACGCCTCGCCCAGCGACGCACTGTCACCATCGACATACCCGTAGGACTGTTCCAGGGCGATGCTCGCGGAAATGGCCAGCGGGAACTCCTGGGCGTAACGACTGCCCAGATACCCGGTGAGGATCATCACGCCTTTTGAGTGAATCGGCTGGCCGAGGTTAACTTCGCGCTCGATGTCGACGATGCCACTGCCACCTGGATACACCGTGGCGGAAATCCGCGCGGGCACACCGAAGGCCGAGTCGCCGACTTCCAGCACCGTCAGCCCGTTGCACTTGCCGACCGCCGCGCCATCGGTGTCGATCAGGATGATACCGGCCAGCATGTCGTCGAGAATCCGCGCTGAAACGCGCCCGGTACGCGTGGCCTTGGCCTTGAGCGCACGCTCTATGTGCCCGGCGTCGGTCATTTCATCGCCGGCCAGGTGGCGAATGAAGTCCGCCTCGCTGACCAGTTGGAACAGATCACCGATACGCGCCGACAAGCGCCCCTGATGCTCGGCCAGGCGTGCGCTGTACGTGGCCAGACGCGCCACCGCATCGGCCGTCAATGGGGCCATGCCTTCTTCGGAGGTGCGGGTTTTGAGCAACTGGGCAAACTGCTCCAGGCTCTCGTCGACCATCGGGATGTCTTCGTCGAAGTCCACCAGGACGCGGAACATTTCCTGGAAGTCCGGATCGAGGTCTTGCAGCGTGTAATACAGCTGGCGGGCACCGATGATGACGACTTTGACCGCCAACGGAATGTGTTGCGGCGTCAGGGTCACGGTGGCCAGTCGACCCAGCTCACCCAGCGGCGATTCCATTTTCAGCTTGCGCGATTGCAGGGCGCGCTTTAGCGCATCCCACACGAACGGCTCACTGAGCATTTTTTCCGCTTCAAGGATCAGGAAGCCGCCGTTGGCCCGGTGCAAGGCACCCGGACGCAGCTGCCGATAGGTGGTGTACAACGCGCCCTGATCGGTGCTGTATTCAATCCGGCCAAACAGGTTTTCGTACGTCGGGTGCGGCTCGAACACCACCGGCGCACCGCCGCTGGCCGAATGCCCGACCACCAGGCTTGGTGCGTATTGCTCTTCCAGCAACTTGCGGGCAATGGCGTCGGTTTTGCTGTCGTCGACCAGTTGCTCGACAACCGTTTTCAGCAAATAAACCTGCATCGCTTGCAGGTAACCGCACACCGCCGCGTTCTCGGCGTACTTCTCCGACAACGGCGACAACAGCGGCTGCAAGGCCAGGGTGATGGTTTCTTCGTTGAGGTGGCGCAGTTGATTGCTCGACTCACGCTTCCATTGCGGCAGGCTGGCGAGTTCCTCGTTCAGGCGCTCCTCCAGGACGGAAATATCTTCGTGGAAACGTTCGCGATCGGCTTCCGGCAACTGGGCGAATTCCGCTTCATCCAGCGCCTTGCCTTCGCTCATCGGGGTAAACGCGATGTTGCTGGCGTCGCGATACAGGGCGACTTCTTTTTCCAGGGCCAGGCGCTCGATGACATCCAGAGCCTTGTCATAGCGCTGATTGAAGGCGCGGTCGATGGCGCTTTTCTTCTGCTGGTAGGACGGGTGTTCGAACACCGCCGGAAAGGTCGCCAGCAAGTTATCGATCAAGCCGTTGATGTCGCCGATGAAAGCACCCGCGGTGCCCGACGGCAATTCCAGGGCGCGCGGCTCGCGCGGCTCATCAAAATTGTTGACGTAGACCCAGTCCGCCGGGGTCTGCAGGCGTTTGCCTTCGGCCTTCAGGTAGCGTTTGACGAAAGAAAACCGGCCGGTACCGGGCTCGCCCATGACAAAGACGTTGTAACCGGGGCGTGGCATGGCCACACCGAACTGCAAGGCTTCAACCGCACGTTCCTGGCCAAGCACACCGCGAAAGGGCTCCAGATCATTGGTGGTAGAGAAGCTGAACTGTTCAGCGGAAAACGGACGGGTCAGCGCTTCAGGCGCTAGACGCAAGCTGGCAGCAACAGGATCAGGCATCGGGCTTCCTTACATCAGGCGGGGCAGATAGCGGCATTCTGGCGCTGCCCATACCTCACTTGCAAGGCGCACCTCCAGCCAAAGCATAGTCAAAGGGCCATCCCCAGGCGGGCCGGGGCTAAACCAATGATTTCAACGAATGTTTTGCAAAAAATCACGGAACCCCGTGATCCTGCCTAAACTCCAAACTGCGCGGCTGGATAAATAACCGGCCCACTGGCGCCAGAATGGGCCAGAACCCCCTAGTCCATCGGTATGCACACAAAGAGAACATAGCTATGAAACGGATTCTTCTCGGTACTCTCTTCACCGCTGTATCCCTCAACGCCATGGCGCAAGCGCCAGGCGGCCCGGATTGCGGTTGGGGCAACATGCTGTTCGAAGGTCAGCGTGGCACCCCGGCTCACTTCATGGCCTCCACCACCAACGGCACCTCCGGCAACGCAACCTTCGGTATGACCTCCGGCACCAACGGC
Source organism: Pseudomonas sp. B21-040 (assembly GCF_024748695.1). NCBI lineage: Bacteria > Pseudomonadati > Pseudomonadota > Gammaproteobacteria > Pseudomonadales > Pseudomonadaceae > Pseudomonas > Pseudomonas sp. B21-040. The sequence continues at coordinate 5,744,812 of NZ_CP087176.1, forward strand.
TGCGCAACGAATGCATCGCTGACCTACGGCGGTAAATCCTGGATTGCCATGAATGGCATGATGAACGAGCTGTCCGAAGACATGGCCAAAGGTCAGGGCGAAGCGCTAACCACTTACGCCGTGGTACTGGGCGTGGCGCCGGAAGACCGTGCACATTTCGCTGCGGTGACTCACGAACACTTCCAGCAAATTTTCAGCAAGGCTGACGTGACCGCTGAAGACGTGCATACCAACACCCTGGCCGTTCTGAAGAGCGATCCGCGTCTGGCCAAGTACGCCACTCAAGCTTAAGCTCGAACCGCCCGCTCCTTTCGGGGAGCGGATTTATTTTTTGGCCCGCCCCTCTTTGGGTCTTTGTTTTTTTCGACTTTAAGTTGCTCACTATGCTCAAACGCCTTGCCTGGCTGGCGCTCTGTGTCTGTGCCCCGTTGTCCGCCGCGCCACATCTGGACAATCAACGTTTGCAGCAACTGGCCAATGACCCCTTCTGGATTTCCCTGGGCCACTACGAAACCGCCAAGCTTGGCGGCTGGCGCAGCTATGTCAGCGACCAGAAGTTCTTTCTTGCGCCTGATGGCAACGAACATCCCGACCATGAACTGGCCGCGACCGTGCAAGCGCTGTACGCCCCGGCCAGTGCCGGCGAACAACACGCCCAATGCGTTTACCCGGCCCGCACGCGCTGGTTGAAAGCCCAGCTCAAGCTGACCGACCTGCCGACACTGGACTGCGCCGAGTTCAAGCAATGGTTCAAGGACGTCTCGCCCGACAGCGCGGTGATGATTTTCCCGGCGGCGTACTTGAACAGTCCGTCTTCAATGTTTGGCCACACGTTATTGCGCATCGACCAGAAAGACGTGCAGAGCGACCATACCGCCCTGCTCAGTTATGCCATCAATTTTGGTGCCTACATCGAAGGTTCGGACAACAGCATCCTTTACGCCTGGAAAGGCTTGATGGGCGGTTACCCGGGCCTGTTTGCGCTGGTGCCGTATCAGGAGAAGCTCTCGGAATACCGCAGTCTGGAGAACCGCGACCTGTGGGAATACCGGCTGAACCTGACCCAGCCAGAAACCGCACGCATGGTCGAGCACGTCTGGGAGTTGAAACAGATCAAGTTCGATTACTTCTTCTTCGACGAAAACTGCTCCTATCGCCTGCTCGAATTGCTGCAGGTGGCGCGACCGAGCCTGCGCCTGACCGAGCAATTCCCGCTGACCGCCATCCCCACCGACACCGTCAAAGCGGTCAAGGAAGCCGGGCTGGTCGAGTCGATAACGTATCGCCCGTCCCGCGAGCGTGAATTGTTGAGTCGCGCCGAACCGCTGAACGCTGATGAACAGCAATGGGTGCTGAACGTCAGCGCGGATCAGAAACAGTTGCAGGCCCCCGCCTTCAAGGCTCAACCCAAAGACCGCCAGGCGCTGATCATCGACGCCGCTTATCGCTTGGAACGCTACCGCGCCAACGGCCAGGAACGCGACCCGGCGCGGGCGCAACGCAGTTTCGAACTGCTGCGGGCGATCAACCAGAACCCCGCACCGGAACTGGACATCCCGCGACCCGGCCTGCCCGAGGACGGCCATGAATCGCGCACCTGGCAGGCCGGCATCGGCACCCGGGGCGATAAAGCATTTGGCGAGTACGGCCTGCGCATGGCCTATCACGATCTCAACGACAACGCCGAAAGCTTCCCGCTCGGCGCACAGATCGAAATCCTGCAAATGAAACTGCGCCAGTACGAAGGCAATCAATGGCAGTTTCAGCAGCTAGACCTGGCAACGATTCGCTCACTGACCCCGCGCAACGAGCTGCTGCAACCGCTGTCGTGGCAGGTGACCGGCGGTCTGGAGCGCGTGCCGGGCAAGCATGACGACGAAACCCTGGTCAGCCACGTCAATGGCGGTGGCGGCGGCACCTGGCAACTGGGTGACGACCTGCTCGGCTTTGCCTTGGGCACCGTGCGCGTTGAACACAATAACGACTTCGCCGCTTTCATCGCCCCGGCGGCGGGCTTCAACACCGGTGTACTGTGGAACAACCCGCTGGGCAATTTCAGCCTGGAGACCAAAGGCGACTTCTTCACCAATGGCGAAGTGCGCCGAAACATTAGCCTGAATCAGCAGTGGGAACTGTCGCGTAACCTGGGCCTGCGCCTGAGTGCCCAGCGCGACTTCAGTCACCTCGCCACACCCGAGAATGAAGTGATGCTAGAGGTGAAGTGGTATCACTATTGACGTAAATCCCTGTGAGAGCGGGCTTGCCCGCGATAGCGATTTACCATTCATCATCAATACTGACTGATAGCCCATTGAACAGCCTCGTCCGCGCCCATCGCTCGCCATGAGTCGTACACAGACATCCACCGAAACTAAAAGCCTGCAACCATGGCCCAAACCCTATAACGGGAGATCACCATGAGCCGCGCATTCGTCAACGAAGATAACGCTGCCGCGCAAGCCGATCAGCCGGTCGAACGGCAGGTCAGTGCGCAGCCCAATTACGTCACGCCCCAAGGCTTGAGCCTGTTACAGGGCAAGGTCGCTGTACTGCAAGCCCTGCATGCCGAGCAGTCCGCCAAGGGCGAACAGGCCGACAAACAGCGCGTGGCAGATCTGGAACGGGACCTGCGCTACTTCAAACAACGCCTGAGCAGCGCTCAAGTCGTGCCGCTCGCCACCTCGACGGTAAAAGTGCAGATCGGCAGCTGGGTCACTTACGCCGACGAACACGACACCGAACACCGTGTGCAATTGGTCGGCGAGGATCAGGCCGATGCCGCGCATGGCCTGATCAATTGGGACTCGCCACTGGGGCGCGCGTTGCTGGGTGCACCACTGCAAGATGAAGTGCTGTGGCAACGCCCCGCCGGAGATCAATTCATTGAAGTTATCCGCATCGAACCGGCTTAAACCACGCCTTGGGCAAGCATGGCGTCGGCGACTTTAACGAAGCCGGCGATGTTCGCACCTTTTACGTAATTGACCCGCCCGTTCTCTTCGCCGTAATGCACGCAGGCGTGATGGATCGACTGCATGATCGCGTGGAGCTTGTTGTCCACTTCACCGCCGGTCCACAACAGGCGCATGGCGTTCTGCGACATTTCCAGCCCGCTCACGGCAACGCCGCCGGCATTCGACGCCTTGCCTGGCGCGAACAAAATGTCTGCTTCAATGAACACGTCCACGGCCTCAAGGGTCGTCGGCATGTTCGCGCCTTCCGCCACGCACATGCAGCCGTTACGCAACAAGGTGCGAGCGGCCTCGGCATCGAGCTCGTTTTGTGTCGCGCACGGCAGTGCGATGTCACAGCTCAGGGACCACGGGAGTTCGCCGCCACGGAATTCCAGACCAAAACGGCTGGCCAGTTCGCGGATACGACCGCGCTGGACGTTTTTCAGCTCCAGCACGGCCAGCCACTGCTCTTCGGTCAAACCGCTTTCGCAGTACAGCGTGCCTTCGGAATCAGACAGCGAAATAACCTTGCCCCCAAGGTCCATCACCTTGCGTGCAGCGTATTGCGCGACGTTGCCGGAGCCGGAGATCGCCACGCGTTTGCCCTCGACCGTCAATCCGCGACGCTTGAGCATCTCTTCGGCGAAGTAGACACAACCAAAACCGGTGGCTTCCGGGCGAATCAGACTGCCGCCATAGCTCGGGCCTTTACCGGTCAGCACGCTGGTGAACTGGTTACTCAGGCGCTTGTACTGGCCGAACAGGAAGCCGATCTCCCGGGCGCCGACACCAATGTCACCGGCCGGCACATCCACATCGGCACCGATGTGGCGGTACAACTCGCTCATGAACGCCTGGCAGAAGCGCATGACTTCGGCGTCGCTTTTGCCCTTAGGGTCGAAATCCGAACCGCCCTTGCCACCGCCCATTGGCAGTGAAGTCAGGGAGTTTTTGAACGTCTGCTCGAAAGCGAGGAACTTCAGCACGCCCAGATTCACCGAGGGATGGAAGCGCAAGCCACCCTTGTACGGGCCGATCGCGCTGTTCATCTGGACGCGGAACCCGCGATTGACCTGCACCTTGCCCTGATCGTCGACCCAGGAAACCCGAAAAACAACCGCCCGCTCCGGCTCACAAATACGCTCCAGAATGCCGGAGGTCAGATAGTGCGGATTGGCTTCGAGAAACGGCCACAGGCTACGCAAGACCTCTTCAACCGCTTGGTGAAACTCGGGTTGATCCGGGTCGCGTTTTTTCAGGCGCGCAAGGAAGGATTCGACGGATTCGATCATGGAAAAGTCTCGGCAAATTTATTGTCGTTGGAGGAGATTGAGCCGGACTGTAACAAACGATTCATGCACGAGAACAGCGCATAACGTCGCATTTATGAAATTAAATGGTGCGCAGGATATAAATTAATCTGGTTTTTTAGCTTTTTTGCACCTGAATGGGGATTCACAACTCAAGTCTTGCACCATCAGGTACACCGTCTTCGCGGGCAAGCCCGCTCCCACAGTGTCCGTGAAGCTTTGCGTATCCCGGGCAATCCACATTCCCGTGGGAGCGGGCTTTCCTGCGATGAATTCACCGCGATCCCACTGAAAAACGCATAAAAAAACGGAGCCCCGAAGGCTCCGTTTTTCATGCAACCGACCCGGTATCAGGCCAGTTTTTTGTGCCGTACACGATGCGGCTGGGCAGCTGCTTCGCCGAGACGCTTTTTGCGATCGGCTTCGTATTCGGTGTAGTTGCCTTCGAAGAACACCGCTTGCGAGTCGTCTTCGTACGCCAGGATGTGAGTCGCGACGCGGTCAAGGAACCACCGATCGTGAGAGATCACAATGGCGGCGCCCGGGAAGTCCAGCAGTGCTTCTTCCAGGGAACGCAGGGTTTCAACGTCGAGGTCGTTGGACGGTTCGTCGAGCAGCAGGACGTTGCCGCCCTCCTTCAGGGTCAGGGCCAGGTGCAAGCGACCGCGCTCACCACCGGACAGGTCCTTGACGAACTTCTGCTGATCGCCGCCCTTGAAGTTGAAACGCCCCACGTAAGTACGTGACGGGATCTCGTAGTTGCCGATGCGGATCTGGTCGGAACCGTCGGAGATTTGCTGGAACACAGTCTTGCTGCCGTCCAGGTCTTCGCGGCTCTGATCGACGCACGCCAGTTGCACGGTTTCGCCGACTTCGATGCTGCCCGAATCCGGTGTTTCCTTGCCCATCAGCATGCGGAACAGGGTCGATTTACCGGCACCGTTACCACCGATCACGCCAACGATGGCGCCTTTAGGCATGGAGAACGACAGGTTGTCGATCAGCACGCGATCGCCATACCCCTTGGAAACGTTCTTGAATTCGATGACCTTGTCGCCCAGGCGCGGACCGGCCGGGATGTAGATCTCGTTGGTTTCGCTGCGCTTCTGGAATTCCTGCGATTGCATTTCTTCGAAGCGTTGCAGACGAGCCTTGGATTTGGACTGGCGGGCCTTGGCGCCTTGGCGCACCCACTCCAGTTCTTCCTTCATGGCTTTTTCGTGGGCCGACTGCTGCTTGGATTCGGCAGCCAGACGATTGGACTTGGCTTCAAGCCAACCCGAATAGTTGCCTTCGTACGGGATGCCGGCACCGCGGTCGAGTTCCAGAATCCAGCCGGCGACGTTGTCCAGGAAGTAACGGTCGTGCGTGATCGCAACCACGGTACCCGGGAAATCGTGCAGGAAGTGCTCCAGCCAGGCGACGGAATCGGCGTCCAGGTGGTTGGTTGGTTCGTCGAGCAGCAGCATGTCCGGAGCGGACAGCAGCAGGCGGCACAGGGCCACGCGACGCTTTTCACCACCGGACAGGAATTCGACTTTCGCGTCCCATGCTGGCAGGCGCAGCGCATCGGCGGCGACTTCCAGTTGACGCTCAAGGTTGTGACCGTCGCTGGCCTGCAGAATGGCTTCGAGCTTGGCCTGTTCAGCCGCCAGCTTGTCAAAGTCGGCATCTTCTTCAGCGTAAGCCGCGTAGACCTCGTCCAGGCGCGCCTGGGCGTTCTTGATCACGCTGACCGCTTCCTCAACCACTTCACGCACGGTTTTGGTCGGGTCCAGGATCGGTTCCTGTGGCAGGTAGCCGATGTTCAGTTCCGGCATCGGACGGGCTTCGCCTTCGAACTCGGTGTCGACGCCGGCCATGATTTTCAGCAACGTGGACTTACCCGAACCGTTGAGGCCGAGTACGCCGATCTTGGCGCCAGGGAAGAACGACAGAGAAATGTTTTTCAGGATTTCCCGCTTCGGCGGAACAACTTTGCCGAGCCGATGCATGGTGAAGACGTAAGAGCCTGTTTTGCCTGCTTTGTCACTTTTTGACATGATTTGATTCGCCTTTAATCCTGTGTTTTTAGTGCTTGAATGGTAGCGACAGCGCTTAAATTCGGGAAAGTAAAACGTTAGGTTTTGCGCTGACCAGCCGATGCCCCTGACTATACTTAGAAAAGTTATGTTTTATGAGGGAGCAACATGGGTTTCCAGGTCATAGAGCAGGTGGTGAATGCTGCTCGAAGAAAGCTGCTGGTGCAAGACTACATCCCGGTCTACTACCCCAACCTATACATCACCGTGGAGCACCCGGGCAGAGCCCTCGAAACGACCAAGAAGTACCTTGAGCATCTGGCTGTGTTTGAGGAGTTTCTAGCTTTTTCCTCCATTGATCTGATTTCTCACCTCGAACAGCGCCCTCACAGCCAATACCTGACAGACAGTGAGCTTTCTAGGTTTGTATCGGACGCGGGGTTTAGCAAGCAAACCTTGGCCATGAAGTATGCGGGGATGCGTTTGCATCCGACTGCCTACAAATCCGTTGGCAAATCCCATGCGCAGCAGCGAATCGAGGCGGTACGCGACTATATCGCCTTCCTCTATGACAAGCTGGGTGATCACTCAACACGGTATGAGGCTGTTGACGATCTGAAGAGGCGCATCAACCGCAAGATCAAAGCGGCCAGCCCTGCGTGGAAACAAACGCGAATCGATGAAATGAGGGGGCTGACAAGCCAGGAGCGAACTCTATTGTTGGAGATTCTGCACCCTGACAGTCCGATCAATCCCTTCGCTGATCCAGCTATTCGATTACGTAATTACATCATTTTGCTGCTCGGTCTGGATATGGGGCTGCGCCGCTCCGAGATGCTACTGATCAAGACCAGCGATATTCGCTGGCACAGTCGCCAACTAGCGGTGGTCAACCTGGAGGATGAGAGCCTCGATCCACGAACGATGGCCCCACAATTTAAAACCCACGAGCGCATGCTGGTGATGACCGATGACCTGTATGACGCAATCGCTGAATACGAATCGAAATATCGCCACAGAAAGCCCCGTAGCGGCGCATCGCGAGCGAGAAGGCATCCGTTTTTGCTGGTGGCGCACAAGCGAAATGAGGGCGGACCTCTGACAATCAAGGCAGTGGATGGCGTTCTGCCCCGGATTCGAGAAGTAGCGCCGGAACTGGCTCATGTGCACCCGCATATTTTGAGGCATGACGCGGTCTACACGATGCTGGATAGCATGCGTGAGGAACTGGCAGCGCTCACGCCGGAGGATCGCACCACGCAAGTTCAAAAGACCCTCACATGGATGTTCGGCTGGAGTCCCGAATCGAACATGCCCGGCCTCTACGGCGCGAAATTCTGGAAGGAAGAGGCAGACAAAGCGATACAGAAACGGGCCGAGCGGTTTACGGCCAACCGCCAGAAGGCTGGCACGACACAAGGAGGTTCAGAGTGAACATCGCCGTCGAAGCACTTCAGGCTCCCACGAAGGACAGCCTCGATGCATGGCTGAACACGCCTCGCCTGGCGAAATGTGGGGAGGTGTTCACACCCGCAGAACCGATGTGGAAACCGGATAAATCGGCTAATCAATCAGTCAACTGGGAAGCGGCCATTGCCTGCGTCTCGCCGGATTGGCAGCCCTGGTTGCACGCCACCCTGGCGTACCGAATGGCCGATATGGCAGCAGGCACGGTTGCTAACGCCGCCAGTGGGTTGTCGCGTGCTGCTCAGGCCGGGATTGACCCGCTCAACGAGGATCACCTGATCGCTCTGCGGGAGCGCTTGAACGAAAGTGAGTTTAGTTCCATTGCCACTTTAATGGCGTTTTGGCACGACTGCGAATCCCTCGAACAGCGCCCGTCGCAACCCCTGATCGGTGCCTACCAAGCACTACCCAGGAAAAAGCGTTCCAGCAACGATGTGGTCCTCAGCCTGGACCCCAAACAAGGCCCGTTCACGCAGGTGGAGCAGGACGCGCTGCATCAATGGATACATGAGCAGTTTTGTCACGGTCAGTTAGATCCCGAGCAGTACCTTTACCTGCGCTTATTGATGATTTATGGGCAACGTGGCGCTCAGGTGAGAATGATGGTTTTTGGTGATTTCACCAAGAGCGATCAGGGCTGCAAGGTCAGGTTTCACCGGGCAAAGCAAAAAGGCGACGAGGCGGGTTGGCGAGCAAAGTCCGAAACATTCAGTCTGGATGAGGACTTCTTTAACACCGTGCAGGCTTACAAGGCTATGGTTTTGGCGCAACTCTGGCAAGCGTATCCAGACGGTGCCGGCTGGAATGTAGCCATTGAGAATGTGCCCCTCTTTCGCCGGAAGCTGGATGATAAAACAGAACTTTGGGAGCGGCTGAATCCCCCTGTTTTGCTCGATAGCCCCCTTCAAAAAAGCCTCGAAGACGCGCCGGAGCCGACCTTTCATGTCGGACCAGGCACGGTCAGGCCATGGCTTGCTCGCATCGAGCGGATGGAGGGCTTTCCGATTTCGCCTCGCACCCATCAGCCGCTGAAAATGACGCGGGGGCACCGGTTCAGGCACACCCTCGGCACGGACCTTTCCAATGCGGGGCTGGATGAGTGGACGATGGCCCGCGCATTGATGCACAACGATACTCAGATAGTGCGAAAGTACCGACAGGTGTCGGCGGAGTTAATGGCGTTGATCGACGCGAAGATGAGCGACCATCTGGCCTTGGTTGTGAATGCGTTCACCGGAATCATCGTCACGGATCGCGCCTCAGCGAAAAACGGAGATCGAGCGGATCGACAAATCGAGGATGTGGCAGTATGCGGTGCCACTGCCGCCTGCCATCTAGATGCGCCGTTTACCTGTTACGCATGCGCAAAATTCCAACCCCTTCTGGACGCCAATCACCGTGCGGTCCTTGAGCGATTGGAACGTCGTCGGGCGCAAACCATTGACACAGATAAAACGACCGGTGTGCTCTGGGATCGGGCCATCCTGGCTTGCCGGAAGGTCATTTTGGATTGTGAGGCCATGCGCCGATCATCGGACTCAAGGAGAACAGAGGAATGACCGATGCGCTTGATTCTGAACCGACAAATAACATTGTTGATTTTAAGCCCAGGAGCCAACTGGCTGCAGAGGCTCACCTCGCGGCGTTTATCGAATGGGCAAAAGATACCCTGCCCAAAGGCATTCCCAATCGAGTGAACGAGAGTATCCGCTGGGAAGACAGCAGTTGGCACCCGCATGGCCTCACAAGCTGTAGCTTCACAGCGTTAGGATCGACCAGAAATGCCCCAAAGGCGATGCAGGCACCCTTCACTGAGTTTGCCAAAGCCATACTGGTGTACCGAAGGGTGTATTTGCAGAAAAAGACTCTGAATGACTGGGTGAGCGCCCTGAGGGCGCTGGAAGTCGCCCTCTACGAGGTGAAAAGCACGCGGGATGTGACGCGGGTATCCGCCGCTGTCTGTAATAAAGCGTGCTACCACATGGACCTTCACTGGACAAAAGGCAATAACGCATACATTCACAGTAAGTCACTTGAAGCCATCATCACCCTGATGCGGGACAAAAAACTGCTCAGGTCAGATTTTCGATGGACCTCTCCGCTGACGTCGAGGCAGCGTGGCACGCTCAAGCAGCAAAAAACGGATCGAGAACAGAAGCTGCCCGCCCCTGAAGCGATCAAAGCCCTCGGGGAAGTGTTCAATAACGATTTGACCAGGCCCCTCGATATCGTGGTGACATCCGCCTGTGCGCTATTGCTGAGTGCACCCAGTCGCGTGGGTGAATTGGCGGATGTTGAATTGAAGTGCTTGGTATTCAAAGAGGATACCCAAGGCAATCGGCGCATGTTCCTGCGCTGGTACGCGGAAAAGATGAACCAGGTGACCCTTAAGCCCGTTGTTAAGCCTGAGATGGAGCCGGTCGTCGAGCGGGTCATCACGTTACTGAAACCGATCACCGATGATGCGCGGGCTTACGCGGCCTGGCTGGAAGACCATCCAGATGAGTTTCCGCCTCATGAAGGACTGCCGCCCAAGGGACCTGATGAGCCGCTGACATATGCCGAAGCCTGTGCCGCACTGAAACTCACCGTTAATAGGGACACCGGATCGCGAGGCGTGTTCAATGCCAATCTGAAAAGCATGGAGAAGCAAAAGGCGCTCAGCCCCGCCGCCCGAACCCTATTGGCCGAGATCCGTGGCGGGTGGGATTCCAGCGCAGGAAAGCGCAAATATGTTAAAGGCAAGCATGGAGTCCGGGGTTATGAGTTTGACGACCGGAGTGTGATCACGCTGCGCAAGCTCAATGTGCTGTTGCGGGAGAAGTATCTTCCAAAGAATTTTCCATACACCACGCCGTACACGGAGGGCAAAGCTCGGGTGAAGTACCGTGATGCCTTGTTTACCGTGCGCACTGGAGCAATGGCTGAAGACTCAGGTAACACCGTTGCGACACACGGGTTTGGCGTGGAGATCGCAGCGGACCCTAACCGAATGAATGCGCAATTAGGCAGTTTGAACCACCCAAAAATGAAAAGCCTGTTCGAGCGTTGGGGCTACCCCGGTGTCAAGGTCAACACGCACGCGTTTCGGCACGAATTGAACACGGCAATGCACCAGGCCGGTCTGTCGCAGCTCCTAATTGACGCCTTCTCCGGACGCACGACGATGGGATCAGTCTACAACCATGAGACCATCGAGGATCGCACCCAAAGGGTTGCAGCTTACCACCCCAAAACGAAGCACAGCACCGCTGCTCAGCGCCTGGACAAGATCAAAACCAATCAGCCGCTGAACCTGGTTGAGGTGAGGGAACTGCGCGAGGGTGAGCAGGACCGCATTATTCATCAAACCCATCTCGGCGTTTGTGTGCACAACTTCGCGGCCGAGCCCTGCCCGAAAATGGGCGCCTGCTTGGACTGCGGGCGGCTCGGCTGCGTCAAAGGGGATGACGTGAAGCTTGGCAACCTCAAGGAAGAACGCGACGACCTTAAACGCCGCCTCGATAAAGCCCTGGATGCGCGGTCTCGGGGTGTGTTTGGGGCATCGGAGTGGGCCAAAAAACTGGGTGAGAAGCTCTTTAAGTGCGAGGAGCTCATCCAAACGCTGGAAAACCCCGGACTCGAAAAGGGTGCCATCGTGTGGAACGCCGATAACGGTTGGACGCTGACCAAGAACGCCGCCGCGATGTCGGGTCTGATCGAAGTCAAAGTCATTGAAGAACACCAGGCGCAAGAGGCGTTATCATCGTTAGATGACGTCCTGGCTTTGCTGGATGAGATTGAGGGTGACGATGGGGCATTTAACGCCAAAGGATGAGAAGCGCATCATTAAGCTGATTGAGGAATGGTCAGAGCCGAAGCTGACCTGGCCTTTGCTCGTTGAGGCCTGCAAAGAAAAACTGGGTATCAGTCGTGCTCGCCAGTCCCTGATGAATCTACCTGCCGTGGATTTAGCGATGAAGAATTGCAAAGCGGCATTGAAGGCTCAGAAGCTGAAACCGGGCTGGATTAGCGATATTCAGGCAGCCAACGAGCACATTGAGAAACTGACAGCGAACAATCAGAAGCTGTTAGCTGCTGTTCGAGATATGCATAGCCGGTTTTTGATCTGGCAAGCCAATGCCGATATGCACGGGCTAACACAATCTATGTTGGAGCGGCCGGTTTCACAGCTTCAAAAGAAGACCTGATTGCGCAATTGCACGTACTTGACCAGCCGTTAGCATTCCAGCTGACCAGGAGTTGACCACCTTCACATCTGCAGTTTGGTCAGTGACCTCGTAGTGTCGACCGGTAGTTCACGACCCGAAGCGCTCATTCGCTTATAGCAGGTAAAGCCTATACCTTTATCGAAACGCGGGAGTTCCAGTTAACGGCGTTAGCAGCTCATCTTCGTCCGTGAGATGTCTTTCGATGTCAGGTAGGATCAAAACACCTAGCGTGTAATTAAATCCACTGCCCTCGATCACAAAGGCATGCTCTTCAATTTCAAGCTCTGCTGATTCTCGCGAAAGCCAGGCGCTCGCCGGAATGATACCGGACGATCCAGTCGCTGATCGCACCGCATTGTTCAGTACTGACTGAGCAGGAGGTTCAATGGTTTCGTTCCGAGTGGCAAAGTAAGCACCAGATCGGAATGCCCGCTCGTTTGAGCAGGACCAGTCAAGGAAACCGTCTTTGGCTGATAGGACGATGACCCTACCAGGTGCTACCTCACGCCATTTCAAGGCAGCAGCGGTGACTGAAACACCGTATCGATCTGCGCAGTGACGAAGCAAGTCCATCGAGAACGGATGCCCATCTACCTGTGCCCGGAAATCGTTGAGCGGCATCAGCAAATACGATGCGAAGGTATCGGCTTCAACCTCAATATCCCGTCCATGGGGATCCCAGGAGTGCATGTCTTGATTTGAGCAATTGAAGCTAGATTGGCGTTCGCGATGTAGCATGTAGTGCCCAAACTCGTGGGCAATGGTGAAGCGAATCCGGCCTTCCGACTCAACGTCCTCGTTAACGCCAATCATCCACCCATCGCCTTTCGGACTCTTGGCTAGCATCCCCTCGAACGAAGGTAGTGGAACTGTTTTGATAGCCAGAATTGGTTGATCAGGACAGGTCCGCGACGACCACTCGAGCGCTAACGCTCTCACATCGACTGGAAAGCGCTCCACCCCCAACACCTGCTCCAAAACTCGAGATATACGAATCGCTTCGCTTTTAGGGGTAATGGACATGCTAAGTCAGCTCCACCAATCGTCGACCATTTTCCGAAGCCGCTCTTTGTCCTTATCGTCCAGATCTTGGTATTTGCGGAAGAACTCTTTGTCCGCCTCTACTGCCAAATCTGGAGAGGAAGAGCCTAGCAACGATTCTGGCGATAGACCCAACGCCATTGCAATTTTGGTCACCTTGTCTAAGGACGGATTTGGCTTGTCGCGATTCTCTAGCTCCCACAAGTAGCTTTTGCTCGACTCGGTAAGAGCCGCCAACTGCTCGAGCGACATTCCTAGATCCCGCCTCCTAGAGTTAATTTTTTCTCCAAGGGGTGATGCCACGGGTGCCTCCTTCGTAAGTGGGTCGACCACTATACCATTATAACGAACGAAATCGTACCTGTTGACAGATACGGCTTGGTGGAGCATTGTGGCTCTATCGTTCGGTCCCACCGAACAAAAAAGTACCTAGATGGAGAACAAGGCAATGACCACCAACCTTCCTCTCGCCCCATCTCACCAGTCGAACGCAGGCCGCTCCGCCGTAGTAAAGATTAATGGAGAGCTTGTCCGTGTTCACGACTGGACACCTACAGCTCGCCAGATTCTGGCTGCGGCTGACTTGCAGCCAGCTACAGAGTACGCACTTTTAAGCTGGCCTGAACACGGGCCGACCGAAGAGCTTGGTCTCGACGAAACCATCCCGTTACCTCGCAACGAACAGGTAGCGGAGTTTCTAGCGATGCAAGCAGATGGGGTTTTCTACTTCATGCTGAACGACGAACGCTTTGCCTGGGCAGGCCCGCTCAGCGCAGAGGACGTTCGTAAGGTTGGTCGTGTGCCAGTAACGATGGAATTGTGGCTGGAACGACGCGATGAGCCTGAATTGCAACTGGATAAGGGAGATGTTGTTGATCTCCTGGCTCCAGGGGTTGAGCGTATTTACACCCGCCGGCGCAAATGGAAACTGGATGTACACGGGGTAATCGTCGAGTCGTCCGAGCCGCAGATTATCGTTCGCGATGCTCTGATCTTGGCAGGGATCGATCCGGACCAAGGGTGGATCATTCGTCTGAAGGTGCGTGGTGAGCCCAAGCGCGAAGTCGGATTGACGGACAGCATTGACCTGACGAAGCCTGGCATCGAGCGCCTTCAGCTCCTCTCTGACACGATCAATAACGGCGAAGTCGCGTGTTCCATGCGGCGGAATTTTGTATTGCTGGCTAAAGACGAGACCTATCTGGATGCTCGGGGACTGGCTTGGGAAACAGTTGATGATGGCAGACGTTGGTTGCTGATCCGGGACTACCCAGTGCCGCAGGGATATCTCCAATCCAGCACCTGCCTAGCTATAGAAATTCCGCAGAACTACCCAGCCGCAGAGATCGACATGTTCTATTGCAACCCGCCGCTCACTTTGGAAAGCGGTGGCCAGATTGCGCAAACTGAACATCGCCAAGTGGTTAATGGAGATGAATTCCAACGCTGGTCTCGCCACAGAAATCCAGGGCAGTGGTCTCCCGTACGCGACTCTGTGATCTCCCACATGGGGCTGGTAGACGAGTCCATTGCCCGGGAGCTAGGGCAATGAGTGCTAACACGACGTTGATATTGACAGGCGCGCTGCATGCGCGCCTTCAACAACACCTTCTTCCACCTGACGGCCTGGAAGCATCGGCAATTTTACTCTGCAAGCGTATGCAGACAGAGAAAAGGCTGAAGTTATTGTGTAAGAAGGCAGTGCTAGTTCCTTATGGCCAGTGCACTCGAGTTCATGACCATCTTGAATGGTCTGGAAGAAGCCTGCTTGAGGCGCTCGACCTAGCGGAACCTGAAGGACTTTCACTCGTGCTAATTCATTCCCACCCTGGAGGATTCTACGATTTCTCGCTTGCGGACTCGGAATCTGATGCCTTGGTCATACCTCAAGTGTTTGCCAATCTCGAGCAAGGTGATCATTCAGATGTGGTCCATGGGAGCGCGATCATAGTGCCGGGAGGGGCCATCAAAGCCCGGACATATGACTGTAACCATCAGATGGAACCGATCAATTTGGTAGCGGTGTATGGGGACGATATCCATCTCTTCTGGAGTGATGACGACCAGCCATTGCAGCGCCCAATGGCTTTTTCAGAACAAATGCGATCAGAGTTGGGCAGGCTTACTGCAGCGGTAATTGGCTACTCAGGCACTGGCAGCATTGCTGCAGAGCAGCTCGCGCGTATTGGCTTCGGTGGAATGGTGGTCGTTGATTTCGACCAGGTCGAAGATCGGAATCTCAATCGGATCATCAACTCTACCCTCACTGATGCTCTTACTAGTCAGTTGAAAGTTAACGTGCTCCGTAGGGCCGTGGATGGCTTTCGACCCGACATGCGTTTGCACTGCGTACCGACTTCAGTCGCTACAAGGCAGGCTGTTCTTGCTGTGGCCGAGGCCGATATTCTGTTCTGTTGCGTAGACAGTGAAGAGGGGCGCTTTATCTGCGATGCAATTGGCGCCGCGTTCATGATGCCGCTCTTGGATGTTGGAGTAGTTATTCCGGTGCGCCGAGACAAAAATGGCAAGCTCGCAATTCTTGATGTCCATGGTCGGGTCGACTACGTGCAACCTGGTGGGTCGACCTTGCTCGACCGCAAGGTCTATACACCTGCGTCCCTGAGAGCGGAAGAGTTATCTCGACGGGATCCTGCGGCCCATGCAGAACAGGTGAAGGCGGGCTATATGCCAGGCAGTCTAGAGCAAGCCCCGTCAGTGATCACCGTTAACATGCAGGCCGCAAGCATGGTTGTTCAGGAGCTGATAGCTAGGCTTTACCCATATCGCCTAGATGGAAATAGTCACTGTGCACGAACCATGTTCAGTCTGGCTGAGAAGGAGTTCGAGTACTTTTCAGAAGCTGACTTTGCCGCCGAAGAATCGCTAACACTGGGTTCTGGCCTAAGCGAACCTCTACTGGGTCTACCCTCTCTGAGAGTCGAAAAATGACCTGGCTGTCTCGAGTTTGGGCTGCAGTTCGGAAGGTTATCTCCAGATGGTTTGAAACGGAGCTCCGGACTTATCGAATCGAAGGCGACACTCTGCCGAAATACATCCGCTCGAATCAGTTGATACATCTGATTGATGATGGAGAAAGCTGGTCAGCTGGATTCATGTGCCCGTGTGGCTGTGGGGATGTTCTTGAGGTAGCTCTGATTAAGTCGGCAAGGCAGAGTTGGACTCTATCTGTGGATTCTGAAAATAGACCTACCCTACATCCGTCCATCTGGAGAACTACAGGGTGTCGCTCTCATTTCTGGATCAGGAAGGGACACATTCATTGGTGCAGTAAAACAGCCTAAGAGGAGAGGTACTGCAATGGACAGCCAAAATTTCGAGAAATTAAAAGCTCACATCTTTGTCAACACCGGTTGAAAACTGACCCGGTTGCCGAGATATCATTGACCCGTTCAGACTCCTCGCGAACCACTACCTTTACTGGAATTGTGCCGATTTAAAGGTGCGGTAGTCTTGGGTCAGCACGTGGGTCAATTCGGCGTTGGCGCCAACAGGCAGCTTTCTAATATGGCTCTCGATTGGTGAATTGACGGCGCTTAATGTGCTGTCGATGATTCGATCTCAGCGAAGTTTTCGGCAGTAGCAGTACACAAATTTCTGGACGGTTCCGACCGGGGTGTGATGTTCTTCCTTTTCATGCCCGAGCAATTCGAAAGGTGCTCCAAACTCTGAGTGCAATTCGTGCGCGCTATAACGCCTCACAGGTAAACCGCTGCACTGGGTAGGCCCATCTTCTGCAAAAGTTGCAACAATTACGTATCCACCGGGCTTTACAGATGTCAGTACTTTTTCGAGATACGCCTGTCGCTCATCCGCACCGGTGAGAAAGTGGAACACGGCCCGGTCGTGCCAGACATCATAAGTCTGAGGTGCAAGCGATACTCGAGTGACATCCCCTTCAATCCAAATGACTTTTTCTGCCTTACCGCCCAAGCGGTGTTTTGCTGTGGCAAGCGCCGAAGCAGAGAGGTCAAGAACAGCCAGCTGGGTAAAGCCGTTTTCTATCAGGTCATCAACCAGTGTCGACGCCCCGCCACCAACGTCAATGATCGATGCCGAAAAGGAGGCGCCCGTTTTTTGAATTAGTCGCAACGAGTTGGTGGCGTGCTGCTGGAACCAGCTGACAGCATCCGCAGGCTTACTCGAATATACCTGCTCCCAATGCGCTTTCGATTGCATAGCAAGTTGTCCTCATTGACGATTTAGGAAATTGTAGGACTGTTTCATCACTTGGTTTTGACGCAGGCCATCCGGCCCTTAAAGGCCCAACTCTAAGGCCAGCAAGTCCGATAATGGCTGTGGTCGTCTAATCAATCTGGCTTGTCCTTGCTCGATCAATACTTCCGGCAACAGGGGGCGGCTGTTGTAATTGGATGACATGGAGGCGCCGTACGCACCTGTGTCATGCATGATCAGCAAGTCGCCAACCTGCGCCTCGGGTAGCAGGCGAGGTGTCACACCGTGTTCATCCTGCGTAAAGATATCGCCCGATTCGCACAGGGGGCCACCCACCACGTAGTCGTGTTCAGGGCGATGGATGGGCGTCCCCTCGGCATCCAGCAAGGTCATGTGGTGATAGGCGCCATAGAGGGCCGGGCGCATCAGGTCATTGAAGCCCGCGTTCACCAAAATGAAGTGTCGGCTCCCGACTTTTTTGACTGCGCGGACTTCGGTCACCAGACAACCTGATTCGGCCACCAGAAACCGGCCGGGCTCGATCTCCATCCGTACCGGATGACCAAGAAATGCTTCGATGTCCTGCCTGGCCTGGCGCCATGCGTTGGAATAACGCTGGATGTCTACCGGCTCATCGCCTTCGCGATAGGGCGTGGACAGCCCGCCACCGATGGAAAAGGCTTCGATATCGTGGTCGAGCATTTTCACCGCAGAGGTCATTGCATTGCCCACTTGCTCCAGATGCGCATAATCCACCCCCGAGCCGATATGCATGTGTAATCCCACCAGCTTCAGCCCGAACTGCCGAATGAGGTCGAGCGCTTCGTGAACCTGGTCATGCCAGATGCCGTGCTTGCTGTTTTCACCACCGGTATTGGTCTTGCGGCTGTGACCATGGCCGAACCCCGGGTTGATCCGTAACCAGACGCGATGGCCCCTGGAGCGTTCGCCCAGTTGGCGGAGCATGTCGATCGACCCGGTATTCACCTCGATATTCAGCTCAACCACGCGGCGTAGAGTCACATCGTCGAACAGATCACAGGTAAACACGATGCCTGCTGGTGTGCCGGCCGGGCTGAAACCTGCCAAGAGTGCCCGCTCGATTTCACCCAGCGAGACGGCATCGACCCGAACGCCTTGCTCTCGTATCAAGCGCAGGATGTGCAGGTTGGAGCAGGCTTTTTGTGCGAATCGAACAGTCTCGAAGCACGCCAGTTGATCGACGCGTGCCTTGATGGTCTGTGCGTCATAACACCAGAACGGGGTGCCATGTTCTGTGGCAATAGCGGATAACTGCTCGAAGTCGGGCTGGTTGGGCATAGAGATAGTCGATCTGATCGTTGAGTGTGGAGACCATCATGCCGATTGCAGAACATTCAATAAAATATCTTTTTTTTAGTTATCGATTCAGTTTTGATATGGGCTTCAAACGATCAGTGAAGGTTGGGTATGAAGGTCTCGTTGCGGCATATCGAAGTTTTCCGAGCGATCATGCAAGCAGGCAGCGTCACGGGAGCGGCGCGTTTATTGTTGACCTCCCAACCGACGCTCAGCCGGGAACTGGCCCGGCTTGAAAGTCTTTCAGGTTTGCGTTTGTTTGATCGGGAGGGCGGCAGGCTGGTACCGACAGCTCAGGCAATGCTGTTACTCGAAGAAGTCGAACGCTCCTTCATCGGGCTTGAGAGAATCAATAGCGTTGCGCAATCGATCCGGCGTTTCGAACATGGGCAACTCAGCATCACCTGTCTGCCGTTGTTCTCTCAGACGCTATTGCCCGTCGTCTGCAAGCAGTTTCACCAGCAGCACTCGGGCATAGGCTTGAGTATCACCGCGCAAGAATCGCCCTTGCTCGAGGAGTCTCTCAGCGCACAGCGTCACGACCTTGGCTTGACCGAAAGTGAACAGGTGCCAAGGGGCACCCGAGGGGAATTGCTCTTTTGTGCCGACATGGTCTGCATACTGCCTGAGGGGCATCCTTTGTTAATCAAGCCACTGCTGGCAATGGAGGACTTTCGCGGTGTCAATTTCATCAACCTGTCGGGCCTGGACATTTACCGACAGAAGCTCGATCAGCACTTTCTTCATGCAGGTGTGGATCGGCATACCGTGATCGAAACCACCAATGCTGCGTCGGTCTGTGCCATGGTCAGGCAACAATTGGGCGTGGCGATCATCAACCCATTGAGCGCCGTGCAAGAGTCAGGCAGAGGATTGGTCATTCGACCCATCAACGTGTCCATTCCCTATCGCGTCATGCTAATAAGGCCTGATTTTCGACCCTCCTCGGTTTTCGTTGACGCCTTTTGCAAGGCATTGAGCGTTGAGGCGTTGAGTCTTGCCAGTGCCCTGGACAACAGAATGGCGGGGGCCAGTTAGGTCGACCTATGCTCAGTCCCAGGTTTTCTATATCCAGGTTTTGAGCATCAGGTAGCCCGCAACCACCAGGCATACGGCGGAAAAACCCAGTTGTATCGATTTGGCGGGAATCCTGGGTGAGAGGACTCTTCCCAATAGCATTCCGCTCACACTCGCAGCGATAAAAACCCCGCCCGTGATCGTTATGTGGGCTCCTGCATGAACGGCGCTTGCCACCGCAATAGCCGAGATCAGGGCGATAGTCATGAGTGAAGTCGCGACGATGCCATGCATACGGATGTCTGAAAGCTGTTGAAACGCAGGCACGATCAAGAATCCGCCTCCCACACCCAGCATCCCGGTCAGCAGCCCTGAAAGTGAGCCGACCACGGCAAGGCTTGCTGAGCATTTCGGTGTCCAGCGCAGTCGGCCTGTCTGAGGGTTGATCATGCAATTCTTTTCTTGCCAGCACTGCTGAATATCGGCGCCCTTAGCCGAGAGGCCGCTCGCCTGCCGAATCATGCGTATCGCCACAATGACCATGATCATGCTGAACAGGGACGTCAGTACGGTGTTGGGCAGCAGATGGGCAACATGTACGCCCAAACGCGAGAACACCGCCCCCAACAATGCCATCAGCAGGGCAGCCCGATAACGTACCAGGCCTTTCCTCAGACCATCCATGGCCCCGACAGCGGCCGCCGCGCTGACGGCAAACAACGCAACGGGGGCCGATTCCGTCATTGACCATCCCAGACCGATCACTAGCGCCGGTACTGCCAGAATTCCCCCCCCTGCGCCTGTCAGGCCGAGAATGATGCCGATGGCGATCCCAAATATTCCACTCAGTAGCATGCTCGCGCCTCACTCAACCTTGGAGAGACTGGTCAACCACTCACGGCCTTTGAGCATGCCGCTCCAGTAGAACCAGGGCAGGAACCGGGCCTTGAGGAACCATGCACTCTTTCGGGCAACCGTTGCATCCAGGGGAAATGTGGGCAGCAGTTTCCCGCCGTAGCCGAACTCTGCCAGCACAACTTTGCCTTTTTCGACGGTCAGCGGACATGACCCATAGCCGTCGTAGCGCAGCGGCATGGGTTGGTTGCCGCGTATTGCCATGAGGTTCTCGGCGACGACGACGATTTGCTTGCGTGCAGCGGCCGCAGTCTTGGCGTTACTGGTGGAGCACACATCACCGAGCGCAAATACGTCCGGATAGCGGCTGTGTTGTAGAGTCCCTGGATCCACTTCACACCACCCGGCGTCGTCTGCCAGAAGGCTTGTGCGGATGAAATCGGGGGAGACCTGTGCGGGGACGACATGGAGCATGTCGAAGGTCTTGGCCAGGCGAATGACTGCGCCGTATTCGTCCTTGCTTTCAAACCAGGCTGTCCGGCTGGGGCCGTCAACTTTGACCAGGTTCGAGCCGAAGACCAACTGTGCTTGATACTTCTCGATGTATTTCATCAGGGGGGGAACGAAGGCCGGTACGCCGAACAGCACTGCGCCAGCGAGATTGAACTCGACCTGCATGTTCTGCAGAACGCCTGACTTTTGCCAGTGATCACAGGAAAGGTACAGAGCCTTTTGCGGAGCACCGGCACATTTGATCGGCATGCTGGGTTGGGAGAAGAGGGCCTTGCCTTTGCGTAATCCCTGCACCAGTTGCCAGGTGTAAGCGCAAAGGTCATAGCGGTAGTTGGATGTGACCCCGTTCTTGCCCAGGGTTTGCTCCAACCCTTCGATTTTCTCCCAGGCAAGCCTAAGCCCGGGACAGACGATAAGATTTTGATAAGCGACGCTTTTGCCGTTACTCAGCTCTAGACGTTTTCCTTCGGGCAGGGCCTTGACCACTGCCGCCTTGATCCAGGTTACGCCACGGGGGATAACCTGCGTCATGGGTCTGACTGTCTTGCGCACGTCATAAGCCCCTCCCCCGACCAGCGTCCAGGCGGGTTGGTAGTAATGCTTGTCGTTGGGTTCGATGAGCGTGATTTGTATGTCGGGCGCACGCTTGAGCAAGCTTGCCACGATCCCAATGCCTGCCGATCCTCCACCAATGACCACGACGTCAGCGGTGATATCGGGGCAGCTAGCGGCAACTTCGCTACGTGCGGCACACGCCGACGCTTTGTGGTAGAGCTTGGTAGAACGATTACCGGTGCGACAGAAAGCCAATACCGGTGCCGGCAGGTTGTCCAGCAGGGCGGCAAAGTGCTGTACATCGTTGTCGCTGATGGTGTCGGGGTGAACCGGGAAATAAGCAAACTCAAGGTCTAGCCGTTTGGCTTCGGCGTGTATGGCTGCGCTGGCAGGTTGATCCGCGCCACCTTCACAATCCGGTCGGTTACAGATGATTGAGCGAAACCCCAGTTTGGCGGCTTCGTTCAAATCTCCTGGGGTCAATTGACCGGTTGTTGCAAAATTTTTGCTGTGGGTGGTGATTTGCATGCCATTGAAACTCGTAAAAAGGTTATCCATTTCGCTCTGCCTGAACTCAATCCTTCAGAGCATATTGAGCGGTATCTTCAAATAGCTGATGCCGTTGGCCCTGGCTGCAGGTATCTCACCGGCTCGCATATTGATCTGCACTGACGGCAGCAGCAGCCTGGGCTGGTTCAGGGTCCTGTCGCGTGCCGTGCGCAGAGCTACGAATTCAGCCTCGGCGATGCCTTTGCCCACATGAATGTTGTGCGCGCGCTCCTCATTCACCGTGGTCTGGTGGCAATAAACGTCGCGACCGGGCGCCTTGTAGTCGTGGCACATGAACAACCGCGTGCTGCCCGGCAGCTCGAGCAGCCGGCCAATCGAGCGGTATAGCTGGTGTGCATCACCACCGGGAAAATCGCAGCGGGCAGTGCCACTATCGGGCATGAACAACGTGTCACCGACAAACGCGCAATCTTCGATCAGGTACGTCACGCAGGCCGGGGTATGGCCAGGCGTGTGCAACACGCGGATGGACAGGGCGCCGATATGGAACGTCTCGTTGTCGGCGAACAAGCGGTCGAACTGACTGCGGTCCAGGGACAAGTCATCTTCGGCGTCGAACAGGGCGGCAAAGGTCTTCTGTACCTGAGGAATGCGATCGCCAATACCGATCTGCCCGCCCAGTTGATGCTTGAGGTAGCGTGCAGCCGAGAGGTGGTCAGCATGCACGTGGGTTTCCAGAATCCACTCCAGCGTGAGAGCGTGGGCCCTTACATGCTCAATAAGGCGCCCAGCACTTGAATACGTGATACGCCCGGCGGCGGCATCGTAATCGAGCACCGGATCGATGATCGCGCAGCGCCGGGTCACCGGGTCGCTGACCAGATAACTGTAAGTACAACTCTGGGCATCGAAGAAAGGCTCAATATGAAATTGCATGGTCATTGCCTCCATTTTCAAGGGGGGCAGCTACCGAGCCTGCCCCTCTACTCTATTCAGCAAGCTTGCGCCATACCACTCTCGGCCCAGGGCGAGCGGATATCGGACAGGAATCGCTGGGCGCGAGGATGCTCAGGACGCAGGAAGAAAGACTCGGGTGTGGCTCGTTCGAGCACCTGGCCTTGATCCATGAAGATCACTCGATCGGCCACTTCGCGTGCGAAACCCATCTCGTGGGTAACGCACACCATGGTCATGCCTTCTTTGGCCAGGCTTTTCATTGCTTGGAGCACTTCGCCGACCATCTCTGGGTCCAACGCGGAAGTGGGTTCATCGAACAGCATCACCGGCGGGTTCATTGCCAATGCCCTGGCGATGGCCACGCGCTGCTGCTGGCCACCCGATAACTCGGATGGGAAAGCGCATGCCTTGTGAGCCAGCCCCACGCGGTCCAACAAACTCATGGCCAGATCGTCCGCTTCCTTGGCGCCCAGCTTGCGCAGGCGACGCGGTGCCAGCGTGCAGTTCTCCAGCACGGTGAGGTGGGGAAACAGATTGAACTGCTGGAACACGAAGCCAATACCGCTGCGCAAGGCGTTCACGCTGACGGAGCGATCATAGATATCCACGCCATCAATAAAGATATTCCCACTCTGGATAGCTTCCAGCCGATTGAGCGTGCGAATCATCGTTGACTTGCCGGAGCCGGACGGACCGCAGACCACGACCACTTCACCCTTGGCGACGGTTTCGTTGATGTCAGCCAGGGCATGGTAACTGCCGTACCACTTGTTAACGTTTTTCAGTTTGATCATGGTGTTAAACCTTTGCAGTTCGCACAGCGAGACGTCGTTCCAGCCAGAAGGCGAAGCGAGACAGGCTGAAGCACATGACGAAGTAAGTGAGGCCGAGTACGGCATAGACCTGGACCGGCTTGGTGAGCAGTTGAGCGCTGATCTGTGAGGCAACGAATGACACTTCCGAGAGGCTGATGATGTAACCCAGCGAGGTCTCCTTGATGGTGGAGACGAACTGATTCACCAGCGAGGGCAGCATGTTGCGAAAGGCCTGGGGCACGATCACCAGGCGCATCGTAGCCAGGTACGAAAAGCCGAGTGAACGGGAGCTTTCCATTTGCCCGCGAGGCAGTCCGAGAATCCCGGCGCGAATGATTTCGGCGAGGTAGACCCCATCAAAAATCACCAGGGCAGCCAGCATGGTGCCAAATTGGTCAGTGCGTTGACCGGTCAAGGTCGGTAGCAGGAAATAGGCCCAGAAAATCACCATCAGCAATGGCGTTCCGCGCAGTACGTACACAAGCCCCGTGACCGGCAGACGCAACAACCGGTAAGGGCTGATGCGGCAGAGCGCAAGCAGTACCCCAACAGGGAAGGCCAATACCAAGGCCATCGCTGCCAGGATCAGCGTCATTAACAAACCGCCCAAGGGGCCGTTCGGGTATTGGCCAATCAGGTAGAAAAGCCCGTAGTTGTGGATGATATCGAGCATCGTCAGGCACTCCGGACGGGATAGCGTTGCTGGTACCAACTGGACAGCAGCGTGATGATGATCGAGACGCCGACATAACCTACCGTGGTAACGGCGTACGATTCAAAACCCCGGAATGTGGAGCTTTCCACCTGCTGGGCCTGATACATCATTTCAGCGACGCCGATCACCATGGCGATGCTGGTGTTCTTCCACAGGTTAAGTGTCTGGCTTATCAGCGGCGGCACTGTCACCCGCAGTGACTGCGGGAGGATGACCAGGCGCATGGTGCTGAGGAAGCCAAAGCCCAGGGTCCGGCCAGCTTCCATTTGTTCCCTGGGAATGGAACGCAAGCCGCTGCGGATGTCCTCGGACATATACGCCGCGGTGTACAGCACCAGGGCGATAACCGCGCTGACCGCTTCGATATTGTGGTCGTAGATCCAGCTCTTGATCGGGGTTGGCAGCAGCTCCGGTGCGCCGAAATACCAGAACAGCATGTGTGCCAGCAGCGGGACGTTGCGTATGGCTTCCACATACGTGATCGCGATTGCCCGCAGTGCAGCGTAAGGGGCCATTCGCAATACAGCGATGACGATTGCCAGCGGTAGGGCGATGGCCAGCGAGATCAAAGCGAGTTGGATGGATAGCAGGAAGCCACTGATGAGCCAGTCGTGATACTGCCCCGAGAGCACAACCGATAAATCAAACGTATTCATAACTAGGCCCGTGGCCCGACCCTGAGGTCGGGCCCTCAATGAAGTTAGTTGATTTGGTCGGTGTCGATCTTGAAGGAGCGACTGGCGAACTTCATGTTAGTCTCAGGACCAAACCACTTGGTGAAGAGCTTGTCAGCCTTGCCGGACGACTCCAGATCGCGCAGCGTCTTGTTCACCTGTTCCTGGAAGGCGGGTTCTTCTTTTCTCAGGCCCAGCGCAATGTGCTCGGCGGACAGGGGTGTTGGGAGAATCCGAAAATCTTTTGCCGCATCACCCAGCTTGGCGAAGTTGCCGGCCAATGAGGTCTCGTCATTGGCGTAACCCAGGCCTTTGCCTTGTTGCAAGGCGAGCAGGGCTTGAGGGTTGCTGTCGAACGATACGATCTGGGCGTCAGCGATCTTCGCGCGGATGCTCTGCTCCATGGTGGAGCCTTTGATCGTCAAGATTTTCTTGCCGGCCAGTTGGTCGAGTTGAGTGATCCCACTGTCGGCCTTGACCATGACTTTCTGACCTGTAATAAAGGTCGAAAGAGAGAAGTTGATCAATGCTTCCCGTTCTTTGTTATGGGTCAGGGACGCCGCCAGAAGATCGACACGGCCTTGTTGTAATTCAGGAATACGTGCAGCGACGGTCAATTGCTTGAGTACCGGTTTGACCCCGATGTTCGCGGCAATGGCATTGCACATGTCGACGTCGTACCCGACGATCTCGCGCGACGCGGGGTCCTTGATGTAGCTGAACGGCTCGTCGGTGCCGAGCACCCCACAGACTAATTCACCCTTGGCTTTGATATCGCTGAGTTGATCAGCTGCAGCAGAGAAGCTGGTTGCCAGCGTCAGTGCCAGTACTGCGGTTTTCCAGTGTTTTTTGAGCATGCGGTTCGTTTGCATTTTATAGACCTTATTGTTTGATAAACGGAACGCCAGTTTTCATGAATCGTCGGTGCAGGGGACTTCGAAAGCCTCTTGTGGTTGGAGTGGGAATTTCTGTTATTCAACGTTGGTCATGGGTAGCCGCACAAAGCCGGCATTCAAGTCGGCGATTAGATCGTCGACATGTTCCAGGCCGATGGAGAGTCGGATCAGGTTCTCGCTGATGCCCAGCCTGATTTTCTGTTCATGGCTCAACGAGTTGTGCGACATGCTGTAGGAGTGGTTGATCATGCTCTCCACCCCGCCCAGGGAATCGGCCAGCACAAAGATCGACAGCTGCTCAATGAACGGTGCCATCGCCTTGCGGTCGGCCTTGAGTTTCAGTGAAACCACCGCGCCACCAGAACGCATTTGGCGTTTGCACAGTTCGTGCTGCGGATGGCTTTCCAGCCCCGGGTAATACACGGCCTCGACCTGCGGGTGCTGGCTGAGAAAGCGGGCGATCGTTAGCGCATTGCTGCACTGGCGCTCCATGCGTACGTCGAGGGTTTTGAGCCCACGCAGGGCGAGGTAGCAGTCGAACGGCCCCTGGACTGCTCCAATGGCCATACTGATGCCGCGCAGGCGGGTGAACAGTTGCTCATCGGCGGCCACCACGACACCCCCGATTAGGTCGGAGTGCCCACCAATGTATTTACTCGCCGAGTGCATCACCAGGTCGACGCCGTACTCGACTGGACGCTGGTTCCAGGGTGAGCAGAAGGTGTTGTCGACGCAGGTCAGGATGCCGTGTGCACGGGCAAACTCTGTCACACACGGGATGTCCACCAGTTGCAGCAGAGGGTTGGTCGGTGTCTCGATCCAGATCAGCCGGGTATTGTCGCGGCGGCTAGCGGCCAGTGCCTCAAGGTCATTGAGGTCGACGTAAGTGGTGGTGAGCCCGGACGTCTTGCTTCGGTAGTCTTCCATCAGGCGGAAGGTGCCTCCATAGACGCCCGCCATCACGATTACATGGGAGTCCTTGGGCAGTAGCTCAAGCACGGTGGCGGTAGCAGCCAGACCCGAAGCGCAGGCCACGGCACCGAACCCGTGTTCCAACTGCGCAATGCAGCTCTCATAAGAATGTCGGGTTGGGTTGCCTACTCGCCCGTAAGCGTAGTCTGGGTTGTCGTCGAGGCTGCGCTTGATGAACGAACTGGAGGTGACGATCGCCGGGAAGATTGTGTTGTCGGCATAGGTCGACTGTTCGCCAGCGTGAATCACTTGGGTCGAAAAGTTGCTCTTGTTCTGGTTCATAGTCAGTCGTGACTCACGTGTATTAAAGGTAGCAATCGAGTTGTTTCGCATAGGGTGTGATGTCGCCGATGTGGCGAGCGACCCAGTCGCGGTCGTAATAGGTGTCCAGATAGCGTTCGCCGCCATCGCACATCAGGGTCACGATTGAACCCTGCAGGCCTTGCTCCTGCATCCTCGATGCGACTTTCAGTGCGCCCCACATGTTGGTACCGGTGGACCCTCCTGCCTTCCTGCCGAGCACCCTTTCCAGCCAATAAAGGGTGGCGATGCTGGCTGCGTCAGGGATTTTGAGCATGTCGTCGATCACTTCTGGCAGGAAGGACGGCTCGACCTGGGGACGACCGATGCCTTCGATACGACTGCCTTGGCTGCCGGTAAGACTTGAGTCGCCTGTTCGATAGCTGTCATAGAAAACCGAGTTCTCGGGGTCCACCACGATCAGTTGAGTGTCATGACCCTTGTAGCGGATGTAACGGCCGATGGTGGCGGTGGTGCCGCCAGTCCCTGCGCTCATGACAACCGCGCGGGGAATGGGGTGCGCCTCGCCGGTCATCTGCTGGAAGATGCTGTCGGCAATATTGTTGTTGCCGCGCCAATCCGTTGCCCGCTCGGCGTAGGTAAACTGATCCATGTAGTGCCCGTCGCTTTCGCGCGCCAGGCGCTGCGCCTGGGCATAGACCTCTGACGAATGATCAACGAAGTAACAGTGCCCGCCGAGCAGCTCGACCTGCTCTATTTTTTTGCTCGCGGTGTTGCGCGGCATGACGGCAGTGAAACGCAGGCCAAGCATTTTGGCGAAGTAGGCTTCGGACACAGCGGTGCTGCCCGAGGATGCCTCGACCACATGGGTGCCTTCTCGGATCTTGCCACTGCAAATGGCATGTAGAAAAAGCGAGCGCGCCAGCCGATGTTTGAGACTGCCCGTTGGATGTGTGCTCTCGTCCTTGAGGTAAATGTCGATACCCTTCAACCCTGGAATTTCCAGCTTGTGGATGTGGGTATCGGCGGAGCGCAGCAGATCGCGGGAGATACGGCTGATGGCTGTACGGATCCAATCGTTCATAAAGTTCCCATCGCCTCAGCAGGTGGCCACGGCGATCGCGTCCACTTCCACCAGCGCAGCACGCGGCAGGTTATTCACGCCTATCGCTGCTCGCGCCGGATAGGGTTTGGCGAACAGTTCCTCCATTACAGAATTGACCAACGCGAAATGACTCAAGTCAGTTAAATAGATATTCAGTTTGACCACATTGGCGAAGCCCATTGTGGCTTCTTCGAGAATCGCACCCAGGTTGGCAAAAGCTTGTCGGATCTGCGCTTCGATACCTTCGACCATCTGCATGCACTGTGGGTCCAACGCGATCTGACCGGAAACATAAAGTGTGTCTGCACATTTTATTGCTTGGGAGTAAGGACCTATCGCCTGAGGCGCGGCGAGGGTGGCGATGATCTTCTTCATTTTTGAGGGGCTCTGGGCACGTTTTTTATGGTGTAAATCCTACTGCCGCTCACTCGAAAATTAATTTCCATTTTTTCAGTTCTTAGGCTATTTTTTAGAAAAATTTTCTACAAACTCAAAGATAAGAAGAAAAATGGATAGCTTTGATCGCCATATCCTCTCCCTCCTGCAACGCGATGCCGACATGCCTATCAAAGATCTGGCTGAAGCCGTTAACCTTTCAACGACCCCCTGCTGGAAGCGGATCAAGAAACTCGAGAAAGAGGGCTATATCAGGGCCAAAGTAGCCTTGCTGGACCCCGTCTTGCTGGGCCTTGGGCTATCGGTGCTGGTGCAGGTCAAGACACAGCGTCATGACAAGGTCTGGCTGGACATATTCGCCAAGACGGTGTCGCAGTTCGAGGAAGTGATGGCGTTCTATCGGATGTCGGGGGAATGGGACTATATGTTGCGCGTTGTGGTCAGTGACATTGCCGCCTATGACACGTTCTACAAGAAGCTGATTACGAGCGTCGACGGGCTTTCCAACATCACATCAAGCTTCGCCATGGAGCAGATCAAGTTCACGACGGCGCTGCCTTTGCCTCGATAATCTGCTCTACGTGGCAGATGCATCTGCCACAAAGCGATCTCTGGCAGGATTGCAATGTCCCTGTTATAGGCCCGTGCCCTGCCCCCCCCATTCTGCTGCTACCGCTCAGGGAGCGGGTCGATTACCCAAAGCGATAGACCTTCCAAAACAACGTTCTATTGTTGGACGGCCATCGCCCAGAGGAATTCTTAGTACCTTCAGATCGCCACTCCAACCAAATACGCTTTCGCATATAGGGATTTAACGAAATCGACCGTTTTGGAGAATGATATTTCCCATTCCACGAAAAACCTGACAAATTTTGAAAAATTCATGCTCCCCCTTCTGAATACACTCTTTCCATCACAAACAGGCTCAGAAACGATACCGGCGAGGTTGGTACGTTTATGAGCGATGAGTCTTGATAGCAAACTCAGAAAGGGGTGGCTTATGTCTTATTCCAACTATCACAAAAAAACTATCGGAAGCCATGCGTTGCACCCTGAGACACTGATGATGTCTTATGGTTACGATCCGTTCCTCTCGGAAGGCGCAGTCAAACCACCGGTGTTCCTGACCTCCACCTTTGCATTTCGCTCGGCCGAGGAAGGTGCAGAATTCTTCGATGTAGTGTCAGGTCGTAAACCGATTCCGCAGGACTCATCAGCCGGCCTGGTCTACAGCCGTTTCAATCATCCCAACCTCGAAATCGTCGAAGATCGCCTCGCGCTGCTGGATGGCTCAGAAGCCGCCGCAATTACATCCAGTGGAATGTCCGCCATCAGTGCTGTTTTGTTTGCGTTCCTGCGCCCTGGGGATCAACTGGTACAATCGGCGCCGCTGTACGGTGGTACTGAGACTCTGATTAGCAAGATTCTCTCGGTTTGGGGCATCGGTTCTCATGGTTTTGACGACGGCCTGTCCATGCAATCCATTGCAAATGCACTGGAAACTGCTGCCTGCAAGGGGCCAGTCAGAATTTGCTATATCGAGACTCCGGCTAACCCGACCAACTCACTGATCGACCTAGAGGGGTTGCGCAAGGAAATAGACGCTTTCGAAACGCGCCATAGCTACCGGCCAATCATTGTCTGCGATAACACCCTGCTCGGGCCTATCTTCCAGAAGCCAATTAAACACGGTGTCGACCTATGCGTATATTCGCTGACCAAGTATGTGGGTGGACACAGTGACCTTGTTGCCGGAGGCATCACGGGCACCAAAGAGCTGATCAGCAAAATACGCAGCGTTCGCAGCTCGTTCGGTTCGCAACTCGATCCACATTCCTCATGGATGATCTCCCGCTCGATGGAAACGCTCGTCCTGCGCATGAAAGAGGCCGCAAGAACCGGCACCGTGATCGCTCGCTGGCTGGCCAGCAACCCCCACCAGAAAGTCGTCGTTCTGCATCCAGAGCTTATTGAGGATGGCAGCTATCAGGAGGTCTACCGCCGGCAATGCACGGGCCCTGGCTCAACCTTCTCGTTCGTACTGGACGGCGGTCGCGAACGGGCCTTCCGCTTTATTAACGCCCTGCATCTTTTCAAGTCGGCTGTCAGTCTCGGAGGCACTGAGTCCCTGGTTTGTCATCCAGCTTCGACCACACAATCGGGTGTGCCGCAGGTTCTGCGCAGTAAAGCAGGGGTGTCCGAGGGATTGATCCGGATCTCGATTGGCCTCGAGCACGAGGAAGACCTGATAGCTGATCTGGATAATGCTCTGCGTCATTGCTGAGCACCTGAGGAAAACAATAGGAAGCTGAAAAACAGGCTAACGGGTGACTGAGTTGAACAGCAAATGGTAGATATCAATCCCCCGAAATACTGGGTTCGCTGGAAGTGTTAGATACGTCGACCTGTCCACCAGCACGAGACATTGTACTGCTGACTGTGGTCGGCTTGCTGGTGACAGTGTGTTGGCGCCGATGCCGAGTTGATCCTCGGGGGGTGCTGCGAGATGTCACTGACCCAGTCAATTCCTTGCGAACCATCGTCTTTGCTGATTTTCTGTAGATTTGAAGGTGGGTCAGTCTTGCTTCAGTACCTGGGTCAATTCGAGGTTGGCGTCATCAATATAGGCATCAAACAGTGCGTAGACGGTCGCAAAGCAGCCATTGGTGAAGGGCCGCTCGTGGCCGATTCTGTTGAAAAAGTAGCTCCCATGTCTGGGCTGCGGCAAAATTGCTGCATTGGCCGGCGGGGGATCACACAGCATGATGGGACAGTTATCGAGTGGGCAGGAGCGACTGTTTTACTCGTTCAACCTTGAAGATCACATCCCAGCCAATCACCTTCTGCGCAGCATTGATCGGTGTCTCGATCTGAGTGATTTGCGCCATCACCTCGCCGACTTCTACAGCCCGATTGGGCGCCCGTCGATTGATCCTGAATTGATGATCCGCATGCTGATCGTGGGTTATTGCTACGGCATTCGCTCAGAGCGCCGGTTGTGCGAAGAGGCCCATTTGAACCTGGCGTATCGCTGGTTCTGCCGGTTGAGCCTTGAAGATGAAGTCCCCAATCACTCGACCTTTTCCAAAAATCGACACGGCCGTTTTCGGGACAGCGATCTGTTTCGCTGGCTGTTCAACGAGGTGCTGCGTCGTTGCATGGACGCTGGGTTGGTCAAGGGCGAAGGCTTTGCCGTGGACGCCAGCATCATCAAGGCGGATGCCAGCCGGCAACGCGGCGTACCGGGCGATGAGCCGATCAACTGGAGCGATCCGGCCTTTAGCACCCGCGCTGTACGTGAGTATCTTGAGGCGCTCGATGAAGAGGCTTTGGCCGAAACGCTGCCGAAGCGCCTATCGCTGACTGATCCTCAAGCCCGCTGGACCGCAGCTCCAGGCGGCCCAGCGTTCTACGCTTACTCTACGAATTATCTGATCGATACCGAGCACGGCGTCATCATGGATGTGGAACCCACACCGGCTCATCGCACGGCTGAGGTCGAGAGTACAAAGACCATGATCGACCGGGTCGAAGCGCAGTTCGACATCAAGCCGGATCGCCTCATCGGCGATACCGCTTACGGTACAGCGCCGATGTTGGCCTGGATGGTGGAGGAAAAAGACATCGAGCCGCATGTGCCGGTATGGGACAAAACCGAGCGCAAGAACGACAGTTTTTCGAGTAACGATTTCCACTGGAATGAAGAGGCCGAGGAATACCGCTGCCCAGCTGGCAACGTATTACGCAGTGAATGGCGAGCCTTCAAGAACGAGCGTTCGCACGTCACCAAAGCCAACACCATCATCTTCCGCTCCAGACAGACCGACTGCGCGACGTGTCCGATGAAAGCCAAGTGCTGCCCGAACACGTCGTTTCGCAAGATCGCTCGCAGCGTTCATGAAGCCGCTCGTGATGTCGCTCGACGCATCGCAGCGACGCCGGAGTACGTGCGCTCTCGCCATGAACGTAAGAAGGTCGAAATGTTGTTTGCCCACCTCAAGCGCATCCTGAAATTGGATCGCTTGCGACTACGTGGCATGAGTGGCGCGACCGATGAGTTCACGCTGGCAGCCACAGTGCAGAACCTACGTCGGCTGGCCAAACTGACATCTCAAGGGCCACCAGTCACGGGATAGGTGCGCCTGCACTAAGCCAAAAACCTCAAATTAACCCAATAACGACGCAGCAAAGGTCAACGAAGGGCCGAGAAACCACACAAAGTGGTGAGTAGGCTATCCGGTGGTAGCTGTGCTTGATTTTACTCAGGCTGAAAATCCGACTTTTTCAACAGAATCGGCCAAAAGCAGTCCACCGACGTTGCGCCGTTGGATGTGTAAAATGGTGGACTTCCCCCTCTCAAAGGACTGACCGTTGATTACTTGCCATGTCAGGTATGCCATTGACCCATACCAACTCCCGGGCTTCGAAAGCTATCCACCTGGCCGGCGGTGATGTTCAGCGCCTGCTGCGCGAGGATCCGCCCGCAGGTTGTTCAATGCATTGCTGGCTGTGAGGTTCAGGTTCTGCCCGGCGCCGATCAAGCCGGCGCCGTTAACCGATGCCTCTTTTTCAGGGTGGTCCGCTTATAATTCCTCTGACCGGTACCAAAGGAGCGATTTGTAACATGACAATGGTCCATGAACGTACCCGCAGCGTTGTCCAAACAGAAGCGTTTCTGCGTGATATCGTTAGAGACGTCACTTTACCTGAGAAGATGCGGCTTCGCGCCGAGGGACTTCTGCGCCACTACCCCGCGCCCAGTTACATTTGGCTCGCCGGCAAGCTAGAGGAGCATCGGAGGGTCGAGTTAACTCGGCTAGACGAAAAATTCGGACCGCTACCGCCGGTATTAGGAACTTGGTTGGCTGTAGAACCTATGTTCTGTGAGGACTCCAACTTATGTTGATGATGCGCTGGAAATGGCGGAAACAGACGGAAGTCTAACTACCCATTGCGACGGTCATTTCCTGTTAGTCGGGAAAGACATAAGCTCGCCTCTGGGAGCGGACTTCTCACCATACCCTCATCAGACTGGACCTCCTCACTCAGCGGCCCGTAGGACGCGGCGAACTTGTTTGGCCTCTATTTCAGTTTCGCAGAACATGATCGGTGTTGCCGATATTGCGCAGTCGCTAGCGCTCAACTAGCGGTACTCTGCCGGCGCTTGGGTTTTCCCCAGCCCCAGATTTACCGCCACCTTCCCAGCCTCAAAAATACTTGCTCCGGCAATTTAAAATGCTCGCATCGGTCATTATTTTGTCAGCGAGAAATGGCGTGATCTGGCCGGTCATCACGGGAAAGCGGCATAAAGATGTGGCTCGCTCATATCCAAAACTCGATTGGAGGCTTGAGGGATGTAAGCACTGAGACGCTGTTTCGAATACCAGACATGGCACGTCTTTTTTCTGCGCAGATCGAGTTTCCCCAGTTTGTAGGTGCCTATCGAGGTTCTATACACAACTGCTGAGTCCTCAGTTTCGACGCCTCTGAAACAGTCAATCTGTAGCAGATCCTCCAAGCTCCAGGCAGTTCGACCAGTCAAATTGGGCGGGCATAACATCTGTATCCCTTCAACAATCACGTCGGTAGCAAGATTGAGATAGCTCTGAAGCTCATAAGCGCAGCGGACAATCGCAGCGCGATCCCGCTTACCAGTTTGGATTGAAGAAATGGTGGCCAGAAAGCAAGGGCCTTCCACTTCACATTGCGAGCTTGCGAGTGTCGTCCGCCTAGCGGGGTGAAGCACGTAGATCACTGAGTACACCATTGCGAATAACCGACCCTACTGGTCACGGCCTGACCGCCAGCGCTACTTTAGTCAGAGCGCTATGGAGCGACCCCATGATATCGGGTGGTTTGGTTAAATTTCGAAATCTGTAAGTCACACACCCTACGAATGCATGCTATCGCCACACGATACAGGGTGTCAAAACATGGCCTCATGCTTGCTTTGTGGCCGTGCGGTATAGAGATGGAACATCGAGAAGCTCTCGGGCAGGTTTTGAGAGAGATTCGGGTCGCGTCCGGGCTCAACAGAGAAGACTGCGCGTCTGCGGTGAGCCGCGATTATCTTGCTAGTGTTGAACGCGGGACACAGAGCATCTCCGTAGAGAAGCTCAGATCTCTGTGCGGGTGCTTTGGCATCAAACCCAGCTTGGTGATTTTTGCGGCAGAAGCCCGCTCCGCTGGAGTGAATCTGCAGGAGTATCAAACAGGCTTTGACCGCCAGTTCAAGGAATATATCTTGGCGGGAAAATTGCGGAGCGAGCCTGACTATGCGGCCAGCAAAGGGGTGCGAGGTAAGCGGACCGAAACCAACCGGAAAGCCATTCAGTCCTTGCAATCCCAAGGATTCACAAAGGCGGAAATCGCCCGCAAACTTGGGGTTGGATCAACCACAGTCGACCGACACTGGGGCAGCGGCAATGATGATGTTTGATCGTACGGAACAGATTAAGGACCTCTTTGAGTTGCCAAGATCTTTTCAATAGCATTACGAAAGCCAGGCTTGGGAATGAGCCTGCCTGCATTGTCTGTAATTTCGCCCTTCGAGCCAATAGATAACCCCGCTAGAGCGTGGACTGGCCCCTATCAAACCGGTCACCAAAACCCTGTTAAATTGATGCCGCTGCGAGGCGCCTAAATTCCCGTGGTGAACGGTATTTCAGCGCGCTGTGCGGATGCTCCTCGTTGTAGTGCTCAATGGCAATCGTCAGGTTGCGTAACGCTGTTTCTCGATCTGGTTTGGGCATGTGCGCGACGTAGTCGCGCTTGAGCGTTTTGACGAAGCTCTCGGCCATGCCGTTGCTCTGCGGGCTGCGTACCGGTGTGGTCACCGGGTGCAAGCCGATCTGTCGGGCAAACTGGCGTGTCTGCTCAGCGATGTAGGCGGAGCCGTTATCGCTCAGCCATTGCACCGGGGTGGCAGGTGGTTCTTCACCGAAGCGTTTTTCCACCGCCTCCAGCATCAAGTCGCGGATATCGTCGCCACTGTAACCAGTCGGGCTGGCCACCCAGCCGATAGCCTCGCGGTCGCAGCAGTCCAGGGCGAAGGTCACGCTTAGCTTGGCGCCGAGCTACCGTGATTCATGTGAACCTGATGGATTTGGCGCTCGGTGGAGAACGAGCTCATGCTAATTGGAAACGCGGCTGAGGTATTGCCCACTTTATTCGGTTCTATAGGTATTCCGGAAGCGTAAGAACCGCTACTTCATCGCTAGCGCTTTCCAATGGGCCTAAGACTTCGCTAACGATCCTGATGAGTTCCGCCGGTGGTGTTCCGCAAAACTAACGCCACGACCCCACACGCCGTGGCGGCAAACTCACCTCTGGGTCGCTATCTGCACGCCATATCCGCTGCTAAGCACTCGCTTCAAAAACTGATTCGCTACCATTGTGACGCAGCTCCCTGTCGGCAACGGACAGACAAGAATGCAGTCGTTCCAAAAAGCACTTCGCCCGGTACCTGCCCTCTTCTTTCCCTGGTTTTACATCCGTTCGGTCATTGAGGTTATACCGCCCTTGGTCGTCAGCAGAATGTGCATTAGGATCAGTTGATAAATTCGGCCAACAACCTCTGAACGAGTTAGCTTTATGAGCGACGACAATAAGTTTTCGGAAAACTCCAGCGTCGAGGACATACTCGAGGTCAAACGAGGAGCCAGGGATAGGCAGGTAGAGGCGGTATACGCGGCCGATCAAGAAAGCCTTGAACGGGCGGCCGAGTCGATCAAAGCGGCCTTACGCGGCAATGCTTCCATTCCAAGGCCACAACGATTTAGCAGTCTCGACGAAGAGGAATGAACGCTGGAGTGTTGGCGCTGACGCCGAATTGACCCAGTTTCCGAGATGTCACTGACCCAGTCTGAGTCCTCGAAAAACATTGCCTGCACAGGGTTTGTGCCGATATAGAGGTGGGGCAGTCTTGCGTCGGCACGTGGGTCAATTCGGCATCGGCCTCAACAGTCTGACCGCTATATACGGGATATTCGCCAGAATTTTCATGACAATATTCTTTAGTAAGTAAAGCGCCTCGAGGTCCTTTAGTCGCCGAAAAATCGACAGACACTTTCCGGACAACCCAATCGTCCGGAACAGACCCTAACCATTCCACCTCCGAATCCTTGTACCCCGGATACGCTGAAAAACTCATGCCGACAGCCCCTCGATCATCTGCTTGATGCGGTCGGTGCAGGCTTTCAGGTCGCGGTCGATCTCGACCAGCGGACGCGGCGGTTGAAACACATAGAAGTGGCGGTTAAAGGGAATATCGAAGCCGACGATACCGACCTCGGCGTCCTGCGCATCGGTTTTGCTTTCGTCGATCCAGGCATCCGGCACATGGGGGATGACTTCGCGCTGGAAGTAGTCGTACACCGACTCGCCCAGTGGCACGTTCTCGTTATCACGCAGGCCGGCGTCCGCTTCCGGCTGGCCCTTGCTCATGCAGATATCCGCTTCGGGGTCGCGCTCGCTTAAGGAGCTCATCAAGGCTTTGAGTTCCGGCGCGCTGAGGCTGACGTTGTAAGCAGCGAGGGCTTTTTTCAGCAGCTTGCTGAAGTGCTCGCGGTTGCTGTGCAGCTGGCTGGCGTCCATCGCTTGCAAGGCGGCCAGCAGCTGCTGCTGGGCGGCGCTGTCGAGCTTCTGCAGGGCTTTTTCTTCCAGCACTTTAGCGATGCGCTCGGCACTGGTTTGGAAGTTCAGGCGCAGAGGGCGTTCGACGGTGATACGCCGGTAGCCGAAGGCGTCGATGGGGAAGATCTTGCTCTGCGTGGTTTGCTCGAAGCTGCCATACAGGCGCACCAGCTC
This sequence comes from Pseudomonas sp. B21-040, assembly GCF_024748695.1. Classification (NCBI taxonomy): domain Bacteria; kingdom Pseudomonadati; phylum Pseudomonadota; class Gammaproteobacteria; order Pseudomonadales; family Pseudomonadaceae; genus Pseudomonas; species Pseudomonas sp. B21-040. The sequence goes on from NZ_CP087176.1 coordinate 5,782,397, forward strand.
ACTCATTTGATCTTCGGTGATGTATTGGCGTTTGCTGCCCAGCGACTTACGCATTTTGGCGTAGTGCTGGCTGCCATCAATCAGCTGCACCTTGCCCTGACGCGCAGCAACCTTGTGGTTGCTGAGTATCCACACATATGTGGCGATGCCGGTGTTGTAGAACATGTCGGTGGGCAACGCGACGATGGCTTCAACCAGATCGTTCTGCAACAGGTAGCGACGAATCTCCGACTCGCCGGAACCCGCGCCGCCGGTAAACAGCGGCGAGCCGTTGAGGATGATGCCGATGCGCGAGCCACCGTCGCGCGGGTCACGCATCTTGCTGACCAGGTGCAGGAGGAACAGGAGCGAACCGTCGGATACGCGCGGCAGGCCGGGGCCGAAACGGCCGTCGAAACCCTTGTGGCTGTGCTCGTCGGTGATCTGCTTTTGCACCTTCTTCCATTCCACGCCGAACGGCGGGTTGCTCAACATAAAGTCGAAGCGCTTGTCGGCCAGTTGGTCGTTGGACAGGGTGTTGCCGAGCTTGATGCTGGCCACATCCTGGCCCTTGATCAGCATGTCCGCCTTGCAGATGGCGTAGGACTCGGGGTTAAGCTCCTGGCCGTGCAGAGAAACGCTGACCTTTTCGCTGATGGACTGGATGTACTCATCACCCTCAGACAGAAAGCCGCCGGTGTCGGCGGTTGGGTCATAGATGGTGACGATGCTGTTGGGCGCGAGCTTGTGGTCCTGGTTGGTGATCACTAGCGAGGTGGTGAGGTGCACGATGTCGCGCGGGGTGAAGTGCTCCCCGGCGGTTTCGTTGGAGCTTTCCGCGAACTTGCGGATCAGCTCTTCAAAGATGATGCCCATGCCGAAGTTACTGATGAACTCGGGGCTCAGATCCGTGGCGGCGAAACGCTGCACCACCTGGTACAGCAGGTTGGCGGTTTCCAGCTGCTGAACGAAATCCTCGAAGTGGAAGTGCTCGAAAATTTCGCGCGCGTCCTTGCTGAAGGCCTGCACGTAGCTCATCAAGTCGGCGGCGGTTTGCGTGTCGGACAGCGTGCCGAGGGTCAGCGGCGAGGCGTTGAAAAACTGCTGACCGGCCGCGCGCAGCAGTATCATCTAGCGCACGGTGTCGGGGCGGCCTTCCTGGGCGAAGGTCTGTTTAATCACCTCATCCTTGGTCGGCGTAAGCACGCACTCCATCCGCCTTAACAAGGTAAAAGGCAGGATGATGCGGCCGTACTGCGACTGCTTGAAGTCACCGCGCAACAGATCGGCAATGGACCACAAAAAGGCGGCCGTCTGGGAATGATTTTCCGTCTTCACGCAACTGCTCCTAGAAAGGCATGCAAAAGCCCGAGTCTACCCTAGACGTCCGTGATCACTTCACCTGCACCGCTAGAATTTTCTCAATAGCGTCGCGGAAGCCAGGTTGGTGAATCGCCCTGAAAAGTAATGAGCCTCTTATATAAGAAGATCTTTATTGCTGCCTCATAACAGGAAATCTGCGCGCGATACCTGGCAAGAAGCGATCACAGGAACATTTCGAAAAAGTTAAGTTTTGGAGCCTAAATTTGACCAAAATGAGCAAAAGCTAACTAAAACTCCTGAGTCGAGGCAGGATTTAGAGAAAAAACATACTGGAGAGACTGGAAAGCCATTGGCTGTGCGGGATTGACCGCAGAGTCGTAAACGTGACTAAAAGTTAATAGGGCAGATAGCGTTATTGAGCCATGGAGAACCTTGGGTCAGTGACAGATGAATGATTGGAGCGCAGGCGAAGCCTGGCCAGACTGTGCGCGTCGTCCGATTGATGGCGATCAATACGTGCACGCTGAAAAAGTCTGAGTCTAGGAGCTGGAACGCTCCCGCGTAACCGGCAAAGCTACCTGATTGACGGAAGGCAGTCCAGCCGACAGGGGCTGGCACTTAGCCACAACTCAAGGCATGCTAGCCGCCCTTCGGGCGTCAGGCTTATAGTGCACGTCGCGCCAGTCCAGTCAAACCGCAGGATTCCAGTTTGTCTAATGCCACTCCGCCAGCTTTCGTGAGCGCTCCCAGTCCTGCGACCGGCTCGCCCCTGCGTGGAACCCTGAAAGGCGCGCTGGCGACACTTGTTCTGTTGCTGCTCGCCCTGCTGTTCTGGCAGTTGCTGGATCAACTTCGCGAAACCCAGAAACACCAGCGCCAATACACCATCGATTACACCGCCGACCTGGCTGCGCAAGTCAGCCTGAACATGGCGCTCAACGCGCAAATCGCCCTCAACCTGCTACCGATCGTCGAACAACCGCAAAGCGCCGACGAACAGCGGGCGTTACTGCGCAAGCTGCAACAGTCATTACCGGAACTACGCAGCCTGGCGTTGCTCAGCCCCTCCGGGAAAATCCTCAACGACAGCGCCGATGACAGTCAGGACGCCGACTACCTGAGTGAACTGGTCCGGCGCAGTCATGCCCAGGCCCACTACTTCAGCAACGCCGATGACGGTTCGGTGGTGCATCTACTGCTGCATCAAGCCAGCGGCAGCTCCCGAGGCTATTGGGCCCTGCGCCTGACACCGACCTTTTTATCGACGCTGACCAAACAGAGCGAGGCCGGCATCCGTCCGCTGTGGCTGGTGGAAAACCGCATTAATCGCCAGATCATCAGCCGCGATGATGCCGTGCCCTCCAGCACGCCAGCCGTGCTGACGCCGGATGAATTGGCCAGCAGTGTGCTGACCGTGCCGTTGAGCAGCAGCGACTGGCAAATGCGCGGGTTGTTCGATCGGCAACGGGTGCTCGAAGAGCTGCTGCCGGCGTTCATTGGCAAATGCCTGCTGGGCCTGGCGTTTTCGCTGCTACCGTTCATTGCGCTGCTGAACATGCGCCGCCGCCAACGCCAGTTGAATGAGGGGCGTCGACGCTACCAGGACATTTTCGAAGGCACCGGCGTTGCACTCTGTGTACTCGACGTATCGGGGCTCAAGGGCGCTTTCGACAAGGCGCAGTTGCAGAGCAACGAACAATTGCAGGCCTGGCTTGAGCGCCCGGAACAACGCCGGCAACTGCTTCAGGAGTTGCGCATCACCGAGGTCAACCAGGTTGCCCTGCAACTGCTCAACGTCAACGCTTGCGGGCAGGCCTGGAACCTGTTGATCGACGGCAATGCACAGAACGGCACGGCCATTGGCAATCAAGTGCTCGAAGCGGTGTTTAACCAGCAGCGACAGCTTGAGCTGGAAATCAAACTGCAGGGTGCCAACGACCGCGATCAGCACTTGTGGCTGGTCCTGCGCCTGCCGGTCGATCAGAACGACTATAAAGCGGTGATCCTGAGCATTACCGACATCACCAGCCGCAAGCTGATCGAGCTGTCACTGCTGGAACGCGAAGGGTTCTGGTCCGATGTGGTGCGCACCGTGCCGGATCACCTGTACGTGCAGGACGTAATCAGCCAGCGGATGATTTTCAGCAACCACCACCTCGGCCAGACCCTCGGATACGACCCTACCGAACTGCATCAGATGGGTGAGTATTTCTGGGAAATCCTGCTGCACCCCGAGGATGCCGATTTCTACCATCGCTCGCGCCAGATCCAGCGTCAGGCGGGTTACAGCCAATTGATGCAGTGCCAACTGCGCTTCCGTCATCGTGATGGCAAATGGCGGCGGTTCGAGATTCGTGAACAGGCCCTGGCACGGGACAAGCACAATCAGGTCACGCGCATCATCGGGGTGGCGAAGGACATCACCGATCAGATCGAAGCCAGTGAATCGTTGCGCGACAGCGAACAGCGTTACCGGATGCTCGCCGAAAGCATCAGCGACGTGATTTTCTCCACCGACAGCAAACTGTCGCTCAACTACGTCAGCCCCTCGGTGCAAGCCGTGCTGGGTTATGACGCAGAGTGGATCTTCCAGAACGGCTGGCAATCGATCGTCGCCAACCCGCAACAATTGACCGGCATCTTCCACCTGATGGACCGGGTCAGCAAAGCGCTGGATAAACCCGAGCAACTGGCGCTGTTGCGCAGCCAGGTGCAGACCCAACTGTTCCTGTTCGATTGCCTGCGCGCCGATGGCCGCAAGATTCCCATCGAGTTGCGACTGGTGCTGGTCTGGGACGAACACGGCGCGTTTGAAGGCGTGCTGGGGGTCGGTCGTGACATCAGCCAGCAACGCCGCGCCGAGAAAGACCTGCGCATGGCGGCCACGGTATTTGAACACTCGACCTCGGCGATTCTGATCACCGACCCGGCCGGTTACATCGTTCAGGCCAACGAAGCGTTCAGTCGCGTCAGCGGCTATGCCGTGGAACAAGTGCTCGACCAGTTACCGAACATGCTGACTGTCGACGAGCAGCAGGACGCTCATCTGCGCTACGTGCTCAAGCAACTGCATCAGAACAGTACGTGGGAAGGCGAAGTCTGGCTCAAGCGCCGCAACGGCGAACACTACCCGGCCTGGGTCGGAATCACGGCGGTGCTGGACGACGAAGGCGACCTGGCCAGTTATGTGTGCTTCTTCAGCGACATCAGCGAGCGCAAGGCCAGTGAACAGCGGATTCACCGCCTCGCCTACTACGACGCCCTGACTCATCTTCCCAACCGCACGCTGTTCCAGGATCGCCTGCACACGGCGCTGCAATCGGCGGACCGGCAGAAGTCATGGGTGGTGCTGATGTTCCTCGACCTCGACCGTTTCAAGCCGATCAACGATTCCCTCGGCCACGCCGCCGGCGACCGCATGCTCAAGGAAATGGCCACGCGCCTGCTCGGCTGCGTCGATGATGACGACACCGTGGCCCGCATGGGTGGCGACGAATTCACCTTGCTGCTGCAACCCCGGGTCAACCGCGAAATCGCGCTGAACCGGGCGATCCACGTGGCGGAACAGATTCTGGCCAGCCTGGTGAAACCCTTTGTACTGGAGGGCCGCGAGTTCTTCGTCACGGCCAGTATCGGCATCGCCCTGAGCCCGCAGGACGGCAATGAACTTAGCCAATTGATGAAAAATGCCGACACGGCGATGTACCACGCCAAGGAACGCGGCAAGAACAACTTCCAGTTTTATCAGGCGGACATGAACGCCAGCGCACTGGAACGCCTGGAGCTGGAAAGTGATCTGCGACACGCCCTGGAACAGAACGAATTCGTGCTGTATTACCAGCCGCAATTCAGCGGCGACGGCAAACGCTTGACCGGTGCCGAAGCCCTGTTGCGCTGGAGTCATCCACGACGCGGGCTGGTGCCGCCGGGGGATTTCATTCCGGTGCTCGAAGAGCTCGGCCTGGTGGTGGATGTCGGCGACTGGGTCATCGGCGAAGCGTGCCGCCAGCTCAAGACCTGGCACCAGACGAAAGTCCGCGTGCCAAAAGTATCGGTGAACATCTCGGCGCGGCAGTTCTCCGACGGCCAGTTGGGCACGCGGATCGCCACCATCCTCAAGGAAACCGGCCTGCCGCCGGCGTGCCTGGAGCTGGAGCTGACCGAAAGTATCCTGATGCGCGAAGTCAGCGAGGCGATGCAGATTCTCGCCGGGTTGAAAAACCTAGGTCTGAGCATTGCGGTCGATGACTTCGGCACCGGCTACTCATCGCTCAACTATCTCAAGCAGTTCCCGATCGACGTTCTGAAAATCGACCGCACGTTTGTCGATGGCCTGCCGTCCGGTGAACAGGATGCGCAAATTGCCCGGGCGATCATCGCCATGGCACACAGCCTGAACCTGGCGGTGATCGCCGAGGGCGTGGAAACCCAAGAGCAACTCGACTTCCTGCGCGAGCATGGTTGCGATGAGGTTCAGGGCTATCTGTTCGGCCGGCCGATGCCACCCAGCCGCTTTGAAGCACAGTTCAGCAATGATGCCCTCTTCATGCTCGACTGAAGTCCTGCTGAGAGGCTGATGACCCCATCGCGAGCAAGCTCCCTCCCACAGTGGACCTTCAGTGTTCGCGCATTTTATGTACACCCGAGAACTTGTGGGAGCGGGCTTGCCCGCGATGAGGCCTGCATGATCACCGCTGATCCCTTCATGAAGCCCACTTGTCTGCGACATGATGTCGTTTCATATGCCATCCAAAACCCGTTGGGTTAGAATGCCCCCCTTTTCTGCCCCCGATCCTTGAGGACCGCCATGTTCAGCCGTGATTTGACTATTGCCAAGTACGACGCCGATCTTTTTGCCGCCATGGAGCAAGAAGCTCAGCGCCAGGAAGAACACATCGAGCTGATCGCTTCGGAAAACTACACCAGCCCAGCGGTGATGGAGGCTCAAGGCTCGGTTCTGACCAACAAGTACGCCGAAGGCTACCCGGGCAAGCGCTACTACGGTGGTTGCGAGTACGTCGACGTCGTTGAGCAGTTGGCCATCGACCGTGCAAAAGAACTGTTCGGCGCCGATTACGCCAACGTTCAGCCACACGCCGGTTCGCAAGCCAACAGCGCGGTTTACCTGGCACTGCTGCAAGCCGGCGACACCATCCTGGGCATGAGCCTGGCCCACGGTGGTCACCTGACCCACGGCGCCAGCGTTTCGTCCTCCGGCAAGCTGTACAACGCCATCCAGTACGGCATCGACGCCAACGGCCTGATCGACTACGACGAAGTCGAGCGCCTGGCAGTTGAGCACAAGCCGAAAATGATCGTGGCCGGTTTCTCTGCTTACTCGCAGATCCTCGACTTCCCGCGCTTCCGTGCAATCGCCGACAAGGTTGGCGCCTACTTGTTCGTCGACATGGCCCACGTGGCCGGTCTGGTCGCCGCTGGCGTCTACCCGAACCCGGTGCCATTCGCTGACGTCGTGACCACCACCACGCACAAGACCCTGCGCGGTCCACGTGGCGGCCTGATCCTGGCTCGCGCCAATGCCGACATCGAGAAGAAGCTGAACTCCGCGGTATTCCCGGGCGCCCAGGGTGGCCCGCTGGAGCACGTGATCGCCGCTAAAGCGATCTGCTTCAAGGAAGCACTGCAGCCTGAGTTCAAGACCTACCAGCAACAAGTGGTGAAAAACGCCAAGGCCATGGCCGGCGTGTTCATCGAACGCGGTTTCGACGTCGTTTCCGGCGGTACTGAAAACCACCTGTTCCTGCTGTCACTGATCAAGCAGGAAATCTCCGGTAAAGACGCCGACGCCGCTCTGGGCAAAGCATTCATTACCGTGAACAAGAACTCCGTACCAAATGATCCACGCTCCCCGTTCGTCACCTCCGGCCTGCGCTTCGGCACTCCGGCTGTGACCACTCGCGGCTTCAAGGAAGCCGAGTGCAAGGAACTGGCCGGCTGGATCTGCGACATCCTGGCTGACCTGAACAACGAAGCGGTGATCGACGCCGTTCGTGAGAAGGTCAAGGCCATCTGCAAGAAGTTGCCGGTTTACGGCGCTTGATAGCAGCAGCTTGAATAAACCCGGCCTGACAGCCGGGTTTTTTTTGCCTGTTATTTTTGCACCCCTGCAAACTTCGACACTTCTTTAATTGAAAACTACTGAAACATCAAAGTCCAAAAACAACTACTCATTCTCGTCCCTCGACTGTTAGCTTAATAACCAGCCGACAACTTCGGCAAACTTTACAAATTAAAACCACACACAGGGAATGAACAACATGAGCCAAAACAAAGAGCGGTCCTTTATTGCCACAATGACAACCAGCCATGGCAACTTGCATTTACCAGGTATCACCCACGGTAAAACAACACGCATCAAAAAACTTGATTTTGACACATGGTCTTTTGAAGCCAACATGGACGTATCCAGTTATCTTTGCGTTAAAGCAAACACTGCACCCAAGCAGCTAAAATTCGAGTTTCATTGCATCGACGACTATTACTCCATTTATCTGATCACTGACGGCCCGTATCACCGGTATGCACTGAGCAATGAAGACAAAGATTTCATCAGCGCCTTCCGCCCTGACCATGACCAGACAACCTTTAACTTGCTAGATAAAAACGGAAACATCATAACCCTCGACCAGATCGACAACGACACTCCGACACTCAGGATTCAGACGCGGGGCGGCCGGACGCTCAGCGTACGGGGCAATACAGCGGTAGGCGGCCTGGTTTGCACAGGCAAAGTCACAGCACAGCCTCTGGACTTCAAACTTGAAATACTGACCCGAGGCACTCTCTGAGTCATTCTCCCGACTTGCCAATATTGAATGCAAAAAAATCAACATGGACGAACTAAAATCAAGCATGGACTGCCTGAAATGAAAACCGACCGACAACTATCTTTCACCGCAACCTTTGGCACAGAAACAACGTTATTGAATTTCCTGGACATCGCACTTGGCAAACGGGCAATAGTCAACTCAGGACTTGCCAGCGGTGGATTTTTCACCGGAAAGCGTCAAAGCCGGGATGATTCACACTTAATTGGTTTTCGCCCCGATGTCCCGGTAGACGCCAAACCTCGCCTACAGCTTTATTTCAGGCATACGCAACGTCATTACAGGCTCTATGTCCGAACAGCAGGAGATTATTATGGAAAATGTCTCAGCATGAGTGACAACGGATTACTTGGGGCATTCCCTTCTGATGACTCGAACATCTTTGCGCTGAGAGACGAACGCGGAAACATGCTGACCCTTGATACTATAAAAAGTGAATCGCTCAGTATTTATCTGCAGCCGAAGGAGTCTGGACTTCTACATCAACACAAAGAGCATGATTCAACCTATCTTTATGTCGCAGACAAAGGGGGTTCCCCCTTGGCTTTCAATCTGCACATCCTGGAAAGAAATGCCCCTTACGTCAGCAGCCCCGATGAGGTCTGACGATCCAGGCATTCAATACCGCTGAGCCGCGGCGGACGTCCCCTCCCGACTCAAAACCGGGAGGGGCATAGTCGGGGTGAGGCGGTGATCACCGCCGCCTCACCTGAAAACAACCCAAATTCTGCACACTACTGCGCTGCCACCCGTGCAAATCCTTCGCGAATCTTCTCTTGCGGCAAGTCATCGGCAATAAACACGATCACGCTTTCGCGGGCCTCATCGTCTGCCCACTCGGTATCCCAATCGAAACCATACAGTTTCAGCACCCCCTGAAACACCATGCGCCGAGACTCACCGAGGATGTTCAATACACCTTTGTAGCGCAGCAGTTGCTTGCCATGCTCTTCGAGCAATTCATTCATGAACTCGCTGAGCTTGTCGATATCCAGCGGTTTGTCGGTGCGCAGCACCAGGCTGGAGATACGGTCGATGGATGGCGCCTTGCTTACCGGACGCAGACTCACGCCACCGCCAAGGTCGGCATTCAGATTAAAACCGCGCACGTCGAGCAATTCGGCCAGATCGATCTGGCCGTGATCGACCACGCGGATCGGCGCACGCCGGTTGATACGGGTCAGCCGTTCACTCAATGCGATGAACGTCGGCTCATCCACCAGATCGCGCTTGCTCACCAGCAAGCGGTCTGCGAAACCGATTTGCGCCTGGGCAATGGTTTGAGCCAGGTGCGTGTCGGCATGCGCCGCGTCGACCAGGGTGATGATGCCGTCGAGGAGGTAGCGTTCACGCAGTTCTTCGTCGATGAAGAACGTTTGCGCCACCGGAGCCGGGTCCGCCAAGCCAGTGCATTCGATCACCAGGCGATCGAAGGCGATGTCGCCGCTGTCCAGGCGTTCGAGCAACAGGTACAGCGCCTTGGTCAGGTCGGTGTGGATGGTGCAGCAGACGCAGCCGTTGGACAGCGTCATGACTTGTACCGGCTCGTCGCCCAACAGTTGGGTATCGATACCGGCATCACTGAATTCGTTTTCGATCACGGCTATTTTCAGGCCGTGCTCTGCTTTCAACAGGTGACGCAACAGCGTGGTCTTGCCGGCGCCAAGGAAGCCGCTGAGGATCGTGACGGGGATGGGAGAGGACAAACTGAATCTCCTGCTTCATAAAATAAAAAGTGAACACAAAAACAAATGTGGGAGCGGGCTTGCCCGCGATAGCGATTTACCATTCAACATCAATGCTGACTGATAGTCCGTCATCGCGGGCAAGCCCGCTCCCACAGGGGTTGCATCAATCTGGCTGTCGGATCAACAGCACTTCGGCCCACCCTTGCCACCGTAACGCGCTTCCTGACGTTCGCGGAAGAACATCTCGTAGCTCATCACCGGTTTGTCCGGGTGTTTGGTTTGCATATGCTCGACGTAGGTGTCGTAGTCGGGCATGCCGACCATCAGGCGCGCGGCCTGACCGAGGTATTTACCGAGGCGACTCAGGTCATTGAACATGTTTGCAATCCTCGATTACGCGTCAGGCAGAGCGTGGAATGGTGATTCTTTATCCGTGCGCTCTTTTTTACCCCAGGAGGCAATGCCGACCTTGAGTGCATAGAACAGGATGCTGAATACCACGAACAGGAACAGCGCCGTCAGCGTAGCGTTGGTGTAGGCATTGAAGATCACGTGCTGCATCTGCGTGATGTCCTTGGCCGGGGCGAGGATCTGACCGTTGGCCAGCGCATCGCTGTACTTCTTGGCCAGCGACAGAAAGCCGATCGCCGGGTTGGCGTCGAACAGCTTGATGAAGCCTGCGGTGGTGGTGCAGATCAGCAGCCAGACCGCTGGCACCAACGTCACCCAGATGTAGCGCTGGCGTTTCATTTTGATCAGCACAACGGTGCCGAGCATCAGCGCGATACCGGCCAGCATCTGGTTGGAGATGCCGAACAGCGGCCACAAGGTGTTGATGCCTCCCAACGGATCGATGACGCCCTGATACAGCAACCAACCCCACATCGCTACACAACCGGCGGTGGCGATCAGGTTGGCGGTCCAGGATTCCGTACGTTTCAGCGCCGGCACGAAAGAGCCCAGCAAATCCTGGAGCATGAAACGACCGGCACGGGTACCGGCGTCGACAGCCGTCAGGATGAACAGCGCTTCGAACAGGATCGCAAAGTGGTACCAGAACGCCATGGTGTTTTCACCCGGCAGGACACTGTGCAGGATCTGCGCGATACCGACCGCCAGGGTCGGCGCACCACCGGCACGGGCCAGGATGGTGGTTTCGCCGATGTCATGGGCCACGGCTTGCAGGGCTTCCGGGGTAATGGCAAAACCCCAGCCGCTGACCGCTTGCGCCACCGCTACCACATCACCGCCGACCACGGCCGCCGGACTGTTCATCGCGAAGTACACGCCTGGTTCGATCACCGAGGCCGCAACCATGGCCATGATCGCCACGAAGGACTCCATCAGCATGCCGCCGTAACCGATGTAACGGGCGTTGGTTTCGTTATCCAGCAGTTTCGGCGTGGTGCCGGAAGAGATCAGCGCGTGGAAACCCGAGACCGCGCCACAGGCGATGGTGATGAACAGGAACGGGAACAGACCGCCCTTCCACACCGGGCCGGTGCCGTCGATGAACTGGGTCAGCGCGGGCATTTTCAGCTCGGGCATGGTCACCAGAATGCCGATCGCGAGGGCGACGATGGTGCCGATTTTCAGGAAGGTCGACAGGTAGTCACGCGGGGCCAGAATCAGCCACACCGGTAACACGGCGGCCACAAAACCGTAGCCGATCAACATCCAGGTAATCTGGATGCCGGTGAAGCTGAACGCCTTGGCCCAGACCGGGTCAGCGGCAATCTGCCCGCCCAGCCAGATCGAACCGAGCAGCAGCAACACGCCGACCACGGAGATTTCACCGATGCGGCCCGGGCGGATGTAGCGCATATAGATGCCCATGAACATCGCGATCGGGATGGTCGCCATCACCGTGAAAATGCCCCAAGGGCTTTCAGCCAGGGCTTTCACGACGATCAGTGCCAGCACCGCGAGGATGATGATCATGATCAGGAAGCAGCCAAACAGTGCGATGGTGCCCGGGATGCGGCCCATTTCTTCACGGACCATGTCGCCCAGGGACCGACCGTTGCGGCGGGTCGACATGAACAACACCATGAAGTCCTGAACAGAACCGGCCAGCACCACGCCCGCGATTATCCACAGAGTACCCGGCAGGTAACCCATCTGCGCCGCCAATACCGGACCGACCAGAGGACCAGCGCCTGCGATGGCCGCGAAGTGGTGGCCGAAAAGAATGTGTTTGTTGGTCGGCACGTAGTCCAGACCATCATTATTGAGTACGGCGGGGGTCGCCCGTCGCGGGTCAAGTTGCATCACATTATTAGCGATGAACAGACTGTAGTAGCGATACGCAACCAGATAAATGGCCACCGCCGCGACCACAATCCACAAGGCGTTGATTGCCTCTCCGCGGCGCAGTGCCACTACCCCAAGTGCGCACGCACCGACGATTGCCAGCAGCAGCCAGGGTAAGTGGCTTAGCAGGCTATTATTATTTTTCATTTTATGATTCCAGCCAGAGTGGACAAGAAAGAAAGCCACCCCGAGTTTAGCTCTCCTGACGGCAAAGGCCATACCCCAACATTGGTCTAAACGCCTGTCTGCGCTGGCAGGCTTTGATATTGCGGGTCTATAGTCAGCGTACCTTTTCGAGGATTACGCCATGAGCGAGCACGCCGCCGATCGCCGCCGCTTCAAACGTATCGCGTTCGATGCCAAAACCGAGTTGAGCCAAGGGGAATACATCTGGCCGGTGAAGCTGATCGACCTGTCGCTCAAGGGACTGCTGATCGAGAAGCCCGAGCCGTGGCTGGGTAATCGAGAGTGGCATTTCCTGGTCGATATTCACCTCACCGATGACGTTGCCATCAAGATGGATGTGCAACTGACCCACGATGATCATGGCCAGCTTGGCTTCGTCTGCAAACACATCAGCCTGGAATCGATTGAACGCCTGCGGCGGTTGATTGAACTCAACGTGGGAGACTCGCAAGAGCTGGAACGTGAGCTGGGGGCGTTGATCGAGATCTGAATTCACCCCCGGCTCCTACAGGAATTGCGGGTTACTCGAACAACGCGTCCAGTGCCTGTTCCAGACGGGTCACTGCAATTATCTGCAACCCCGGCGGTGATTCTTTCGGCGCATTGCCCTTGGGCACGATGGCGCGCTTGAAGCCGTGCTTGGCGGCTTCTTTCAGGCGTTCCTGACCGCTTGGCACCGGGCGCACTTCGCCCGACAGGCCGACTTCGCCAAACACCAACAGATCATGCGGCAGTGGCCGGTTACGCAAACTGGACATGACGGCCGCCATCAACGCCAGGTCTGATGCTGTTTCCAGCACCTTCACCCCGCCCACCACATTGAGGAATACGTCCTGATCGTGGGTCGGAATGCCGCCATGACGGTGTAAAACCGCGAGCAGCATCGCCAGGCGATTCTGATCCAGCCCCAGTGTTACCCGGCGCGGGTTGGCCAAATGACTGTCGTCCACCAAGGCCTGGACTTCCACCAGCATCGGTCGTGTGCCTTCCCACGTCGCCATGACCACACTGCCCGGAACTTCTTCCTGAGCGCGGGTGAGAAAAATCGCCGAGGGATTGGAGACTTCTTTCAAGCCCTTGTCGGTCATGCCGAACACACCCAATTCGTTAACTGCGCCAAAACGGTTTTTCACCGCCCGCAGTAAACGCAGACGCCCATCGGATTCGCCTTCGAAATACAGAACGGTGTCGACCATGTGCTCCAGCACGCGCGGACCGGCCAGCGCACCTTCTTTGGTCACGTGGCCGACCAGGAAAATCGCCGTGCCGCTTTGCTTGGCATAACGCACCAGCAGCGCTGCGCTCTCGCGAACCTGCGAGACACCGCCCGGTGCCGATTGCAGTTGTTCGGTGAAGATCGTCTGGATCGAGTCGATCACCATGACCTTGGGTTTTTCCACCCGGGCCGTGGCGATGATGGTTTCGATGCAGGTTTCGGTCATCACCCGCAGTTGGTCCTGCGGCAAACCCAGCCGGCGGGCGCGCATGGCCACTTGTTGCTGCGATTCTTCGCCGGTGACGTACAGCGCCGGCATGCTTTTGGCGAGGTTGCACAAGGTTTGCAACAGGATGGTCGACTTACCGATGCCAGGGTCACCGCCGATCAGCACTACCGAACCGTCGACCAGGCCACCGCCCAGCACCCGATCGAGTTCACTGGAGGCTGTGGAAAACCGCGGTATTTCTTCGACACTGACTTCGGCCAGTGTCTTGATCTGGGCCTGCTGACCGGTCCAGCCAGTGCGACCGCTCGGGGCGGCGGCGCCACCGCTTTCCACCATGGTTTCGGTCAGCGTGTTCCAGGCCCCGCACTCGCCGCATTGGCCGGCCCACTTGGGGAAGGTTGAGCCACACTCGGTGCAGCCGTACATGCGCTTGGCCTTGGCCATCTGAACTCCCGGCAAAAACCGCGATGATAGCTCAGCTGACACCGATCAGCGCGGCGCGGCGGTACGGATTTCGCCGCTGGCCAGACGCGTGGCGCTGTTGCCTAACGGATCTTCGGCGTTCAGGTCCGCGCCTTTGGCCTTGAGTGCATCGAGCAGCTCGGCACGTTTGAACAATCCGGCGTACATCGCCGCAGTCTGCCCCGCACCGTTGCGCTGGTCCGGACTGCAACCGGCCGACAACAAGGTCCGGGCGATTTGCACTTCGCCTTTGAAAATCGCCCCCATCAATGCCGTGTTGCCTCGCTGGTCCTGAGCACAGGCATCCGCGCCGGCGGCGAGCAAGCGATCGACTGCGCCGGTCTGGCCGTGATAGGCCGCCAGTATCAACGCGGTATAACCCTTGCCATCGCGGGTATCGAGCGAGTATCCAGCCTCGATGAACGTGTCGAGCATTGGCACATCACCACGGCGGGCGGCGTCGAAGTAGTAATCCTGCAATTGAGCAGACAGCTCGGCCGCATCGTCACTTGTGGAGGAAAAGGCACTGGTCGAAAGCAACGCCAGCACCAGAAACAGATAATCACGCATCGCAATCTCCTTGGCTCGACGGGACCTCACCTGAGGTCCCGCTTTTCAGGCAAACGCGGTCAGTCGACCAGGTTGGCCGCCAGCGCCTTGACCCGGCTCAGGTCACCCTTGGCCACCTTGGTCACGCCCGTCCCGTATTCCGGGTCGGCCTTGTAGAGGAACGACAGGATGATGTGCTTGCTCTCGTCATCGGTTGTCGCGAGCGAACCGCCAAAACTCTCGATCAGGTCATTTCGCTCTTTTTTGCTGAAGGAGCGATACAGATCACCAGCCTGCTTGAAGTTTTGCTCGCGCTGGATCTTCGCCTGCTGGGTGCTGCCCGTCAGCGCCGATTGGCTGTAGCGCGCGGCTTGCGGTTCTTCGCGGGGCATTAGACGACTCGGCTGATAATTCACGCCTGTACTGCTTTGACCGATGTTCATCGCGCCGTCCTGATTACCGTTATTCACGGCAACTTTTGGCGCATTGATCGGCAACTGCAGCGCATTGGCGCCCAGACGATAGAGTTGCGTATCGGCGTAGGAAAACACTCGCCCTTGCAATAAGCGATCTTCCGAAGGCTCGATACCGGGAACAAGATTGGCGGGGGCCATGGCGACTTGTTCGGTTTCCTGGAAGACATTCGAAGGATTACGATTCAAGACCATTTGTCCAACTTTTCGTTCAGGAACTCCGGACCAGATCTTGGTCGCGTCCAATGGATCGAAATCAAACTTGTACAGATCTTGTGATTTTACAACCTGAACGTACAAGTCCCACTTCGGAAAGTCGCCCTTGTTAATATGCGCAACCAAGTCATTTGTCATATGACTGTAATCTTTACCTTGAACTTCTGTCACGGACTTTGGATCGAGATTATTAATCCCCTGCAAACTCTTCCAGTGAAACTTCACGTAGTGCACATCGCCTTTGGCGTTAACTAACTTGTAGGCGTGCACACCGTTGCCATCCATTTCCCGATAACTGGCGGGAGTACCAGAGTTGGAATACAACTCGGTCAGGGTGCGAGTGGCTTCCGGGACATGGGAGAAGAAGTCGAAACGCCGCGAATCATCGTCGAGGTTGGTGCGAGGGTCTGGTTTAAACGCATGGACCATGTCTGGAAATTTGATCGCGTCACGGATGAAGAAGGTCGGGAAATTGTTGCCCACCAGGTCCCAGTTGCCGTCGGTGGTGTAGAACTTGGTGGCGAAACCGCGAGGGTCGCGCAGGGTTTCCGGCGAATGGTTGCCATGAACAACGGCGGAGAAACGCACGAACACCGGTGTGCTCTGGCCACCAGCAAACACTTTCGCCTTGGTCAGGTCGCTCAGGTCATTGGTCACGGTGAACGTGCCATGGGCCCCGGTGCCACGAGCATGCACCACACGCTCAGGAATGCGCTCACGGTCAAAGCGCTGCAGCTTCTGGATCAGTTGCACGTCCTGCAACAGCACCGGGCCAGTGGCACCCGCGGTTTGTGAGTTCTGGTTATCCCCCACGGCAGCACCGTTATCGCGGGTCAGTGTTGCAGCATGGACGGAGAAGGACAGTAGAGTGGCGGTTAAAACGCCAAAGGTACGCCGATGGGGAAAAGTCCCCAGGCCGATGGTCGAAGTCATATCAGGTTCCTCTGTTTTCAAGACGCACTCCCAGTGCGTGGACCAGAGGCTAGGGACCGAAGCGGTAAAACTTAAATAGAAATATCGCAACGTGACGATTCAGAATTTTATGTCGCCAATCAGTTACTTAACGCGTATTTTGCGCGCGACTGCTGGCACTTTGCCTTTTAATTGCCGGCAAACAGGTCAATTACATCGAGCATTGTAATTAGGTGTTTCGAGCACGAGTCGTTTTGCTGATTTACACTGCGTTCACCAACCTCATCTGTAACAAGGAAATAACCTATGGGCGTGATAAGTGAGTTCAAGGCCTTCGCGGTCAAAGGTAATGTGATCGACATGGCGGTCGGTATCATCGTCGGCGCGGCCTTCGGCAAGATCGTTACGTCGTTTGTCGGTGACGTGGTCATGCCGCCCATTGGCCTGTTGATCGGCGGGGTCGACTTCAGTGATCTGGCCATTACGCTTAAGGCCGCCGAAGGCAACGCCCCGGCCGTGGTGATGGCCTACGGCAAATTTATCCAGAGCATGATTGACTTCGTCATTGTCGCGCTCGCGATTTTCATGGGGATCAAAGCGATCAACCAACTGAAGCGCGAAGAGGCCGCCGCCCCGACACTGCCGCCGGTTCCGAGCAAGGAAGAAGAGTTGTTGAGCGAAATCCGCGACCTTCTCAAAGCCCAGAACAATCGGCCCTGACAGGCTGGCTGCAACAAGAAACGGCGCCTTTGGCAGACTGTGTGAAAACGCGCTGAAGGCCGGCCCAACAAACGCCCCGACTTGTTCGGGGCGTTTGTTTTGGTGCGGGCGACAGGCGAAAAAAGCCTTTCAGCCCATTAACGCCATCAATTGGCGGGCCCCGAGCACACTAATTGCGCGTTTTAGGTTGTAGGCACTCACTGCCAAGGCCATTTCCGCTCTCGCGCCCTCCAGTTGACGCAACAGGAAGCGAGCATTGCCAAACAGCCATTGCTTCAGGTTGCCGAAGGGGTGCTCAACAATGGATCTTCGGTTGGCCATCATCTGCGGATGGGCCAGCATTCGTTGCTCCATTCGCTCAAAGGCTTCTTCATGGGCGTGGCGTGAGACGTAGCGGCGCTGAGCGCCAGTGCATTGGGATTTGAGCGGGCAGGCGGCGCAGTCGCTGACATCTGCCTGATAGATCCGATCGCCCTTGTGGCGCTGTTTGAGCGTTAACCACTTGCCTGCCGGGCACTGATAACGATCGTGTTCGGCTTCGTAGATAAAGTCTTTGCGCTCAAAAAAGTCCTCACCACCAGGATTGACCGAGCGGTTGGGCGGCACATAAACGGTAATCGCAGCCTCCTCGCAGGCCTGAAACTGCTGGCCGTTGGAGTAGCCGGCATCGGCAGTCACGGTCAGGGCATCTTGTTCCAGCTGTTCTTTGGCGGCTTTAGCCATTGGTTCGAGTTGCTTGCGGTCGTCGCCATCCTGGGTAACCTCATGATGCAGAATCAGGCAATGCTTGGCATCCACGGCGCTCTGCACGTTATAGGACACACGCGGCCCCTTGGGCGTGCGCATCATTCGGGCATCGCTTTCGTGGGTGTTGAACTGCTCCAGGCCCATCGAGTTCATCAGCGCTTGGCAGCTCTGATTGTCCTGCTGGCGAACTTTAAGCTGCACCAGTGCTGTTTTGATCGCGCCGCGATCAATCACCTCTCCCGCATCGAGCCTGTCAGCCTCATCCAGTTCGGCCAGATACTGAGCGATGCGCTTATCCAGTTTTTCTTCCTGACGCTTGAGTTGCTTGAGGTTCATATGGCGCCGCGAGGAAGCGACTGCCTGAAACTTGCTGCCGTCGATGGCCACCAAGTCTCCTGCGATCAGACCGGCCATGCGGCAAAACCGGACGAAGGCACCGCACGTCGCCACAAAGGCGGATTTGTTGTTTTTGCGAAAGTCGGCGATGGTCTTGAAGTCGGGCTTAAGCCGGTTGATCAGCCACATCACTTCGATGTTGCGCTGGCACTCGGCTTCGAGACGCCGCGATGAGCGAATCCGCTGAAAATAGCCATAGAGGTAGAGCTTGAGCTGATCGGCAGGATCATAAGAAGGACGACCTGTGCTTTTGGGCAGCGCTTTATCAAAGCCCAGTTGCACCAGATCCAGCTTGGCGACGTACAGGTCAATAACCCGAACGAGATGATCCTCGGGGATCAGTTCTTCCAGCGAGACCGGGAACAGACTGGTCTGGCTACGGGACTCACCTTGGATGTAAGCCATAACGAAAAATGCTCCGTATCTTTCGATACGGAGCATTTTCTTTGAGCTTTGCGCAGATTGCTAGGTTTTCACACAGTCTGTTGGGGCGCCGTTTTTTTTTACCAGAAGTTTTCCACAGCCACTTGGCCGGGTCGTCGACTGAGGCTCAAGTGCATGTCACGCTGTTTGAGCAATTTACGCGTGTCATCGATCATCTGCGGATTACCACACAACATGACCCGCGAATGCTCGGCCGTCAGCGCCACGCCTGCTGCCCGTTCCAGCTCGCCATTTTCGATCAGCGTAGTGATCCGTCCATTCAGGGCGCCAGGGTGTTGCTCGCGAGTGACGGTGGCGATGAACTGCAACTTGTGGGCGTATTCGGCCAGATAATCGCGTTGCCCCAACTCGGCGATCAGCGCCTGATAAGCCAGTTCCCGGGCTTCGCGTACGCTATAGACGAGGAGAATGCGCTCGAATTTCTCCCACACTTCGAAGTCCTGCAGGATCGACAGAAACGGAGCAATGCCGGTGCCTGTGGATAACAACCAGAGGTCACGCCCATCGACAAAGCGGTCAGGGGTCAAATAACCAAAGGCCTGGCGGTCGACCAGTAAGGTATCGCCAACGTCCAGGCGACTCAGCTCGCTGGTGAACTCCCCGCCTGGCACCACAATGGAGAAGAACTCGAGAAACTCGTCATACGGTGAGGACACCATCGAATAGGCACGCCAGACCGTACCGCCATCCGCCTTGGTAACGCCTAGCCGGGCAAACTGCCCCGCCCTGAAACGAAAGCCCGGATCCCGGGTAACCCGCAGGGTAAAGAGATTCGGGGTCAACGGCTGGACGTCGAGCAAGGTTTGGCGAGTGAACTTTTCGGCACTGGCGGTCATGGGTCGCTCCATTGAACTGATACCGCCAGTGTCGCGCAAAGCAGATGATGTAAACACTGATAATTTGTAGTGTCTTTAGAAATGAGATCCGCTGTTAGTCGCACTGAGTTGTACAACTGCTTATACATCGTATATGACATACAAAAACTTGTACAAAAAACAATAAATAGAATTACATCCACCATGCTAGATAGTTTTATCTGCGCCTCCCAAAGCTAAGAACCAGATATGCACTTCCGATAGTTTTCAAGAGCAAAAAATTGCAGCACTTATGTAGGATTACTCCTACACTCGGCACGTGCTGGATCTCGGATCCAAACATGCACCCCCAAGATGTTCGCATGGAGTTACCGCAATGAAAATGTGGAAGGAGTCGCAGTTACGACAGATATACGACGCCAAGGAAATTAAATCCGCCTATGAAATCTCACTCGATCTGATCCAGTGTCTTGGCTTCAATTTCTGTGCTTTTTCAATTACATCCTCCGCGGATGGACTTAATTGCGACACGGTAAGTTTTAACAATTATCCGCCCGATTGGAACACGAAGTATGAACATGAACATTTTGGTGACATAGATCCAATACTAGCTCATTGCAATCAATCAGAGCTGCCAATTCTTTGGGAGGATGAGGTCTTTTCAAAGGCTCCTCAGTTGAGACAGGCGCAAAAAAAACAAGGCTTGCAGTATGGCTGGTCACAATCGTTACACGACGGTAGCGGTCTGCGCAGTATGTTTAGCCTGGCCAGAAGCAGCACCCCGATCACTGCCGAGGAACTGTATGGACATCTGGGTTACGTCATTTTCATCAACCACCATATGCATGATCTCGCGGCTCAAAAACTGCGGCATCGCCTGCCGGCAGCCTGCACACCTCATTTGTCGACGCGTGAAGTCGAAATCCTGAAATTGTCGGCCGACGGCAAGACCGCCTATGAATGCTCCAGAATTCTCAGCATCAGCGAACGCACCATCAATTTCCATGTGCGCAGCGCGATCCAGAAGTTTGGCGTGAACAACAAGATTGCAGCGGTGATAAAGGCGGTGAGGACGGGCGCCATCTGAATCCACCCGGTTCATGGAAAACCCGCGAGTAATCCAACCGAAAAAAAAGTACCATTTGCGGTCCCCCCTGAGTGATGACGTGTTTAACATCTCGTCGATGTGCACTCGGACGGTCCCGCCCGCTACAACGCCTTCGGCAGCGGGACACCACACCCGTTGACTACCCAGAGCCCCGCCTCATGCCCCTGCTCGAAACGCCCTTCGCCCAACTCGATCTGATCCGTCAGCCAGAGCAGCAGAACGAACCGCTGCAAGCTTTCGATGCGGCTGACGAATACCTGCTCAACCATCTGGCCGAACAACACCCCACGGCCGAGACTCGGGTATTGGTGCTCAACGACAGTTTTGGCGCGCTGGCTGCCAGCCTCGCGGGCAAGGTCCGGGTCATCAGCAGCGGCGACTCATTCCTGGCCTTTCAGGGACTGGAGAAAAACCTGATCCGTAACGGCCAGGCGTTTGACGCGGTGCCCCATGTGCCTGCCAGCGAAGTGCTCAGTGGCCCGTTTGACCGGGTATTGATCCGCGTACCGAAAACCCTGGCGTTGCTGGAGGAACAATTGATTCGCCTGCAAAGCCAACTGGCGCCGGGCGCGCAGGTGATTGCGGCGGCGATGATCAAGCATCTGCCACGTGCTGCCGGTGATCTGCTGGAACGCTACATCGGCCCGGTGCAAGCCTCCCTGGCGGTGAAAAAGGCCCGGCTATTGATCGCCACACCTGAAGCAAAAGCGCCTGCCGTGTCCCCCTACCCTTCGCGCTACCAACTCGATGACCCGGCCATTGAGCTGCTCAACCATGCCAATGTGTTCTGCCGCGAAGGCCTGGACATCGGCACGCGGGCCTTTCTGCCGCACTTGCCGAAAAACCTTGGCACCGCGCGAGTGGCCGACCTCGGGTGTGGTAATGGCGTGTTGGCCATTGCCAGTGCGCTGCAAAACCCTGAGGCGCAGTACACGTTGGTGGACGAGTCGTTCATGGCGGTGCAATCGGCCGCCGAAAACTGGCACGCGGCGCTGGGTGACAGAGCGGTCGTAGTGCGGGCAGGCGATGGCCTGGCGGGGCAAGAACCGCAATCCCTGGACGTAGTGCTGTGCAATCCGCCCTTCCACCAGCAACAAGTCGTCGGCGACTTCCTCGCCTGGCGCATGTTCCAGCAAGCCCGTGAAGCGCTGGTGGTCGGTGGCGCGCTGTACATCGTCGGCAACCGTCACCTGGGTTACCACAGCAAGCTCGCCCGACTGTTCCGTGGCGTCGAGCAAGTGGCCGCCACCCCAAAATTCGTGATTCTCAAAGCCCGCAAATAAGCGCGGGCAAAAAAAACCCTCCACGCGGGAGGGTTGCAAGTCCGTGCCTCCAAGGCAACGGGATGGGATCTTCAGTGTGTGGTCAGCCCCGCAGCATTCATGAACATGCGCATCAGGCTCGCCACAATAAACAGGGCTGCGACGCTACCGACCCAGATCAGGGCCAGCCATCCAAGCCGCTGCCACAGCGGCTTTTTTTCGGCTTCTTCAATGTCGTGCAGGGAATGTTTGCCGTTCATTGCATCGATCCTCAGTCAGGTCGATGGCGCCGGTGAGGGCGCCATCGTCGGAACGCCGCCCGGAGCAAGCTCGCCCACAGTGCTAGTGATAACCGTCTTCGTGGGTCACCTTGCCGCGGAACACGTAGTAGCTCCAGAAGGTGTAGCCCAGGATGAACGGGATGATGAATAACGTGCCCACCAGCATGAAGCCTTGGCTTTGCGGGGGTGCGGCGGCGTCCCAGATCGAGATCGACGGAGGCACGATGTTCGGCCACAGGCTGATGCCCAAACCACTGTAGCCGAGGAAGATCAGCACCAGCGTCAGCAGGAATGGCGTGTAGTGCGCATTGCGGGCGACGGCGCGGATCAAACCGTACATGGTCACCAGCACCAGAATCGGCACAGGCATAAACCAGAACAGGTTGGGCAACGTGAACCAGCGTGCGGCGATTTCGGCGTGGGCCAAGGGCGTCCAGATGCTGACGATACCGATCACCGCCAACACCACGAAAGCCAGCGGCCGTGCCAGGTCGTGCATTTGCTCTTGCAGCTTGCCTTCGGTCTTCATGATCAGCCAGGTGCAGCCGAGTAGCGCATAAGCCACCACGAGCGCCACACCGCAAAACAGGGTGAACGGTGTCAGCCAGTCCAGCGAACCACCGGCAAACTGGCGATTGACCACCGGCAACCCATCAATGAAAGCCCCCAACGCCACGCCCTGGAAGAAGGTCGCGGTGACGGACCCACCGATAAATGCCTTGTCCCAGAGATGGCGTTTGTCGTCCCTGGCCTTGAAGCGAAATTCAAAGGCCACACCACGGAAAATCAACCCGATCAGCATCAGGATCAGCGGCAGGTACAACGCCGAAAGCACCACCGAATACGCCAGCGGGAAGGCGCCAAACAATGCCGCGCCGCCCAGTACCAGCCAGGTTTCGTTTCCGTCCCACACCGGTGCAACGGTGTTCATCATGACGTCGCGGTCGGTCTTGCCCGGGATGAACGGGAAGAGAATCCCGATGCCCAGGTCGAAGCCGTCCATCACCACGTACATCATGATGCCGAAGATGATGATCACGGCCCAGATCAGCGGAAGATCAATACCCATGACTCAAATCTCCTTGGTCAGGCTGTGGCTGTGGTCGCTTTCAACGCTGTCGTCAGCGGCAGACAGGGGACGTGCCGGCGTGCGTTTCTGGCCAGGACCACCGTCGTTGGTTTCCTTGCCTTCGTCGATCTTCGGCCCTTTGCGCACCAGTCGCATCATGTAGCCCAGGCCGGCACCGAACAGCGCGAAATAGACCACGACGAACAGAATCAACGTGATGCTCATCTGCACGAAGCTATGGTTGGAGGAGGCATCCGCCGTGCGCATCAGACCGTAAACCACCCAAGGCTGGCGGCCGATTTCCGTGGTAAACCAACCCGCGAGGATGGCGATCAGACCGGACGGGCCCATCCACAACGCCAGGTAAAGGAACGGTCGCGAGGTGTAAAGCTTGTCGCGTTTGCGCAGCCACAGGCTCCACAAACCGGTGAAGATCATCAGCATGCCCAAGCCGACCATGATCCGGAACGACCAGAACACAATCGTCGAATTCGGCCGGTCTTCAGGCGGGAACTCCTTGAGCGCCGGCACCTGCTTGTCCAGCGAGTGAGTAAGAATCAGGCTGCCCAGGTACGGAATCTCGACGACAAATTTGGTTCTTTCTTCTTTCATGTCCGGCCAGCCGAACAGGATCAGTGGGGTCGGCTCATCACCCTTGTTTTCCCAGTGGCCTTCAATCGCAGCGATTTTCGCCGGTTGATGCTTGAGCGTATTGAGGCCGTGGAAATCACCGATGACGGCTTGAATCGGCGCCACGATCAAGGCCATCCACATGGCCATCGAGAGCATGGTGCGGATCGCCGGGTTGTCCTTGCCGCGCAGCAAATGCCAGGCCGCCGAGGAGCCGACGAAAAACGCCGTGGCCACAAACGCTGCGGTCGCCATGTGCATCAGGCGATAGGGGAACGAGGGGTTGAAAATCACCGCCAGCCAGTCGGTTGGAATCACCTGGCCATTAACGATTTCGAAACCCTGAGGCGTTTGCATCCAGCTGTTGGATGCCAAAATCCAGAACGTCGAGATCAGCGTGCCGATGGCCACCATGACCGTGGCGAAGAAGTGCAGTTTGCGTCCGACCTTGTTCCAGCCAAACAACATGACCCCAAGGAAACCCGCTTCGAGGAAGAAAGCCGTCAGGACTTCGTACGTCAGCAATGGCCCGGTCACCGAACCGGCGAAGTCCGAGAAGCGACTCCAATTGGTGCCGAACTGATACGCCATGACCAGCCCGGAGACCACGCCCATGCCGAAGTTGACGGCAAAGATCTTCGACCAGAAGTGATACAGGTCGCGGTAGGTATCGTTATGGGTTTTCAGCCACAGGCCTTCGAGCACCGCCAGGTAACTCGCCAGGCCGATCGTGATGGCCGGGAACAGAATGTGAAACGAGATGGTAAACGCGAACTGAATTCGGGCGAGATCAAGTGCCTCTAAACCGAACATAAGTCATCCTCTGTCAGGTAATACGGCTGCTGGCTGGAAGCCTGCATCCACGGTTCCCACGGGTATGGAGTGCGGCGAATTCAAATTCGTTCTTTTTTTTACAAGCATCGCAACGCAGGCATTCTGGCTGGCCGCCGGATCAATTCCCTGGGGAGTTTTGATCTGGGTCAATCAACGTTGAAAGAGTAGTCCCAATTCTGTTGATGAACCGCGTGGTCTTTTGCCGCGTGACAAGTTGCCTCATGGTATTGGTCACGGGCTGAAATACATTCCATGGTCATAGATAGCCAAAGGTGAATGAAATCGATGTCTGGCTAACGATTTTTTCGCTCGTGGCAACTTCCTGTTACAGCTTGGTGATAATCTCGCCGCTCCACTCTCCAGATTTGCCTCCAGATGCCCAGCCAAGCGCCCTTGCTGTTACGTCATCATCGCCCTTTCCTTGCGTTCTGGCTGGCCCGGGTGTTTACCGCCAGTGGTTTTCAGATGCTCACCGTGGCCATTGGCTGGAACCTCTACCAACTGACCGGCAACGTGCTCGACCTGGGCTTGGTCGGCTTGGTGGAGTTCGCACCGCGCGTGCTGTTCATGCTGCACACCGGGCATGTCGCCGACCGCTATGACCGGCGCAAAGTCGCTGCGATCTGTCAGTCCTTGCAAGCGCTGATCGCCTTGTCCCTGGCCATTGGCAGCGCGACCGATCATGTCACCCGGGAAATGATCTTCATCCTCGCGTTTCTGCTGGGTGCCGCGCGATCTTTCGAAATGCCCACCACTCAAGCCCTGTTGCCGAGCATCGTGCCCAGTGCGCTGTTTCCTCGCGCGGTGGCCGCCGCACAATCGGCGCAGCAGTCCGCCACCATCGTCGCCCCGGCGCTCGGGGGGTTGCTCTATGCCTTCGGCAGCGTCTGGGTGTATGGCCCGACGGTGATCCTCTACATCATTGCGTGCGTGCTGATGCTCAACCTGCCGGCCCGGCAAACGCCATTGAACAAGGGCAAGGCAACCCTGGACTCGCTGCTGGCGGGCATCCGCTTCATTCGCAGTCGCCCGGACATTCTCGGGGCGATTTCTCTGGATCTGTTTGCGGTCTTGCTCGGTGGCGCCACAGCATTGCTGCCGGTGTTCGCCAAAGACATCCTGCTGACCGGCCCGTGGGGGCTAGGCCTGCTGCGTTCCGCGCCGGCAGTCGGAGCGCTGTTGATGTCGCTGTTCCTGGCGCGATTTGCGGTTGAACGCAACGTCGGACGCGTGATGTTCACGGCTGTCGGGGTGTTCGGCGTGGCCACCATCGCGTTCGGTCTCTCGACTTCGTTCTGGTTCTCACTCGCGGTGCTGGTGGTGCTGGGCGCGGCAGACATGATCAGCATGGTGATCCGCGCCTCGTTCGTGCAATTGGAAACACCGGACGAAATGCGCGGCCGGGTCAGCGCCGTCAACGGTTTGTTCATCGGCGCTTCGAACCAGCTGGGCGAATTCGAATCCGGCCTGACCGCCCACTGGTTCGGCACCGTGCCGGCAGTGGTCATGGGCGGGATCGGCACATTGGTGGTGACCGGGACCTGGGTGAAACTGTTCCCGACCTTGGCCAACCGTGACCGCATGCATGTGCCGGTGGAAGAAGTGAAGGTCTGAACCTCTAAACCAACAACTCCCCCGCCACCGCCGTTCGCGTGGCTTTGCCGCAGAGTTGTTCCACCAGCGTCAAGGCAAATGCCAGCGCGGCCCCGGAACCCTGGGCGGTTATGCAGTTGCCGTCGACCACCACTGGTTGATCGACGAAGTTGCAACCTGACAATTGATGGCTGGCCGACGGCAGGCAGGTCATGCGTCGCTGGCGCAATACGCCAAAGTGTTGCAACGCGACCGCCGGGGCTTCGGCGATGCCCGCGAACAGGCGTCCGGCGGCGGCATGATCCTTGATCAATTGTTGCAGGGGTTGGTGCGCCGCCAAGTGTTGCGCGCCCACGGCGCCGCCGGGCAAGGCGATGAGGTCGAACGGCTGGGCCAGCAAGTCCACGAGCATGGCATCGGCCGTCAGCCGGGTGCCACGGGCGCAGGTGAGCATGCGCCGCCCCTCGATGCTGGCCACTACCACTTCAACCTTGGCGCGGCGCAGCACATCGACGAGGGTCACTGTTTGCAGGTCATCGATGCCCTCGGCGAGGGTAATCAAAGCTCTAAAGGTCATGGGGACAGTCCACAGGGTGATCTTTAAAGCGTAGTCAGCTTTCGGGCGCAGCCGTTACTTGCGGCCGTTATTTGATGTAGAGCTGTGTCGACATCGTATTGCCCGGCGCGTTGATCGAGGTATTGCTAAAGGTGAAGACGCCATCCTGCTTGCCGGCCAGATCCAGAATGTACAGATAACCGACGGTTTTTCGCCCCACGGTGCACTCAGTCAGATTACCGGTATCAAAAGCGCAGACCGGCGTGCGAGTGCCGTTCACTTCAAACCCGTCCAATGCGACATGGGCCTCTCGTCCGTAGCCGATTTCCAGCACGTAGACTTTGATGTTCGGCCCGCTGTGGTCGCAGCGCGTCTGATCCTGCCCCTCGGCGATGTCTTCAAAGCCACAACCGGGTGATTCGACCTTCAGCACCTTCAACTGGCTCAACGGTGGCGCCATTGCGGCCAAGGCGCTTTGTGCTCCCAAAAGCAAGGCAGCCATGACACCAATGACAGCGATTACACGCGTTTTCATGCAATACATAGTGCCCCCCAAAACCGGCGCGCAGTATGGCTCACTTCGCTTGACGGCAAAACATCGACGACGATCACAGCCATAAGCAGCCATAACCCCACGCTGCTGGTATGATGCGCGGCTTTTTCCGGCCCACAGTAATTTCCCAGGCGCGTTCAGCGGTCTGTGCTTTGCTGTTGAGGTCGATACATTCACGGCGCCCGGCGCGCCACGGGGAGCAGACATGCTGGAAAGGCTGTTTCAACTCAAGGCTCACAACACCAACGTGCGGACCGAGATTCTGGCGGGCGTCACGACTTTCTTGGCCATGGCCTACATTCTATTCGTCAACCCGAGCATCCTCGGCGAGACCGGCATGGACAAGGGCGCGGTGTTCGTCGCTACCTGTCTGGCCGCCGCCATTGGCTCCACGATCATGGGCCTGATCGCCAACTACCCGATTGCGCTCGCGCCGGGCATGGGCTTGAACGCCTTCTTCACCTACACCGTGGTCCTGCACATGGGCCACACCTGGCAAGTGGCGCTGGGTGCGGTGTTTATTTCGGCGGTGTGCTTCTTCCTGCTGTCGATCTTCCGCATCCGTGAATGGATCATCAATAGCATCCCGCTGCCGCTGCGCTCGGCGATTGCCGCTGGTATCGGCCTGTTCCTGGCACTGATCGCCCTGCATAACGCAGGTATCGTGGTCAGCAACCCGGCGACCATGGTCGGCCTCGGTGACCTGAAACAACCCGCCCCGATCCTTGCGACCCTGGGTTTTGCCCTGATCGTTGCCCTTGAAGCCCTGGCCGTGCGCGGCGCAGTACTGATCGGCATTCTGGTGGTCACCATCGTTTCGATCGTAATGGGCTTCACCCCGTTCGGCGGCGTAATGTCGATGCCACCGTCGCTGGCCCCGACCTTCATGCAACTGGACATCAAAGGCGCACTGGACATCGGTCTGGTCAGCGTGATTTTTGCCTTCCTGTTCGTCGACCTGTTCGACAACTCCGGCACCCTGATCGGCGTTGCCAAGCGTGCCGGCCTGATGGGCAAGGACGGCCACATGCCGAAAATGGGTCGCGCCCTGATCGCCGACAGCACCGCGGCCATGGCCGGTTCGCTGCTGGGCACCTCGACCACGACCAGCTACATCGAATCCGCAGCCGGCGTGAGTGCCGGTGGCCGCACCGGCCTGACGGCCGTCGTGGTCGCGATTCTGTTTCTGCTGGCGCTGTTCTTCTCGCCACTGGCGGCCAGCGTTCCGGCGTTTGCCACGGCACCGGCACTGCTGTTCGTCGCCGTATTGATGACCTCCGGCCTGGCCGAAATAGACTGGGACGACATTACCGTTGCCGCACCGGTGGTGATCACTGCGCTGGCCATGCCGTTCACTTATTCCATCGCCAACGGCATCGCCTTCGGTTTCATCTCGTGGACCGCCATCAAGTTGATGTCCGGTCGCGGCCGTGAACTGAACCCGGCGCTGGTGATCCTGTCGATTCTGTTCGTGATCAAGCTGGGTTGGTTCAACGCATGACTTTTGATTCCCAGGCCTACGCCGTTCAGCTCGAAGAAAAGGTCACGCGCCTGCGTGACCTGCTGGCCCCGTTCGATGCACCTGAACCGGCCGTCTTCGACTCGCCGCTGCAAAACTTCCGCCTGCGCGCCGAATTCCGCCTGTGGCGTGAAGGCGGTGAGCGGCACTACGCGATGTTTTCCCAGGAAGACAAGCGCACGCCGATCCTGATCGAAGAATTCCCGATTGCCAGCCTGCGCATCAATGAATTGATGCCCCAGCTGAAGGCGGCCTGGATAGCCAGTGCGCCCCTGAGCCATAAGCTGTTCCAGGTGGAGTTCCTGACTACCCTGGCCGGCGATGCGATGATCACCCTGTGCTATCACCGTCCGCTGGACGAACACTGGCATGCGGCGGCAACGAAACTGGCCGCCGACCTGAACGTCAGCATCATCGGCCGCTCCAAGGGCAAGCGCGAAGTGATCGGTCACGATTATGTGGTCGAGAAACTGGAAGTCGGCGGTCGTACCTTCAGCTACCGCCAACCGGAAGGTGCGTTCACCCAGCCCAACGGCACCGTCAATCAGAAGATGCTCAACTGGGCTTACGACGCACTGGGCGACCGCGCGGACGATTTGCTGGAGCTCTATTGCGGCAACGGCAACTTCACCCTGCCGCTCGCGACCCGTGTACGCAAAGTACTGGCCACCGAAATCAGCAAGACCTCGGTCAACGCGGCGTTGAGCAACCTCAGCGAAAACGCGGTGGATAACGTCACGCTGGTGCGTTTGTCTGCCGAAGAGCTGACTGAAGCGCTGAACGAAGTCCGCCCTTTCCGTCGCTTGCATGGCATCGACCTCAAGAGCTATGAGTTCGGCAGCGTATTCGTCGACCCGCCCCGCGCCGGCATGGACCCGGACACCTGCGAGTTGACTCGACGCTTCGACAATATCCTCTACATTTCCTGCAACCCGGAAACCCTGGCGGCGAACATCGCCCAGTTGCACGACACGCACCGCATCACTCAGTGCGCAATGTTCGATCAGTTCCCGTGGACCCATCACATGGAATCCGGGGTGTTGTTGACCCGTCGTTGATTGCAGCCGATACAAACAAGCCGTCATCACGACGGCTTTTTTGTGGGCGGATCAAAGAGCCGCGTCGACCTTGCGCGGACGACCGCCCTTTTTGCCATTGGCCCGTGCAGCCTCGCTTTTGGCAGCGCTACTCTGACGACCATTGCGTGAGGCGACGACTGAAGAGGCCATGTCCATCAGCGACTTGCTCGCCGAAATCAACCCGGCAATGGAGACCTGTAAATCCCTGCCTTCATGGCACAAAGCGGTTCCCGAAAAGCCAACCTTCAAATCAGCGAATTCTCCAGCGTCAAAGCCATCAAATTCCGGGTAACTCTTCACCGGAAGGAGCACGCCGCTGCCGTCCTCAAAGCTGATGACCAGGCAATGTCCTGACCAAGCCACTGCAGTCGCATTCAATCCGCTACGACGACTCAACTCGCCTCGCTGAAGCGCCTGCTCCAGTGCAGCTTCAGTGACGGGGCTATCCGCCTGGTTTTTCGCCTTTATCGTTTTCATAATTCAATTTCCACTCCCTCCGCAGCCCCCACCAGGGCCAACAGAGTCTTGTTCGCCTCAGGCTCGTAACAGGCCGAGCCAATCATGTATGTCGTGCTGGCGATTCGTTTCATCACGACCACTTCATTGCCCTCCCAATCCCACAACTGATTGTCCAGGCACGCTGTATGCAGTCTGCTCCACCAGATGCCACGAGCTCTCCGTAAATGCGCAGGCTGCCGAAGCGCCTGTCGTAATCCTTCCAGTACCGCTGAAGGTGGCCGCTGTGAAAGAGGAACGACATCCCAGAGTTCGACGCCGTTGTGCCAGAAACTGAATTTGAAGCGTGCGCCCCATGTTCCTGCATCTACATGGACATGAGGCGGACAATGTTCGTCGCGCAGCATGATGACCAATGACAAGCCTTTGTAGCGGCATACGTTCATGCTAACCCATCCGTTAGGTTATAGATTGCAAAGATTCTCCACTCCTTGAAGAACCCGATAACTGGCGCTGATTGCTTGATGAACAATTCAGGATTGAGACTAGCTTCCGAGAGCTTTTCGACTTGTCGATTGCCGCCCAAAATAGTAAGCAATCCTTTCACCACACCCACAAAAAAGCCGTCACGAGGACGGCTGTCTTGAGTTGCACCCCATCATTACGACTGCTTTCTATGCTCGGTAACGGTCAGCCCCGCATGCCCCCAGTTATCGGTATCCACCTCTTCGATCACGATATGGGTCACTTCCGGAGGCTTGCCGAGGACACGCTGCAGGGTTTCGGTAATTTCAGCGATGACCTGGGCTTTCTGCTCACGGGTAACGCCTTCACGGGTAATACGCACGCTGACGAAAGGCATGATGCTGCTCCTGTCCGGTAATCAAATCTGGATGAAACGCCAGTAAAGCACTGCGGCGGTGATTTCATCTACAGTGTCGGCATTCAGTCCTCATTTGATCCCCGGTGTAATCAATCATGCAGCGAGTCTTCGATGATCTTCAGTTGGGCAGCATCGAACTGTTTTGCCTCGCAGCGGAAGCCGGGAGCTTTACCGCCGCCGCGCTGGTGGCAGGTGTGACGCCGGCCGCCGTCAGCCGTTCGGTGTCGCGCATGGAAGAACGCCTGGGCGTGCGCTTATTCGCGCGCACCACCCGCAGCGTGAAGTTGACTGACAGCGGCCGCCGTTATTACGAAGAATGTCGTCAGGCGCTGGCGCAATTGATCGAGGCTCAGCGCGAGGTCATGGGCCAACAGCAGCAACCGTCCGGCACGTTGCGTATCAGCATTCCAACGACCTATGCGCACCACAGAATTCTGCCGTTGCTGCCGGAATTTCGGGCGCGCTTTCCCGATGTAAAGGTCGAGTCGCACATCAGCAATCGCAACATCGACTTCGTCGGCGAAGGCTATGACATGGCGATTCGCGTGCGGGCCATCCCCGACTCCGGCTTGATCGCCCGTCACCTGGAAGACGCCGAACTGGTGATGATTGCCAGTCCCGAGTACCTCAAGCGCGCTGGCGTTCCACAAACGCTGGATGAGTTGGCGCAACACGAATGCATTCAATACGAATTGCCCAGCAGCGGCCGGCGAATTGCCTGGCTGTTCAATGACAATGGCGTGCCGCGAGAGATTTTGGCCGAGGGCAGTTTCAGTTGCTCGGACGATGTGCTGGGTGGCGTTACCCTGGCCAGACATGGGGCGGGACTGTTTCAGACGTACCGGTTTATCGTCGAAAACGAATTGGCCGATGGCTCTCTGGTGGAGGTGCTCAAGCCTTTCGGCAGGCGTTCGCGGCCGTTCACGTTGCTGTATCCGCAAAGCCGGCACATGCCGCTTCGGTTGAGGGCGTTTATCGACTTTCTGGTCGAACATCTGCCGCGCTGATCGTCGCCACTGTCCGATCACCGCACACAAAACACGACCAACCCGCCTCTTTAATTGACCAAATTAACCAGCTAGTACAATTTATCTCCACAGGCTGATGACACCAGCCGATTCCAAAAATAATAAGTGGAGACTTCCCATGCCCCCTATCGTTCTGGTGCTCAACGGCCCGAACCTGAACCTGCTCGGCACCCGTGAACCGGCAACTTATGGCCACGAAACCCTGGCGGATATCTCGGCGCTGTGCGGCCGCGCCGCCGAAGAGTTCGGCTTGGTCGTGGAATTTCGCCAGACCAACCACGAAGGCGAATTGCTCGACTGGATTCATGCCGCTCGTGGGCGTTGCGCCGGGATTGTGATCAACCCGGCCGCCTGGACTCACACCTCGGTGGCGATCCGCGACGCTCTCGTTGCCAGCGAACTGCCGGTGATCGAAGTTCACCTGTCGAACGTCCACGCCCGCGAGTCGTTCCGGCATCACTCGTTCGTCTCGGCCATCGCCACCGCGGTCATGGCCGGTTTCGGCAGCCACGGCTATCGCCTGGCACTGGAACATTTCAGTCTGAAATTGAAGGGATGAAAGCGATGACTCAGCACAACAGCGTACTGGCCGGGCTGATCGGCGCCGGGATTCAAGCCTCCCGCACACCGGCACTGCACGAGCATGAAGGCGACGCGCAGGGCATGCGTTATCTCTACCGTTTGATCGATCTGGATCAGTTGAAGCTCGACAGCAGCGCCCTGCCCGATTTGCTGTTGGCGGCCGAACGGATGAATTTCACCGGGCTCAACATCACCTTCCCGTGCAAACAGACGATCATCCCGCTGCTCGACGAACTGTCACCAGAAGCCCGCGGCATTGGCGCGGTGAATACCGTGGTCTTGAAAGATGGCAAACGAATCGGCCACAACACTGATTGCCTGGGGTTCGCCGAGGGTTTTCGCCGTGGCCTGAAGGACGTTGCCCGTGAGCGTGTCGTACAAATGGGTGCCGGCGGTGCAGGCGCGGCGGTGGCCCACGCGCTATTGAGCGAAGGTGTACAGCTGTTGAGCATTTTCGATGTGGAGATCAGCCGCGCGCAGGCCTTGGCGGACAACCTCAATCAACATTTCGGGGCCGGTCGCGCGGTGGCCGGGCATGATTTGCCGAGCACTTTGGGCCTGGCTGACGGCTTGGTGAACACCACACCCATGGGCATGAAAAAACTCCCGGGCATGCCCGTGCCGGCGGAGTTGCTTCGCGCCGAATTGTGGGTGGCCGAGATCGTGTACTTTCCGCTGGAAACCGAACTGCTGCGCAACGCCCGAGCCCTCGGTTGCCGGACCCTGGATGGCGGCAACATGGCAGTGTTTCAGGCCGTGAAGGCATTTGAATTGTTCAGCAACGTAGTGCCGGATGCGCAGCGAATGCTGGCGCACTTTCAGAGCATGAAGGGTTGAAGGGGGATAACCCCCTCACACAAGGTCAGGCCTGCAGATAGCGCAACACCGACTCGCAAATCATCTCGCGATGACGCTGCTTGATGGCGTCGTCCGGCAGGTCGATCTGAAAAATCTCACCAAAGGTATGGCGGTTCGACACGCGATAGAAGCAGAACGAACTGATCAGCAAATGCACATCCAGCGGCACGAGCCCCGCGCGGAATAGACCTTCTTCGGCGCCACGACGCAAAATTTCGCCCAGTGAATCGAGGATCGTGTTGTTCATCGCCTTGATCGCATCGGAGCGCTTCACATACTCGGCATTGTGAATGTTCTCGATGCTCACAATGCGCACGAAATCGACATTGCGATCATGGTGATCGAAGGTGAACTCCACCAGGCGCCGGATCGCCTCGACCGGCGCCAGTTCGGTCAGGTGCAAGCGGTTTTCGGTGCTGCGAATGTCTCCGTAGAGTTTTTCCAGCACCTCAACGTACAGCTGCTCCTTGCTGCCGAAGTAGTAGTAGATCATGCGCTTGGAGGTGTGAATGCGCTCGGCGATTGCATCGACGCGAGCACCGGAAAGCCCCTGCTGGACGAACTCGACAATCGCCTCTTGAAGGATGTTTTCGCGGGTCTTTTCCGGGTTGTTTTTGCGGCCCTTGCGCGGCTCGACGATCACATCGTCGGGCACTGCGGAGCGTTCTGAAGTCATTGTCATTACGGGCTCACGGCCATCACTGCACAGGCTGGCGATTATGGGCCGCTGCGCACAGTGAAGGAAGCCGCGTGGCAGCGGTTTGTATCGGCGCTTACGATTTTCCTACAACTTGGCCTGACGGATCGCACCGCTGCGAGATTTGGCCATCGCCGCCAGTCGCACCGCCACGTTCGCTGCGCCGTACCCCGCGTAGCCGTTCTTGCGTTGAATGATTTCAAAGAAGAACCGCCCTTCAAACGGCTCGGTGTACACATGAAACAGTTCGCCGCCCTGAGCATCGCGGTCGTACAAGACGTTGTAATACGCCAGTTCGCTGAGGAACTCGTCATCGAAATCAAACCGTGCGGCGAGGTCATCGTAGTAATTGAGCGGGATGTCCAGCAACGGCACACCCGCCTCCTTGGCCCGGCTGACTTGCGCAAAGATATCGTCGCAATCGAACGCGATGTGATGCACACCGGAGCCGCGATAACTCGACAGCGCGTGTGAGATGGCGGTGTTGCGGTTCTCGGAAATGTTCAGCGGCAAACGGATCGAACTGTCGCGGCTGCGCAGCGCACGGCTTTTTACCAGGCCGTAAGGGTCGGGCAGCACCACTTCATCGTCAGCTTCAAAGTCCAGCAGGCTCTTATAAAACAGCACCCAACTGTCGAGGCTGTCGGCCGGCAATGCCATGGCCATATGGTCGATACGCTTGAGGCCGCCGCTGGCCACGGCGTCGGGGAACAGATGGAAATCGGTGCCATAGACATCGGCGTCTTGATCCACCAGATAGATCAGGCTGCCATCCGGGGCTCGAACCGCCGCCAGTTCCAATTCGTTGGGGCCCACCAGCCCGCGATACGGCTGACCTTTGTAGGCCACGGCCCGGGCCAGCGCACTGGCGCTGTCCTTGACCCGCACGGCCGTCGCGCACAACGACGGGCCATGGGCTTCGAAAAAACTATGGGCAAACGAATACGGTTCGGAGTTGAGGATCAGGTTGATATCGCCCTGACGCAGTAGGCTAACGCTCTTGGAGCGATGCTGCCCGGCCTTGACGAAACCCAACCGTTCCAGCCAATGCGAGAGCTTGGCACCGAGGCTTTCGTCCACTGCAAACTCGAGAAACTCGATGCCGTTGTATTCGCTGGCCTTTGGCGTCTCGAACAAAATGTCGAGGTTGGCCGAGGGCTTGGTTTGCTGCTCCAGACGCTGACGGGTTTTCTCCTCCAGGTACAGCAGCGAACGCAAACCGTCGGCGGCATTGGCCCGAGGCGGCGCGGCACGGAAACCATCGTTGAAGATTTCCAGTGACAGCGGCCCGGTGTAACCGCTCTGGATGATCGGCGCAAGAAAGCCCGGCAGGTCGAATTCACCCTGGCCAGGGAAGCAGCGGAAATGCCGGCTCCACTCCAACACGTCCATGGCCAGGATGGGTGCATCGGCCATTTGCACGAAGAAAATCTTGTCGCCCGGAATTTCGGCGATGGCGCTCGGATCGCCCTTGAGCGACAGCGTGTGAAAGCTGTCCAGCAAGACGCCGAGGCTAGGGTGATCCGCCTGGCGAACGATGTTCCACACCTGTTGATAAGTGTTCACATGCCGGCCCCAGGCCAGGGCTTCGTAACCGATTCGCAGACCACGCGCGCCAGCACGTTCGGCCAGCAGGCGCAAATCGTCGACCAGGATCTGTTCATCACCGACCGAATCAGCCGAGGCGTTACTGCACACCAGCACCAGGTCAGTGCCCAGCTCCTGCATCAAGTCGAATTTGCGCTCGGCCCGCTCGAGGTTGCGTGACAGGCGGTCACGGCGGCAGCCTTCGAAATCCCGGAAGGGTTGAAACAGTGTGATCGCGATCCCGAGATCGGCGCACATCTGTTTGATTTCCCGTGGGCTACCGTCGTAGTAAAGAAGGTCATTCTCGAAAATCTCCACTCCGTCAAAACCGGCGGCGGCAATGGCTTCGAGCTTTTCCGGCAGGGTACCGCTCAAGGAAACGGTGGCAATGGAACGCTGCATATTTCGACTCCCGGTGGTGGAGACACTCTTGTTATCGATATCGCACGCTTCGCTTTATGTAGCAGCTGGCGAAGCCTGCGTTCGGCTGCGCAGCAGTCGTGAAATCGGGCGATGCGGTCTTACAGATAAACCGCATGCGACTGCTTCGCAGCCGAACGCAGGCTTCGCCAGCTGCTACAGGGTCCGCGTTTAACTTGAGGGGAATTATTGGCCTGGCAGAATCGAACAGCAATTCAAAGTGTACTATCCGGTTAGTTTTGCGTGCGATTATCGAACACAATGGCCTTTGGCGAATTGACGATTTTTTGTCCACTGCGCAACATCAACTCCACATTGAGCCCGGTCATGAAACATCGGACTCGGTTACAAAAGACCCAGAACACCACATAAAAACAATCGGTGGCCTACATGATTCCTTCCCAAAGCTCACGCATGGCTCCGGCCATGAGCGTCACTGCCGGCGGCATCGGCGACAAAATCCGCGGCGCCATGGCGGTCGGCAAAACCCGTTGGGGCATGCTGGCGCTGGTGTTCTTCGCGACAACCCTGAACTACATCGACCGCGCCGCCCTGGGCGTCATGCAGCCCATCCTCGCCAAGGAAATGAGCTGGACGGCGATGGACTACGCCAACATCAACTTCTGGTTCCAGGTCGGTTACGCCATCGGTTTCGTGTTGCAGGGCCGCTTGATCGACCGGGTCGGTGTCAAGCGCGTGTTCTTCTGCGCGGTGCTGCTCTGGAGCGTCGCCACCGGTGCCCACGGCCTGGCCACTTCAGCCGTCGGCTTCATGGTCTGCCGTTTCATCCTTGGTTTGACCGAAGCCGCCAACTACCCCGCCTGCGTGAAAACCACCCGCCTGTGGTTCCCGGCCGGTGAACGCGCCGTGGCCACCGGCATCTTCAACGCCGGGACCAACGTCGGTGCGATGTTCACCCCGATGTTGCTGCCGCTGATCCTGCATGTCTGGGGCTGGCAAGCCGCGTTCCTGTGCATGTCGGCACTGGGCGGGATCTGGTTGCTGTTCTGGGGCTTGAAGTACTTCAACCCGGAAGATCACCCGAGCGTCAAACAGTCGGAACTGGACTACATCCAGAAAGAAGTCGAGCCGGAACAAGCCCGCGTGCCGTTCTCGAAAATCCTGCGCATGCGTGGCACCTGGGCCTTCGCCCTCGCCTACTCGATGACCGCGCCGGTGTTCTGGTTCTACCTGTACTGGCTGCCGCCGTTCCTCAATCAGCAATACAACCTGGGAATCAACGTGACCCAGATGGGCATTCCGCTGATCATCATTTACCTGACCGCTGACTTCGGCAGCGTCGGCGGCGGGATCCTCTCCTCGTTCCTGATCGGTCGCGGTATCAACCCGATCAAGGCGCGGTTGATGTCCATGTTCCTGTTCGCCTGCTGCATCGTCGGCGTGGTCATGGCGGCCGGCGCCAGCAATCTGTGGGTCGCAGTGGCCGCCATCTCCCTGGCCATCGGTGCTCACCAGGCCTGGACTGCAAACATCTGGAGCCTGGTGATGGACTACACGCCCAAGCACATGATGAGCACGGTGTTTGGTTTTGGCGGCATGTGCGCAGCCATCGGCGGGATGTTCATGACGCAGTTGGTCGGCCATATCCTGACCGTCACCAACAATAACTACACCGTGTTGTTCACCCTGATCCCGGCGATGTACTTCATCGCGCTGACCTGGATGTACTTCATGGCGCCGCGCAAGATTCCTGCCGTCACCAAATAAAAAAGCTAATCACAATCCCTGTGGGAGCGAGCCTGCTCGCGAAAGCGTTCTGTCATTCAACATTAACGTTGACTGACTTGACGCCTTCGCGAGCAGGCTCGCCCCCACAGGTCGTTCATCGATAGCTGTTTATCGGCGACTCTGTTGCCACGCCGCCGCCAATCCGCTGCAGCAAATCACCGCGATCCCGATCACCGTAGTCAGGGTCGGTGTGTGGGCAAACAGCAGCCAGCCCAGCAGACCGGCAAACACAATCTGGCAATAACCGAACGGCGCCAGCAACGCCGGCGCAGCGTAGCGAAACGCCTGGGTCAGGAACAAGTGAGCCGTCATCCCGCACGCGCCCAACGCGACCATCATCAAGCCATGCCCTAGGCTCGGCACTTGCCAGAAGAACGGCACCAGCGCGCTCATCACCAGGGTGTTGCACAGTCCGGCGAAGAAGTTGCTGGTGGTCGGGCTGTCGATGTTGCTGAGCTTGCGGGTGAGCAATTGATAGAAGCAGAAGAACAGCGCCGAGCAGAGCGGCAGCAGCACCGCTGGCGTGAACAGATCACCGCCGGGGTGGACGATGATCAACACGCCGCTAAATCCACAAATTACCGCGATCCATTGGCCGCGGGTGACGTGTTCCTTCAGCAACGGCACCGACAGCGCGGTGACCAATACCGGCGCAAGAAAGTTGACCGCCGTGGCTTCGGCCAACGGGATGTATTGCAAACCGGTGGTGAAAAACAGACTGGTGCCCAACAGGCACAACGCCCGCATCACTTGCAGCCATGGCCGCTTGGTTCGCAGTACGCGCAATCCGGATTGCGGCAGGAAAATCCCCGCCATCAACAAGGTGTGAACCACATAGCGCGCCCAAACCACCATGACGATCGGATAGAAACCGGAGAGGTATTTGGACAGGGCGTCGTGACTGGAGAAGAGGAACGTGGCGACGACGATCAGCAAAATCCCTTTGAAGGGCTGGTTTACGCCGGAGAGCGGAGTGCTGACGGTCATGGGGTTCCCTTGTGCCTGGCGAATTCCAATAATTTAGAACCTGGTTCCAGATTCCAATACAAGCATAGGCCGAAAGTGTTCGAACATCGCACGGTTTCACTGTGGGAGCGGGCTTGCTCGCGATAGCCATTCATCATTCAACATTGATGTCGACTGACACTCCGCCATCGCGAGCAAGCTCCCACAATGGATGGGTGGTGTGTTCGAATCAGCTGAACAACTCTGAAGCAAGGCTCGCCGCCGACAACTCCTCGGTATACCTCAACAACAGCGGCGCCAACTCATGCAACCGAGCACCCGGCATACGTGCGCTCGGCCCGGCGATGCTCAGCACCCCCATCACCCGCCCCTCGCTCGGATGGCGCACCACGGCAGCAATCGCCGAGGTGCCCACCGCCGAACTCTCTTCAACCCAGGCATAACCCTGCTCACGCGCCAGACGCAAGCGCTCCAGCAGTTCAATGTTGGAACGCGGCGCATTCGGCCCCAGGTCTTTGGGCCGCTCCCCGCCCTGGCGTTCTACCAGCGACAACGCCTCGGCATCGCTCATGCACGCCAGCCAGGCGTGGCCCGATGCGGTGTAGAACAACGGCGCATCGCGGCCCATGTCCGGGTCGTAACGCAGGCCGGACCGGGCACCTTGCGACTTGGCGATCCAGATCTGCCGCTCGCCTTCAATGACGCCCAGGCGCACCAGTTCACCGGTCTCCTGCGCGAGGCGATCCAGCACTGGCTGCACGATATCGGCGCCGCTGCCCGAGAGATAACGAAACCCCATCGCGATCAATTTAGTGGTCAGGTGATAGCGCAGGTTCTCTGGATTCTGTCGCACATAGCCCAACCGAATCAGCTCGGCGAGCAAGCGATGGGTCGCGCTTTTCGGGATGTCCAGTTGTTCCGCCAGGGTCTGCATCGGCAGTCCGCGCGGGTCACTGGTAAGGCTTTCCAGCACGCTGAAAACACGTTCGATCTGACTGCCGGCCATGGGAGGTTCCACACACAATTTGCCTGATTCTAGAAGATGAACCCGGTAATGCGAAATCTGGAACTCGTCGATCGCCAGGTTCATTCGATAAAAACCCGGCACCTGACGGAATTCGATGGGGAGTCCACGTTCATACAAGTCTGGAATACTGCAGGCGAACGCCGGGAATAGCCGAAACCCGGACGATCGGACTGGCGCCGCTCCCTCACACCAGCAACACTCACCCCCACGGACAATCAGAGGATTCCCACATGCTATGGAAAAAAGGCCGACGCAGCGACAACGTGGTCGATGCCCGTGGCGATGATGCCGGCGGTGGCGGTGGGGGCGGAGTGCGTTTCGGTGGCGGCAAGGGCTTGAGCCTGACCGCGATCATTCTGATTGTCGGCATCGGCTGGATCACGGGCCAGGATCCGCTACAAATCCTCGGACAACTCACGGGTCAAATGAGCGAGCAATCGGCGCCAGCCACTAACCAGACCCGCAAGGCGCCACCGGCAAACGATGAGGGCGCCGAATTCGTCCGCTCGATCCTCGGTGACACCGAAGACACGTGGGGTCAGATTTTCCAGCAGGCAGGTCGGCAATATAAGGACCCGACGCTGGTGCTGTTCAGCAATCGCGTCAACTCCGCCTGCGGTCTGGCGACGTCGGCAACCGGCCCGTTCTATTGCCCGGCGGACCAGAAGGTCTACCTGGACATGGCGTTCTTCCAGGAAATGTCGCAACGCTTTTCCGCCGCCGGTGACTTCGCGCAGGCCTACGTGATTGCTCACGAAGTCGGACATCACGTTCAGACCTTGCTCGGCGTTTCAGCGAAAATTCAGGCAGCCCGTGCCCAAGGCCGGCAAATGGAAGGCGATGGCGGCTTGCTCGTGCGCCAGGAACTGCAAGCGGATTGCCTGGCCGGGGTGTGGGCCAACAACGCGCAGAAACGTCTGAACTGGCTGGAACCGGGCGACATCGAAGAAGCCTTGAACGCCGCCAACGCCATCGGCGACGACCGCTTGCAGCAGCAAGGTCAGGGTCGCGTGGTGCCGGACTCGTTTACCCATGGCACATCAGCGCAAAGGGTGCGCTGGTTCAAAACCGGATTTGCGCAAGGCCAGGTGGGCCAGTGCGATACCTTTGCGGCGAAAAATTTGTAAATGAATAAGTGGCTGTTAGCTCTACTGTTTACCTGTGCAACAACCCAGGCCGCCGAGCATGCGGTCAAGGCAGTAAGCCCCGGTCGGCTGTTGCTCAAAGAAGGCGAGATGGCGGTGGGCATCGGCCCGGCTCCGGCGAAAATCGAACGTGTG
This sequence comes from Pseudomonas sp. B21-040, assembly GCF_024748695.1. NCBI lineage: Bacteria > Pseudomonadati > Pseudomonadota > Gammaproteobacteria > Pseudomonadales > Pseudomonadaceae > Pseudomonas > Pseudomonas sp. B21-040. The sequence goes on from NZ_CP087176.1 coordinate 5,823,930, forward strand.
CTGATCATCCTCCATGGTCGCTTGCGCAACGCAGAAACCTATCGGCAAAGCGCCGAGCAAGCGGCAGAGTGGGCGGGCCAAAGTGCATCCACGCTGGTGATCGCCCCGCAATTTCTCAATGAAACCGACGTAGCACTGCATCCCGTGGCAGACACTGTGTTGCGCTGGCAGGGCAATGACTGGATGGCGGGCGGGATGTCCACCGCGCCCTTTGCGGTGAGTTCCTATGCGGCGCTGGATCAAATCATCGCGAGGGTCAGTGATCGCCAGCAGTTTCCGGACTTGAAAGAGATCGTCATCGCCGGACATTCCGGTGGCGCCCAGGTCGTCCAGCGTTATGCATTGCTCGCTCACGAGCAACCGGAGCTGTCGGCCGCAGGCATTAAGGTTCGCTATGTTGTCGCCAACCCTTCCTCGTACGCGTATTTCGATGAGCGTCGGCCCGTGGTGTTCAACCACGCGAACTGTCCGGGGTTCAATCGCTGGAAGTATGGTCTGATAGATTTACCCCTCTATGGCAGTGGGCAAACGTCACCGCAGATTGAAGGCAATTACGTCAAACGTGACGTGACTTATCTGCTCGGGCAGCAAGACATCGACCCGCAACAGCCTGCACTGGACAAGGGGTGTGAAGCAGAGGCCCAAGGCGCGAATCGCCTGGCTCGTGGGCACTTTTACTTTGATTATCTGCTGCGTCGCAATCCGCGAGGAGTGAACCAGCGACTGGTTGAAGTGCCAGGCGTCGGGCATAACGGGGATGAAATGTTGACTTCGCCGGAGGGGATCAAGGCGTTGTTTGGGCAGTGAGTGTAGGGGGGCCTGAGCTGACGCCATCGCGGTCAAGCCCGGCTCCCACCGTAGATTTTTAGCAGGCGCCTGCTCGCGAAGAGGCCCTCAAGCCAACAGCATCTGCCGCAACACCACACAATCCGCCGCATGCCAGTCCGTCAGTTCCGGCCACGGGTTATCCGGCAGATTCACCAACACCGTCCGTGCCCCTGCCGCTCGCCCGCAATCGAGATCAAAGCGGTAATCACCGACCATCACCATTTCGCTAGCGGGCACCTTCCAGGCCTCGGCCAGTTTCAGCAAACCACCGGGATGCGGCTTGGGCGGCGCTTCATCACGCCCCAGCACATCCTCCACCGCGAAGCAGTCGGCCAGGCCAATCGCCTCCAGCGTCACATGCGCCAACTCCCGGGCATTGCGCGTGAGAATCCCCAGGCGATAGCCGCGCCCGGCCAATTCTCGCACCAGCTCCACGGCACCCGGCGCCGGCTTCGAACCCAGCGCCAGATCACGTTCATGCTCCAGCAGCCACGCATGTTTAGCCGCCGCTTCATCGGCCGGCAGTGCGGCGAGGTGGGTCAGGATGTCGTCTTCAGCCGGGATCGCCAACGCCACGCGAATCGCCGCGAAGTCATGCACGGCCACCGTCAGGGTGCCGTCCATGTCGAACACCCAGTGACGCACCTCGGCCAGGCTCATGCCCAATCCTTGCGATGACGAATCAGGCCTTCCTGCGTGACCGAGGCCACCAGTTGTCCTGCACGGTTGAACACGCTGCCACGGTTGAAGCCACGGGAATTACCGGCCCAAGGGCTGTCCATCGCGTAGAGCAACCAGTCATCTGCGCGCAGGTCCTGATGGAACCACAGCGCGTGATCGAGGCTGGCGACCTGCATGTCTTTGTGCCAGACCGATTTGCCATGAGGTTGCATCGAGGTGACCAACAGACCGAAGTCCGAGGCATAGGCCAGCAGGTATTTGTGCAGCGCCGGCGAGTCAGCCAGCGCACCGTCGGCGCGAAACCAGACGTACTTGATCGGATCGGATGGCAGTGGGTTGTAGGGATCTTTTTCGGTCACCGGACGGAATTCGATCGGTTTCGGGCACAGCAGCTTTTCGCGCATGTGCTCGGGGATCAGGTGCGCGTGCCTCTTGGTGATTTCCAGCTCCGTCGGCAGATTTTCCGGGCCGACCACTTGTGGCATTTCGGTCTGGTGCTGGAAGCCTTCTTCGTCGTACTGGAACGAGGCGCTGCAGGTGAAAATCGGATTGCCCTTCTGGATCGCCGTCACCCGGCGCGTGCTGAAACTGCCGCCATCGCGCACCCGGTCCACTTGATAAACCACGGGCAACGCGGAATCGCCCGGTCGCAGGAAATACCCGTGCATGGAATGCACATGCCGGGCTGCTTCAACCGTCTGACTGGCTGCCGACAGCGACTGACCGATCACCTGACCGCCGAACAACTGGCGAAAACCCAGGTCCTGGCTGCGGCCGCGGAACAGGTTTTCTTCGATCGGTTCCAGGGTCAGCAGGTCGACCAGATCATCCAACACTTGGCTCATTCAGACTCTCCTCACACAAAACATTGCCGCGCAGTCTTGGCTGGCACGGTCGATACACTTTCGGGACAGGCCCCATGGGCGCCATTGTAAACGTGCGCGCCGGCTTATCCATGCAAGGTTTGCAGCCATTGTTCACGGGTGATGCGGTAAAGCACATGGTGACGCAAGGGATGATCGGCCGCGAGCCTGGGATGCTCAAAGTCATCGGCTGAATCATGGTGCATGCCGATGGCCTGCATGACTTTCTCGGAGGGCGTGTTGTTTTTGGCGGTGAAGGACACGACCTCGGTCAGCGCCAACCGGTCAAACCCGCAACGCAGAGCGGTCCATGCCGCTTCACTGGCATACCCCAGGCCCCAATGTTCACGGGCCAGGCGCCAGCCGATTTCGGTCGCGGGGGTAAATGGTGCGTCGAAGCCCACCACACCCAGCCCGGTAAATCCGATGAATTGGCCAGTGTCTTTGCGTTGCAGTGCCCACAGGCCGAAACCATGCTCGGCAAAATGCCCGCGAATACGCCCGATCAGCGAGGCACTTTCCAGACGGCTCAACGGTGCCGGAAAATATCGCATCACCTGCGGGTCGGCGCACATCGCCGCAAATTCCGGCAAATCCTCATCGCGCCACTGCCGCAACAGCAGTCGCGCACTTTCGAGTTGCAGTATTGGCTCCATGGTGCCCCCCTGTTTCCATGCCGCAAGTCTACATCGCTGGTAGGATCCTTCTCTCATTCCTGTATGAAATCATCATGCCGCTGCCGCTGATTTATCACGAAGACTACAGCCCCGAGTTCCCGGCGGATCACCGCTTCCCCATGGACAAGTTTCGCCTGCTGCGCGATCACCTGGTGGACAGCGGCCTGACCAAGGACGCCGATCTGTTGCGCCCGCAGCTCTGCCCCTCGGACATACTCGCCCTCGCCCATGACACTGCCTATATCGAACGCTACATGAGTGGCGAGTTGTCCCGTGAAGACCAACGTCGCCTCGGCCTGCCCTGGAGCGAAGCCCTGGCGCGACGCACGGTGCGCGCGGTAGGCGGTTCATTGCTGGCGGCGGAACAGGCGCTGGAGCACGGTCTGGCCTGTCACCTGGCGGGCGGCACGCATCACGCCCATTACGACTACCCGGCCGGGTTCTGCATTTTCAACGACCTGGCGGTGATCAGCCGTTACCTGCTGGAAAGTGGCCGAGTGAATCGGGTGCTGATCTTTGACTGCGACGTGCATCAGGGCGACGGAACTGCACGTATCCTGCACAACACCCCGGACGCAGTGACGGTTTCCCTGCATTGCGAAAAGAATTTTCCTGCACGCAAAGCCGAAAGTGACTGGGACATCCCGCTGCCCAAAGGCATGGGCGATGCCGACTACCTGAACGTGGTCGACGATGCGCTCAACTATTTGCTGCCGCTCTATCAACCGGACCTGGTGCTGTATGACGCAGGGGTCGATGTGCATAAGGACGACGCACTGGGTTACTTGAAGCTGACGGACGAAGGCGTGGCGGCGCGAGATGAAAGCGTGATGCGCCATTGCCTGGGCCGGGATATTCCGGTGGTCGGAGTGATTGGCGGCGGTTACAGCAAGGACCGCAAAGCCCTGGCACGCCGGCACGGCATCCTGCATCACAGCGCTCAACGGGTCTGGCAGTCATCAGGTTGTCACTGAGTCGTGAGCCTTTACCCACAATGCCTGTGGAACTGCCTGTGGATAACCTGAGTGAAAGGGCCTGCAGCCCATACCAGGCATGGGCTACAACTTGATGATTGTTTTTTGAACAGCTCTTCTGAAACCATCGAAGATCAACTGTGGGAGCGGGCTTGCCCGCGATGAGGCCGGCAAATTCAAAGTCTTTGTTGACTGACACTCCGCTATCGCGGGCAAGTCGGATCGCCGCACCGCCACTCCCACAGTAATTGGGTACTGCTAGAATGCGCGGCTATTCCGCCACACTGCAGCGCTCATCATGACCCAGCCGTCGAATCCACCCTCCCCTCAAGTCGCCATCATCGGCGGTGGCCCTGCCGGCCTGATGGCGGCGGAAGTCCTGAGCCAGGCCGGGATCAAGGTCGACCTCTACGACGGCATGCCTTCAGTGGGACGAAAATTCCTGCTGGCCGGTGTCGGCGGCATGAACATCACCCACTCCGAAGCCTATCCGGCGTTTCTTTCGCGCTACGCCGAGCGCGCCCCGCAGATTGCACCGCTGCTGCGCTCCTTTGGCGCCGACGCGCTGTGCCAATGGATTCATGACCTGGGTATCGAAACCTTTGTCGGCAGTTCCGGCCGGGTGTTTCCGACCGACATGAAAGCCGCGCCGCTGTTGCGGGCCTGGCTCAAACGCCTGCGAGACGCCGGCGTAGTTATCCACACCCGCCACCGCTGGCTCGGCTGGAATACCGATGGCAGCCTGAGAGTCTCAAGTCCCGAGGGTGAAAAAAACCTGGCGCCGGACGCCACGCTGCTGGCCCTCGGTGGCGGCAGTTGGTCGCGCCTGGGTTCGGACGGTGCCTGGATGCTGCCACTGGATCAGCGCGGCGTAGGATTGGCGCCATTGCAACCGAGTAATTGCGGCTTCGAGGTGCAGGCCTGGAGCGAACTGATGGTCAGTAAATTCGCCGGCGCCCCGCTGAAAAACATCGCCATCGGCCTCAATGACGACGTTCCACGGCTCGGCGAATGCGTGATCACCGCCACCGGGATTGAAGGCAGTTTGATCTACGCCCTCTCGGCACCGATTCGCGATGCCATCAACCAGCACGGCTGCGCAACTATTCATCTCGACCTGCTGCCCGGCAGGCCTGTGGATAAAGTGCAGGCGGCACTGAGCAAACCTCGCGGTTCACGCTCGATGGCCAAACACCTGCACAGTCAGCTGGGCATTGATGGGGTCAAAGCAGCGTTACTGCGTGAACAGACCCCGGCCGACTGCTTCAGCGACACGGCGCTGCTGGCCAAAGCGATCAAGGCGTTGCCACTGACGCTGGTAAAAACCCGTCCACTGGACGAAGCCATCAGCAGTGCTGGCGGTGTGTTGTTCGAGTCAATGGATGAGCGATTGATGCTCAAGCAAATGCCTGGCGTGTTCTGCGCGGGGGAGATGCTGGACTGGGAAGCGCCGACGGGCGGCTACCTGCTGACCGCGTGTTTCGCCAGCGGGCGTGCGGCGGGGATGGGGATGGTGGAGTGGTTGAAACACCGCCACGGATAATCGTTCCCACGCGGGGCGTGGTAACGCAGCCCGGGACGCTCTGCGTCCCAACAGCGGACGCAGAGCGTCCATTGAGGCATTCCCACGCGGAGCGTGGGAACGATCACCTCGCCACAGCTGTTAAGGCTTACGCTTACGCGGCCCGGTGTTGAACACCGGCACTTTACGCACAGGTTTGATCGAAGGCTCCGGCGCCGAAGCATCCCCGCTCTCAACCCACTTGCCCAGGTTGCGCTTGCCGCCACCGGAGGTCTTTGGCTTCTTCGGTTTTTTCGGCTTCTTGACGACCTGACCGCTGGCATCGGTGTCCGGCACGCGGTGTTCTGGTTCGAAGTCGTGCTCCACTTGCCGAGGCAATGTCTGACGGGTCAACGTCTCGATGGCCGACAGCAAATTCACTTCATCGGCACATACCAACGAAATGGCCTGCCCAGTGGCGCCCGCACGGCCGGTACGACCGATGCGGTGGATGTAGTCTTCGGCCACGATCGGCAGGTCGAAGTTGACCACCAGCGGCAAGTCTTCGATGTCCAGACCACGGGCCGCGACGTCCGTCGCCACCAGGATCTGTACTTCGCTGGCCTTGAAACGGTCCAGTGCGCGCTGGCGCGTTGCCTGTGGTTTGTCGCCGTGAATGCCGTCGGCATTGACGCCCAGTCCCTGAAGTTTTTCCACCAGTGCGTCCACACCGTTACGGGTCTTGGCGAACACCAGCACTTGCTTCCACTTGCCCTTGCGCAGCAAGTGAATGAACAACTCCGGCTTGCGCTTCTTGTCTACCGTCACGACCCACTGTTTCACCGTGTTGGCGGCCACGTTACGCGGGCTGACTTCGATGCTCAGCGGGTCGTTGAGCATTTGCCCGGCCAGCGTGCGGATCGCATCGGAGAACGTCGCCGAGAACAACAGCGTCTGACGCTTCTTCGGCAGCGCCTTGAAAATGTTCCCCAGCTCCTCGGAAAAGCCCAGATCGAGCATGCGATCCGCTTCGTCCAGCACCAGGGTTTGCAGCTGATTGAACTTCAGCGCGTTCTGACGAAACAGGTCGAGCAAACGGCCCGGCGTCGCCACCAGCAGATCGACGCCGCTGCGCAGTTTCATCATTTGCGGGTTGATGCTGACACCGCCGTACACCGCGTAAGTGCGCAACGGCAGATTCTCGGCGTACTGGCTCACGGCTTCGTGAACCTGTTCCGCCAGCTCACGGGTCGGCACCAGAATCAGTGCGCGCACCGAGTTCGCGGTGACTTTCGGCCCTTCCATGGCCAGCAATTGCAGAAGCGGCAGCGCAAAACCGGCGGTCTTGCCGGTGCCGGTCTGAGCGGCGGCCATCAGGTCGCGACCGGCCAGCACCGCCGGAATGGCTTGCGCCTGAACCGGCGTCGGGGTCTGGTAGCCGAGCGTCTCGAGAGAGCGCAGCAAGGGTTCGATCAGGCCAAGGGTGGCGAAAGTCATGGGAGTACCGTAGGAAAATTCAGCGCGGGTTTTTCAAAACAAGTGTGCAAAACAAGATGCAATGGCGCGCAGTTTACCCTAATTCACTCGCGATTCTGTCGGCGCGGCTACAGTCGGCTGCACAGGCGTACGACGCCACTGCGGCAAACCGATCAACACCACGGCGCTGATGATCACCAGCATCGCCAGCCCTTCTTCGATCCCTATGGTCTCGCCGACAAACACGATCCCCAACAACACCGCCACCGCCGGATTGACGTAGGCATAACTGGTGGCAGCCGCCGGACGCACATTTTTCAGCAGGTACATGTAGGCGTTGAACGCGATGATCGAACCGAAGACGGTCAGGTACGCCAGCGCCGCCCAGCCTTCAATTGGCGGCATGCCCTGCAGATGCTCACCGCTGACCGCGCTGCCGATCAGCAACACCACGCCGCCCACCAGCATTTCCACGGCACTGGCCATGGCACCCTGGGGCAACGGCAAATGTTTGCTCCACACCGAGCCGAAAGCCCAGGAGGCAGCGGCAAATATCAGCAATGCCGCGCCCAACGGACTCGATTGCAGATTGGAGCCGAGGTTGAGCATGGCGATGCCGATCAGTCCGAGCACAATCCCGGCCCATTCCAGACGTGTATTACGCGCGCCCCAGAAATAGCCGCACAGCAAGGTAAACAGCGGCACCGTCGCTACCGCCAACGCCGCGACACCAGAGGCCACGCCCGTGTGCTCCGCCACGCTGACCGCGCCGTTGCCGCAGCTGAGCAGCAAGATCCCGATGATCCCCGCCGCTTTCCACTGCGCCCAGGTGGGTGCCGGCGCCCCGCGCCAGCGCAGGAAGGCGTACATCAACGACCCGGCGATCACGAAGCGGACCCCGGCGAGCAACAGCGGCGGCCAGTATTCCACGCCGATGCGAATCACCAGGTACGTCGAGCCCCAAATCACGTACAAGGCGAAAAAGGCAGCGATCAACGGTAAGGGAAAGCGACGAAGGCCAGGCATGGTGCGCTCGCAGGCAAAGACAAGAGAACCGCTATTCTAGAAAGGCCAACGGCTAAAAATAAGTTACAAAACCTGTTTATAGCGCCGGTACACTTTTCAAAGAACGGTGGTTATCGATATAAACCGTGCTTTCGAAAGTCAGTCACTTTTCAGGAAGACGACCATGGACAAATACGACCGCATGCTGCTCAGTGCCCTGCTGGAAAACGGTCGTGCGTCCTACGCCGACCTCGCGCGCAAGGTCAACCTGTCCGCCCCGGCCGTGGCCGAGCGTGTGGCCAAGCTGGAAGCCAGCGGTGTGATCACCGGTTATCAGGCAAAAGTCGACATGGCCAAGCTCGGCTTGCCGATCCAGTGCGTCATCGAGCTGCGCTTGAACCAGCATGGCAATCAAAAGGCCTACGACGACCTGATCAAAATCCCGCAACTGACCGAATGCCACCGGGTGACCGGCGATCCGTGCGTGATCATGCAAGCGGCGGTGGGCTCGATGCCGGAGCTGGAGGAGTTGATCAACCGGATTGCCACGTTTGGCTTCAGCAAGACGTCGATTGTGTTGTCGAGTGCGATAGAGAAGCGCGTGCCGCTGGGGCACATCGAAGGCAATGGCTGTAGGAGCTGAGCTTGCTCGCGATGGCGGTTTAACAGTCAACATTGAGGGTGACTGACATGCCGCCATCGCGAGCAAGCTTGAACTGGCCTAATAATTTCGGACACCTCTTAAGGGCGATATGATTTCGCCAACTTGGAGGCTCCATGAACGAAAGAAAGGTCTATACGCGCGAGTTCAAGCTTCATGCTGCCAGCATGGTGCTTGATGATAACTGCCCGGTTTCAGATGTTTGTGCATCGCTGGATATCGGGCCCACCGCTTTACGGCGCTGGGTCGATCAGGTTCGTAAGGAACGTGAAGGGCAGCCAGTCAAAGGCACCAAGGCAATCACCGAAGATCAGCGCCAGATCCAGGAACTAAAAGCCAAGATCAAGCGCATGGAGATGGAAGCCGATATCCTAAAAAAGGCTACCGCTCTCTTGATGTCGGATCCCGATCGTTTTCGATGATCGCAGAGCTAAGAGAGTCATTCCCGACGGCTGTGGTGTGTCGTGTTTTCGGTGTGAAGCGCAGCAGCTTTTATGAGTGGATTCAGCGACGCGCCAAACCGAGGCGCAAACGCGAAGAGCTCAAGCTGAAAGTAGTTGAGCTGCACAGCGAAAGCCGCGAAGCCATGGGCTCCAGAATGATCAGTAAAGGCCTGAAATCCCAAAGCATTACAGCTGGAAGGAGTCTTGTCAGAGCGCTGATGAGAGAGGCCAATATCGTCAGTAAACAACGCCAGCCTCACCCTTTCAGATCCAAAGGAGTGGAAGCATTTGTCGCGCCCAATCGGCTCAAGCGCAACTTCAAACCGACTGCAATCGATCAGGTTTGGTGTGGCGACGTCACCAGTTTGATGGTGGGCAAACGTTGGGTTCATCTGGCCATCGTGATCGATCTGTATGCCCGAAGGGTTATTGGCTGGGCATTTTCTCTGGTCAATGACGCCAACTTGGTCAGCAAAGCGCTGCGTATGGCGACAGAGGTACGAACGTGTCCTCCTGGGCTGATGTTTCACTCAGATCAGGGATGTCAGTACACCAGTCGCAAGTTTCAAGAAGAGCTGCTGCAACACGACATTTTGCAAAGCATGAGTCATCGCGGGCAGTGCTGGGATAATGCGCCGACAGAACGCTTTTTCGGCACGCTCAAGTCAGAGTGGGTGCCTCGTGGCGGTTACAGCCTGATCGAGGAAGCCAAAACCGATATCGTGCGCTTCTTCATGTACTACAACCGCACCAGACTCCATAGCTATAACGACTACCTGTCGCCAATAGCCATGGAGCAAAAAGCGGCATAAACACCGTAATCGGTGTCCGAGATTACTTGACCAGTTCAGCTCGGCTCCTACAGGGGAACGATCAGGGACAGGGGAGTTTGCGGTGGTATTAGAATCCGCGATGGCGCTTGAGGTGTTCGTTGATCTTCGCCGCCGGCACTTTCTGCAAGCCGCACAGCAAATCATGGGACAACTCACGCAGCCCATGCCTGCGCTGCAATTCTTCCATCAAGTGCGTCGTCAGATTCGCGGCCATCTCGGCATCAGCCATGGCCCGGTGAGCCTTGCCCGTATCGGGCAGGTTGGCAAATGTGGTGAGCGTGCCGAGCTTATGGTTCGGCGCGGCGGGCATCAGGCGCCGGGCCAGCAGCAGCGAGCAGGCAAAGTTCTGCAAACGCGTACGTTTGATCCGCCCCAGTTCGAAGTCCCAGAACTTCTGGTCGAACGCCGCATTGTGCGCGAGCAACGGAGTGCAGCCGACGAACTCGTTCACCTCGTTCATCACCTGCTCCGCCGACGGCGCGGTGCGCAGCATGGCGTTGCTGATGCCGGTCAGTTGCTCGATGAACGCCGGGACGCGCACGCCCGCATTCATCAAGCTTTGGTAACGCTCGACGATGCGCCCCTCTTCAAGGATGACCACGGCAATTTCCGTGGCCCGGCAGCTGCTGCTCGGGGAGATCCCGGTGGTTTCAAAGTCGATGACTGCGATGCGTTCCAAACCTGTTTCAACTCCGTAAAAATCAATTCTTGAGCAGCAAGGCGCCTTCGATCGGCACATAACGACTGGCGGCGCGGATCAGCGAGTTGGCGGTCAGGCCCGGTACGCCATAGGCCACCGCTTGCACCCCGTGTTTGCTGATGATGCGTTCCAGCAGCATGTCGAAATCACCGTCACCGGAGGCCAGCACCACTTCGTCGACATGATCGGCGGCGTCCATGATGTCGAGGGTGATGCCTACGTCCCAGTCGCCCTTGGCCGAGCCGTCGCTGCGCTGGATATAGGGCTTGAGCTTCACGGTGAAACCGAGATTGCGCAGGATCTGCTGAAACTGTTGCTGCTTGCTGTCACCGCGATCGATCGCGTAGGCATAGGCCTCGACGATCTCGCCCTGTTTGCTGATATCAGCCCACAACGCGGCGTAGTTGAAGTGGCAACCGTAGGCCTGACGCACGGTGTAATAGAGGTTTTGAACATCGGCGAACACTGCGATTTTTTTCACCGCGGGCTTCCTCTTGGCGCACAGGCGCGCAGGCGAGATCAGGCACCTGGCCCGAAAAGTTGCCCAGTATGCCAGCCCGAAGGATTGTTCCGCGAATAATCGGCCCGGGGCACGGTCGCGCCCCGGACGAATGGCATATCAGACGAAGGAGTCGTCGTCGCTGCCGAAGAACGATGAGTCGTCATCGCTGTAGTCAGTGTTGGCAAAACCGCCCTGATCGTTGGAGTTGTCGGCCATGCGCTGGTCATCGCCCCAGCCATTGTTGCCTTGGTCATTGACCTGGGCTGGCTCTTCCTTGATGACTTCAACCACTTCCGGTTGCTGATTGTGATGGAACAGGCTGCTGATGCCTTGTGCCAGCATCACGCCACCCGCCACGCCCGCCGCCGTTTTCAGCGCACCGCCGAGAAAACCGCTGCCCGCCGCCGGCGCTTGCTGCTGAGGGGCGTAATTTTGTTGGGGTGGTGCGGTACCAAAGTTCTGCTGTGGCGCTTGTGAGTTGAACGATGGCCGTGCCGGTTCACGCCAGCCACCGGTGGACGGCGGTGCGCTCTGGGTCGGGGCCGGCTGCGGATCACGGGCGCTGCTGCCGAAGATGCTCGACAAAAAGCCACCACTGCTCGGGGCCGGGGCCGCTGTCTGTGCCTTGGCCGATTGCAGTTCGGCCTGCAATTGCTGCACTTGCCGGGTCAGTTGTTTGTTCTGTTCGTCGAGGCTCTTGATGGCGGCTTCTTGAACCAGAATGGCCTGGGTCATGAAATAGCCGGCCGCGGGCTGGCGAGTCAGGTGCTCCTTGATCCGCGCCTCGGCTTGGGCGTCGCGCGGGGCTGAATCCGTTTCGGCCTGTTGCAGCCGGGAAAACAGTCCATCGATCAGGGTTTGTTCTTCGCTGTTCATGGCGACCTCGTAGATTGCCGGGGAAATCGTTGTCCTTTTCCAAAGAGGATAAGGTGCTCGACCTTAATGGAGGCTGAAACAAGTTGTTTCAATGAGCTTTACCTAACGTTTACGTTTGCGTTTCCAAGTGTTTCATCGGTTAAAGTGGACCACTGCTTCCAACCTGCGATACCGACTGATGAATCCGTTCGACGTGCTGCGTGACTCCTTGTATTTCTTCAAGCGCAATCTGGGCCAGATCGTGCAACTGTGCCTGCCGCTGGTGATCTTCGAGGCGCTGCTGCAACAAGTGGTCGACCACTCCACCGAACCGGACAGTTTTCCCGGCGTCAGCGTGATCGTCGGCTTGCTGGTTTATCCGCTGTACACCGCCGCCCTGATCCTGTTTCTCGACGCCCGCAGCCGGGGCGAATCCCCGCGCAATCGCGACCTGCTGGCGAGGTCCGCCTACTTGTGGCCGCGCTTCGCCCTGCTGACGGCGCTCAATACCCTGCTGATTCTGCTCGGCCTTTCGCTGTATTTCCTGCCGGGCATCTGGCTGATGGTGACGTTGGCGTTCGGCGAGTATTTGCTGGTGCTGCGCGGCATGGCCCCACTGGCGGCCATGAAAGAAAGCCTGCGCCTGACCCGCGGCCATTTCATGCGCATTCTGGTGTGCATCCTGTGCGTGATGGCCCCGTTGTGGCTGCTCAAGGGTGCCACCCTCGCGGTGTACCCGGAGCCACAGAACCCGGTGATTTCCCTGCTGATCGACAGTGCTCACAGCTTCCTGCAACTGTTCACCAGCGTGGTGCTGTTCCGTTTGTTCATGCTGATCGGCGATGCACCCGAGCAGATTGACCGGCCACTCTGACTGACACCCCTGTAGCAGCTGGCGAAGCCTGCGTCCGGCTGCGCAGCAGTCGTAAAATCGGTGCCCACGGTGCATCAGGTAAACCGCACGCGCTGGATGACGACTGCTACGCAGCCGGACGCAGGCTTCGCCAGCTGCTACAGGTGCGTGTTACGGCTATTGCGTTTGGCCCTTGGGCTTACGTCCGACGCTCGGTTATGCTCGGGCCATCTTTTGTAACGCTATAAGCCGAGCCATGCCCCGTCTACTGCGCTACACCCTGCTAAGCCTTTTGACAGTCATCGGCTTTTTCGCACTGCTGATCTACAACCTGACGTGGCGCCCCGACGCCAAGGAAGTATTGCCGGTCAGTTGCAATGCCCATGCACCGACGCTGGTGCCCGGCCAGGCCTTGAAAGTGATGACCTGGAACGTTCAGTACCTGGCGGGCAAGCGCTATGTGTTCTGGAACGATCTGGCCCAGGGCGATGACGAAAGCCCCACCCCTGAAGACATGGCCTTCAGCCTCGATGAAGTGGCGCGGGTGATTCGCGACGAAAACCCCGACGTTGTGTTGTTGCAGGAACTCGATGACGGCGCCAAGGCCAGCGATTACCAGAACCAGTTCAAGCTCCTGCAAGAACGGGTCGCCGACCTGTACCCGTGCAGCGCCCGTGCCTTCGACTGGAAGGCCGACTTCGTGCCTGACCCACACATCTCCGGCAGTGTCGGTCGGCAACTGGCAACGCTCAGCCGTTACCAGATCGAACACGCCGAACGCCTGCAATTGCCGGTCGAACCGGCCAATTTCATCAGCCGACAATTCAAACCGAAAAACGCCGTGTTGGTCACTTATCTGCCGCTGAACGACGGCGGGCAGATGGCACTGCTCAATACCCATCTGGACCGCGCCACCCAGCCCGACGAAACACTGCAAGCCCAAGTGACAGCCGTCGCCAAAGTCCTCGACAAGTTCGAAAGCCGTGGCACGCCATGGCTGATTGGTGGCGACTTCAACCTGCTGCCGCTGGGGCAATTTCGCCGATTGCCCGACGAGCAACGCACCCCCTACTCCGCCGACAGTGCACTGCATGTGCTGTGGGACAAGTACCCGATGATTCCGACCAACAACGAAGCCAGCGGCGTCGATCGGGCACAGTGGCTGACGCATTACCCGAATGATCCAGGCTTGAGCGGCCCGGACCGGACGGTCGACTACCTGTTCTACAGCCCGAGCATCAAACGGGTCGAAGCAACGGTGAGGCAGGACGATACGTTGCGCATCTCCGATCACTTGCCGGTGATCGCAAGGTTCCTTTTGCCCGCCAACTGACAATGCAAAACCTGTAGGAGCCGGGCTTACCCGCGATAGCGGTGTGTCAGGTTAAATACATGCCAACTGACAGAATGCAATCGCGGGCAAGCCCGCTCCCACAGGGATCGCGCAGGTTCAATGAACCTCTTCCAGATCGTCATGCAGCAGCCCGAAGATCTTGCGCTTCATGTCGATGAACGAGCGCTCCATGACCATGTCCAGAGTCCGTGGGCGTTCGATCGGCACGTCGAGAATCTGCTTGATCCGCCCAGGCCTGGCGCCCATCACGTAGACCCGGTCGCCGAGCAGAACCGCCTCGTCGATATCGTGGGTCACGAACAACACGGTCTTCTTGCTGTTACCCCAAACCCGCAGCAACAGCTGCTGCATTTGCAGGCGGGTCTGGCTGTCGAGCGCGCCGAACGGTTCATCCATCAGCAGGATCTGCGGATCATTGGCCAGCGCCCGGGCAATCGCCACACGCTGCATCATGCCGCCGGACAACTGCTTGGCGTAGTTGTCGGCAAACCCGGTGAGGCCGACTTCATTGACGTAGTAGTCGACGATTTCCTTGCGCTGTGCCGCCGCCATGCTGCGACGTTTGAGACCGAACTCGACGTTCTGGCGAACCGTCAGCCACGGGAACAACGTGTAGCTCTGGAACACCATGCCGCGATCCGCGCCCGGCCCCTGAACTTGCTGGCCACCGACGTAGATCTCGCCTTCCGTGGGTTCGTTGAGGCCGGCGGTGAGGTACAGCAGACTCGACTTGCCGCAACCCGAAGGCCCGACCAGCACGGCGAATTGTTGATCCGGCACCTCGAACGACACCTGCTCCAGTGCGGTGAACATGCCACCGTCAGGTTTCTGATAGCGCAGGCTGACCTTGTCCACTTGCAGCCTTGGGGCGGCCTGTACCGGCGCGGCCGAGGGTGTGACGAAGCGAGGGTTGACGGCGCTTACTGAGCCCATGCGGCGATCCTCAGACGTAGGAAACGAAACAGTTGATCGGTGACCAGGCCCAACAGGCCGATGATCGCGATTGCCAGGAAAATCACATCCACTTGAAAGCCACGCATGGCTTTGAGGCTCAAGTAACCCAGGCCACTGGAAGCGGCGACCAGCTCAGCGACCACCAGGTAGGTCCAGGCCCAGCCCATGGTCACGCGCAAGGTGTCGAGCACACCCGGCAACGACGCCGGGGCGATCACATGCAGCACCGCATCGCGACGATTGGAACCGAGGGTATAGGACGCATTGATCAGGTCCTTGGAGATGCCCTTGGACACGTCCGCGATCATCACCAGTTGCTGGAAGAACACACCAAAGATGATCACCGAGACTCGTTGCTCCAGGCCGATACCAATCCACAAAATGAACAGCGGCACGAACGAGGTCACCGGCAGGTAGCGGATGAAATTGACCATCGGTTCAAGGAAGG
The DNA here is from genome assembly GCF_024748695.1 of Pseudomonas sp. B21-040. Classification (NCBI taxonomy): domain Bacteria; kingdom Pseudomonadati; phylum Pseudomonadota; class Gammaproteobacteria; order Pseudomonadales; family Pseudomonadaceae; genus Pseudomonas; species Pseudomonas sp. B21-040. The sequence continues at coordinate 5,839,538 of NZ_CP087176.1, forward strand.
CCTGAACGATGCGGAAGCTGCCCATCAACAACCCCAGCGGCACCGCCACCAGCGACGAGACAACAAAACCGACCACCACCACTTCGAGGCTGGCCCACACATGCAGACCGAGTGTGCCGTCGCGACTCAGGCGCACGGCGGCCTCAACCACCGCGCCCGGCGTCGGCAGGAACATCCCCGGCACCACGCCACCGTAAGACAACCCGGCCCACAGACCGATCAATAGAACCCAGGCCAGACCGCTCGCGCTCCAGATGACCTGCACCGGCAGGCCAGTCTTGGGCGTGATGCAGCGGCTCAGCCATGAATTGCGCTTGAACATGCAAACCTCCTACAGCGGGCTGACGAAACGGTTGTCGATCAGGTCGTCATTGCTGACGTTGTAGGGCTTGCCCTGCAATTCACTGGCGGTTTCGTTGGCCAGTTTGATCAACGGTGCGCTGTCGCCCGGCTTGCCTGGCGAGCCGAGCAGTTTTTCGCTCATGGCCTGATCGTAGAAGCGCACGCCTTGCGCGGCGGCGGCCAGTTCCTTCGGATCGGCGAGGTAACCGCCGACGCCTTTGGCCATGATTTTGTAGGCTTCTTCTGGGTGTTCCTGGGTGTATTTCACCGCTTTGTACAACCCGGCGACCAAGGCTTTTACGTCTTCTGGCTGCTTCTCGATGACCGAGCAGTTCAGCGCAACCACGTCGACAATCACGCCCGGCGTGCTGCTGCTGTCGATCAACACCTTGCCTTGCTGCTTGTCACGGACCATCGAGAGATGCGGCTCCCAGGTCACGGCGGCCGGCACGCGACCGGCGATGAACGCGGTCGCGGCGTCGTCAGCTGTCATGTTCTGCACGGTGATGTCGCTCATGGTCATGCCGTGTTTTTTCAGCAGATACGACAACCAGAACTGCGAGGTCGACCCTTCGTTCACCGCCACCGCCTTGCCTTTGAGCTCCTGCAAACTCTTGACGTCCTTGCCCACCAGCACGCCGTCGCCACCATGGCTGTCATCCAGTGCGGCGACCGCTTTGAAGCAGAATTGCGGACGGTATTTCAGCACTTCGTCGATGGTCGACGCCGAGCCCGACAATTCGCCCGAGGCTTGGGCGGCCATGTACATCGACGCTTCTTCGACGACGGGCAATTCAACGGTCAAACCGTTTTCCTTGAAGTAGCCCAGGTCCTGGGCGAGGTAGAGGGTGCCGTAACCGACCCACGTGGTATGGCCGATGGACAGGGTGCCGGCCTGGGCACTGGTCGCGACCGTGGCGGCAATGGCGGTGACCGCCAGGGGATGAGCGAAACGGGTAAGCAAGGACTTGATCATGGAGCACTCCCAAAGCTGTTGATTTAGTTTTGATGGGCAGTACGGCCAGGAGCCTGATTGAAGCGGCTACCGGTGGTCTCTGATGGACCTCTTGGTGAGCAGCGTTCGGCTGACTGGCGAAGTCGATGTTGGCCCAAGGCCGGGAATAGGAAAATCAGGAAATATGTCGTTGGGAGTGATGAAAAAACTGGGTAGTGCGCACGGTCAAAGGGCATTGCGGGCGGGGATGCCCAAGGAGGGTGCAAGACTGAAAAAGTCTAGCGATTGGACAATAGCTATCGCGGGCAAGCCCGCTCCCACAGGTCCTGTGCCGTACCAAATTTTCGCAACCGACACACATTTCTGTGGGAGCGGGCTTGCCCGCGATAAGGTCCGCAGGACCTTCCGGCAATATCAGAGCCGGCCGTATTCCTGAGCCGTGCGATCCACCGCTTTCAGGGTTTTACCCACCAACTCATCAACCTCTTCCCGAGTGGCAATCAACGCTGGAGCCATGATCATCCGCCCCAGCGTCGAGCGAATAATCACGCCCTCTTCAAAGCCGATCGTGCGGCAACGCCAGGCGATGTCGTTCTCGTTGGCAAAGCGCTTGCGGCTGGTTTTGTCCTCGGCCAATTGCAACGCCGCGACCATGCCGACGCCTTGAATATCGCCCACCAACGGGTGATTGCCGAACACCTCGCGCAAGCACTGTTGCAGGTACGGGCCGATGTCATCCTTGACCCGCGTCACCACCCCTTCATCGCGCAACGCCTTGAGGTTGGCTATCGCCACCGCCGCCGCCACCGGGTGCCCGGAATAGGTCAGGCCGTGGGCGAATACCCCGCCCTGCTCCACCAGCACCTGGGCCATTTTCTTCGACAGGATCAGCCCGCCCATGGGGATGTAACCCGAAGTCAGGCCCTTGGCGATGGACAAGGTGTCCGGCTCGAAACCGAAGTGTTCATGGGCGAACCATTCGCCGGTGCGACCAAAGCCGCCGATCACTTCGTCGGCGCACAACAGCACGTCGTACTTGCGGCAGATACGCTGGATTTCCGGCCAGTAGCTCTCTGGCGGAAAGATCATCCCGCCCGCGCCCTGGAACGGTTCGGCGATGAAACCTGCGACCTTGTCGGCGCCCAGTTCGAGAATCTTCGCTTCCAGTTGCTGCGCGGCCCGCAGGCCAAATTCAGCCGGCGTCAGGTTACCTTCGTGGGCGAAAAAGTACGGTTCATCGATGTGTTCGATGTCGGGAAGCATGCCGCCCATTTCGTGCATGAACTTCATGCCACCGAGCGCCGTCGCGGCCAGGGTCGAACCGTGGTAACCGTTCCAGCGCCCGATCATGACTTTCTTCTCGGGCTTGCCGAGGATCGTCCAGTAACGGCGCACGGTGCGAATCAACACCTCGTTGGCCTCGGAGCCGGAGTTGGTGTAGATCGCGTGGCTGTAGTGCCCCGGCAGCAGGCTGAACAGCAGCTCCGACAGCTCGATGACCTGTGGGTGGGTGGTGTGGAAAAACATGTTGTAGTACGGCAGTTGTTCAAGCTGCTGAGTCGCCGCCGCCGCCAGATCCTTGCGCCCGTAACCAAGGTTGGTGCACCACAACCCGGACATGCCGTCCAGATAACGCCGACCGTCGTTGTCCCACAGGTGCAGGCGCTCGCCACGCACCATCACCCGGGGTCCTTCGTCATTGAGTGCCTTTTGATCGACGAATGCGTGGATGTGGTGCGCAGCGTCGGCGGCCTGGTAGTCGCGGGTTTCACGTGGTGATGTCATCGCCAGTTCTCCGTTTTGTTATTAGCGGCTGTTATGAGCGCAGCTGAAACCAGGTGGTTTTCAACTGGGTGTATTTATCGAATGAGTGCAGCGACAAATCACGGCCGAAGCCCGACTGTTTGCCGCCACCGAAAGGCACGGTCACGTCCAGCGCATCGACGCTGTTGACCGACACGGTGCCCGCTCGCAATTGCCGCGCCACACGGTGGGCGCGATTGAGGTCGTCGGTCCACAGCGAAGCGGCCAGACCGTAGACGCTGTCGTTGGCCAGTTGCAAGGCGTGTGCCTCGTCATCGAACGCCGTGACGGCCAGCACCGGGCCGAACACCTCGTCGCGAAACAGCGGCATGTCCGGGCTCACGCCCGTAAAAATCGTTGGTTGAATGAAGTTGTCTGAACCGTTGAAAATCGACTGCCGGCCACCGCACACCTTAGTCGCACCCTGACGTTCGGCTTGCTGGATGAACTTCATGATGCGCGCGGTCTGGCGGCTGTCGACAATCGCTCCGGCGCCGCTCGCCGGGTCCAGCGGATCACCCGGCAGCCAGCGTTCGGCCTGCGCCATGAGGCGCTCGACAAATTCGTCATGAATCGAACGCTCCACCAGCAATCGCGAGTTGGCCGAGCAGACTTCGCCCTGATTGAAGAAGATCCCGAATGCGGCTTTCTCGGCGGCCAGGTCAAGGTCCTGACAATCGGCGAACACCAGGTTCGCGCTCTTGCCACCGCACTCCAGCCACACCTGTTTCAGGTTCGATTGCGCGGAATACTGCATGAAGTATTTGCCGACTTCGGTGGAACCGGTGAACACCAGGCAATCCACGTCCGGGTGCAAACCGAGGGCTTTGCCGGTCTGCTCGCCGAGGCCGGGCAGCACGTTCAACACGCCTGCCGGCAAGCCTGCTTCGAGCGCCAGTTCGGCCAGGCGCAACGCAGAGAACGGTGATTGCTCGGCGGGTTTGAGAATCACCGAATTGCCAGCGGCCAAGGCCGGCGCGAGTTTCCACGCGGCCATGTCCAGCGGGAAATTCCACGGCACCACGGCAGCGACCACGCCCAGTGCTTCACGGGTGATGGTCGCCAGGACGTTTTGCGCGCTGGGAGCCACCTGATCGTAAAGTTTGTCGAGGCTTTCGGCGTACCAGCGAAACACCCCGGCGGCGCCCGGCACGTCGATGTTGTAGGCGTCCATCACCGGTTTGCCCATGTTCAGCGAGTCCAGCAGCGCCAGTTCTTCGCGGTGGGTCATGATCAGGTCAGCCAGGCGCAGCAGCACTTGCTTGCGCTCAATGGGCGAACGCGCCGACCACGTGCCGGCGTCGAACACCTGTCGTGCATTGCTGACCGCAGCGTTGACCTCTTCGTCGCCGCACGCGGTGACGTTGGCCAGGCATTGGCCAGTGGCGGGGTTGATCGCGGCGAACGTCTGGCCGGACTGCGCAGCACGAAGTTTGCCGTCGATCACGGCCCGGTCGGGAAACTGCAGCGCAGCGGCTTTGTGTTGCCAATATGCAAGCTCGAACACGTTCAGATGCTCCAGGGGCTTTTCTTGTGATTGGATGGTGGCCCAGCCCCGTGTCCACGAAAAATAGTAAAAATGTTTTCGCAGACCATGAAAAAACTGGGCAGCCAACCTCCCCCGTGGCGCGGTATGTGGTTATTGTTCAGGCACAACAACACCGTCGTCAGAACGGACGCAGTCGGCGCGAATATTGCCTGGATGCCTGGATCATCCACCCCGAGGTTTGCCGTGGCTGCCTACAACTTGCGTCAACTGAAATACTTCATCACCACCGTCGAATGCGGCAGCGTCGCCGAGGCCTCGCGCAAGCTGTACATCGCCCAGCCGGCGATTTCCACGGCGATCAAAGGCCTGGAAGACAGCTTCGGCGTGCAACTGCTGATCCGTCATCACGCCCAGGGCGTGTCCTTGACCCCGAGCGGTGCGCGCTTCTACCGCAAGGCTCAGGAGCTGCTGCGCATGGCCAAGGAGTTCGAACAGAACGCCCTGGCCGACAACGACGTGGTGGCCGGGCAAATCGATATCGGCTGCTTCGAAACGGTCGCGCCGCTGTACCTGCCGCAATTGATTGCCGGGTTCTCGGCGCTGTATCCGGGGGTGAAAATCCGCATCCGCGACGGCGAGCAGCAAGAGCTGGTACAAGGCCTGACGTCGGGCACCTTCGACCTGGCAATCCTGTACGAGCACGACCTCGACGCCACCATCCAGACCGAACCGCTGATGCCGGCGCAGCGACCTTATGCGCTGCTGCCGGCGGATCATCGCTTTGCCCAGCTCAAGCAAGTGTCGCTGCGCGATCTGTGCCTGGAGCCGATGATTCTGCTGGATGTGCAACCGAGCCGGACCTACTTCGTCAGCCTCTTCGAAGAATTGAACCTGTCGCCGAACATTGCCTTCAGCTCACCGTCAATCGAGATGGTCCGGGGCATGGTCGGCCAAGGGTTCGGCTTTTCGATCCTGGTCACGCGGCCGCATTCGGAGTGCACCTACGACGGCCAGAAAGTGGTGTGCGTGGACATCGTCGAAGACGTCACCGGCTCAGGGCTGGTGGCGGCGTGGCTCAAGCGCGGGCAACTGACCAAACCGGCGCAGTTGTTTGCCGATTATTGCCGGGAGCAATTGACCGCCAAGGCCCAGACCAAACCTTGATCGTTATTTGATCGTTCCCACGCTCCGCGTGGGAATGGATCCCGTGACGCTCCGCGTCACAAAGGCGGACGCAGAGCGTCCATGGCGGCGTTCCCACGCAGAGCGTGGGAACGATCAGAGTAAACGTTACTTACGGGGTTTGATCCGCGCCGTCGCTTCGGCCACCAGCGGATCGTCCGGCCAATAGTGCTTCGGATACCGCCCCTTCAAATCCTTCTTCACATCGGCATAGGTGCTGCGCCAGAAGTTCGCCAAATCCTGCGTCACCTGCACCGGGCGCCGCGCAGGCGACAGCAGGTGCAGCTTGACCACTTGCCGGCCACCGGCAATGCGCGGTGTCTCGGCCAGGCCAAACAGTTCCTGCAAACGCACCGCCAGAATCGGTGGCTGTTCGCTGTAGTCCAGACGAATCGAAGAACCCGACGGTACGCTCAGATGATGCGGCGCCTGCTCATCCAGCCGTTGCGGCAGCGGCCACGGCAGCAGGTTGTGGACGATGCTCGACAAGTCCAGATTGGCGAAATGACTCAGTCGCGAGACTTTGCCCAGATACGGCATCAGCCACTGTTCAAGATTTGTCAGCAGGGCGACGTCGCTGACATCCGGCCACTCACTGTCGCCCTTGCCGGCAAGGTCCAACTGGCGCAACAACGCGACCCGCGCCTGCCACTGACGCAGCTCCGGCGTCCATGGCAACAGCTCCAGGCCTTTGCGCCGCACCAGGTTCACCAAAGCCTGGCTGCGAGCGGTTTCATCAAGGCCGGTCAACGGTTCGCGGCTGAGGATCAACTCACCCACCCTGCGCTGACGCTCGGCGCGCAACACGCCTTCGCGCTCGTCCCAATCCAGTTGATCGACGTTGCGCACTTGCTCGGCGAGCACCGTGTCGAACAGTGCCGGATCGAAATCCGCCGCCAGATAAATTCGCTCTTCACGCTGGCCCTGACGACTGCCGAGATCGGCGATCACCAGCCACGGTTGCTTCATCAAACTGTCCGCTTCGGCGAACAGCGCCGCACGGCCGTTGGCCAGGCGATATTCCGCGCCACCGGCCCGTCGTTGCTGGGCCACGCGGTCGGGATAGGCCAGCGCCAGCAACGCACCGAGCCAGCGTGAATGATCGGGATCGCTGACCGGTTCCGACGCTTTGCCGCGCAAATAACCACGATATTGCCGCGCCAGTTGCCGGGCGCGCTGAACACCGCCCTGCGCCCCCCGCGCGGCTCGCTCTTCGCCGGACAACAACACCAGACGACTGTGCAGATCCGCCCCGGCACCGCGCAAGATATCTCGCTCGCCGAGCAATGCCGCGACATCGCAGGCCATGTCGGCCAAACCGAGCGCCTGCCCGCGCAACAGCAAATGCGCGATGCGCGGATGCGCCGGCAGTTCGGCCATGGCCTGACCGTGACGGGTCAATGCGTCGCCATCCAGCGCGCCCAGACGATCCAGCAAATCCTGCGCCTGTGCATAAGCAGCGGCCGGCGGTACATCCAGCCAAACCAACTGACCCGGTGTCACGCCCCAGCGCCCCAGTTGCAACGCCAGGCCCGCGAGATCGGCCGAGAGAATTTCCGCACTGGCATACGCCGCCAGTTGTTCGTGTTGATCCTGCGACCACAGGCGATAACACACGCCCGGCTCCAACCGCCCGGCCCGGCCTGCGCGTTGAGTGGCACTGGCTTTGGAAATGCGCTGGGTATCGAGGCGGGTCATGCCGCTGCCGGGGTCGAAACGCGGCACTCGCGCCAACCCGGCATCAATGACCACGCGCACGCCATCGATCGTCAGGCTGGTCTCGGCGATGTTGGTCGCCAGCACCACTTTGCGTTTGCCTGCGGGTGCCGGGTCGATCGCGGCTCGCTGCGCGGCCAGGTCCAGTTCGCCGTGCAATGGGCAAAGCAGCACCGGCGTGTTGTCGCCCAGCGCATCGGCCAATTGTTGATGGACTCGACGGATTTCCGCTTGCCCCGGCAGGAACACCAGAAGGCTACCGGTTTCATCGTTCAAGGCCTCGAGGACGGTTTGCACCAGGCGCGGCTCGATGAACTCACCTGACTGAAACGGCCGGCCCCAGCGCATCGCCACCGGGTACATGCGCCCTTCACTGCGCAGGATCGGCGCGTCGTCCAGCAACCCGGCCAGGCGTTCGCCTTCCAGGGTTGCGGACATCAAGAGGATTTTCAGCGGTTGATCGTCGCGAAACAACTCCCGGCCATTCAGGCTCAGGGCCAACGCCAGGTCAGCGTCGAGGCTACGTTCGTGGAATTCGTCGAAGATCAGCAAACCCACGCCTTCCAGCGCCGGGTCATCTTGCAGGCGCCGCGTGAGGATGCCTTCGGTGACCACTTCGATGCGGGTGTTGGGCCCGACTTTGCTGTCCAGCCGAATCCGATAGCCGACGGTTTCACCGACCTTCTCGCCCAACTCACTGGCCAAGCGCTCTGCCGCCGCCCGCGCCGCCAAACGACGCGGTTCAAGCATCAGGATGGTCTGCCCGGCCAGCCAGGGCTCATTGAGCAAGGCCAAGGGCACGCGCGTGGTTTTACCGGCACCGGGCGGTGCTTCGAGCACGGCTTCGTGGCGTGTCGCCAAGGCTTCACGCAGGGCGGGTAAAACTTCATCAATCGGCAAAGAATTCATGCTGGCTCCCAAACAGAGCGGCGAGTATAACGACGAACTGCTCGGTGTTTGTCGCGGTCCTAATTCATAACAACGATGCTTCGTTTTCCAGATGACTCAGGAGTTTTTCCATGCGTGTTCCCTTTCGCTTGATTGGCGGTGTATTGGTCGCGACCCTGCTGACCCAGGTTACGGCGTGCGGCTCGATTTTCTATCCCGATCGCCGTGGGCAAATTGACGGCAAGATCGACCCGGCTGTCGCGGCGCTGGATGCTGTGGGCCTGCTGTTCTACATCATCCCCGGCCTGATCGCCTTTGCCGTGGACTTCGCCACCGGGGCGATCTATTTCGAGCCGGGCAAGACCGCGCAGGTTGCACCGGAAAAACTCAAGGAAGCGATCGGCGCCGACGGCAAGGTCGATAATCACAAGTTGCAGACTATTCTCGAAACAGAATTGGGCCGCAGCTTTCCGCTGGACGACCCACGCCTGATTCAACACAAGGGCAG